>JABSPM010000023.1 GCA_013215095.1 Flavobacteriaceae bacterium | reverse complement strand
TGAGGTTTTTGAAAAATACTTAAATGAATTCTCTAAACATAGACCTAATGAGTACAAAATTGTAGTAATAGATAATGCTGGATTTCACTCAACTAAAAATATTAAAATTCCAGATAACATATATTTACTTAGAATACCTCACTATACCCCAGAGTTAAACCCTTGTGAACAGGTATGGAAATATATAAAGGATAGCTACAAGAATAGCTGTTTTGATTCCCTAGAAAAGATCAAAGATTGGCTACATGAATTTGTGAAAAACATGGATGAAAATCTAATTAAATCAATAACTAGCAATTATCATTATATAAACGCTTTTAT
Organism: Flavobacteriaceae bacterium; assembly: GCA_013215095.1. Lineage (GTDB taxonomy): Bacteria > Bacteroidota > Bacteroidia > Flavobacteriales > Flavobacteriaceae > DT-34. The sequence goes on along the minus strand of JABSPM010000023.1, from coordinate 8,581 downwards.
GCGAAATAATTAAATTCAAATCGTATAAGGTATTCCTCCCCTTCATTAAATCGCAAATACATCATAAAAAAAGCACAGACTAAAATCTGTGCTTTCATTATGTCTATTTTTTTGCTAAGCGCTGTTAGATATCTCTATTAGAGTCCCAAGCTTCTAAGTAATCTTTGACCGCTTTTACAAACTGTCCACCAAGTGCACCATTAACGACTCTATGGTCGTAAGAGTGCGACATAAACATTTTGTATCGGATACCTATGAAATCACCTTCTGGAGTTTCAATAACCGCAGGAACTTTTCTAATTGCTCCTAATGCTAAAATACCAACTTGTGGTTGATTGATAATTGGTGTTCCCATAATACTTCCAAAGGTACCAACATTTGTAACTGTATAAGTTCCACCTTGTATATCATCTGGACTTAATTTATTGGCTCTTGCACGCCCTGCCAAATCGTTAACTTGTTTAGTCATACCAACTAAGTTAAGTTGATCTGCGTTTTTAATCACAGGTACAATTAAATTCCCATCTGGTAAAGCTGCCGCCATACCCAAATTGATATTTTTCTTTTTAATGATTGTATCCCCTTGTACGGAGATATTCATCATTGGGAAGTCACGCAATGCTTTTGCTACTGCTTCCATAAAGATTGGCGTAAAGGTTAAGTTTTCACCTTCACGTTTTGCAAATGTATCTTTTACTTTCTTTCTCCAGTTCCAAATTTTGGTTACATCAGCTTCAATAAATGATTGTACATGGGCAGAAGTTTGCACAGAATCTACCATATGTTTTGCAATCAATTTACCCATACGAGACATTTCTATAATCTCATCTCCACTAGTTGCAAGCACAGGTGCTGGCTTTGATGCAGATGCCTTAACTTTTGCAGGCGTATTATTTTCTACCTTTGGCGCAGCAGATACCGGTTGCGTAGTTCTATTTTCTAGATAAGCTAACATGTCATTTTTCGTTACACGTCCTTCTTTACCTGTCCCTGAAATAGTATCTAATTCTGCTTGTGCAATTCCTTCTTGTTTTGCTATATTTTTCACTAACGGCGAATAAAATCGATTCTCGTTAGATGTAATTACTGGTTCTGAAACCGCTTGAGCAACGACCACAGTTTGCGCTACTTCTGCAACTGCAGTTGCTGAGGCTTCTTCAGTTGTTATTTCTTGTTTTGGTGCCTCTGCTGTTGTTGCAGCAGCATCAGTTTCTATAATTGCTATGGTTTGTCCTACTTGTACAACATCATCAACTTCAAAACGTTTTTCTACCAAAACGCCTTCCACCTCACTAGGTACTTCACTATCGACTTTGTCCGTTGCGATTTCAAGTACCGCTTCGTCCATTTCAATTGTTTCACCAACTTCTTTAAGCCATGATGTTACAGTTGCCTCAGCAACTGACTCCCCCATTTTAGGTAATTTAAGTTCAAATTTTGCCATATCTCTAATGCAAAAAGGTTTTTTTAGTTTTCGCTTGCAAAATTAACGAAAAATGATGTATTTTTTTTAATTATTAATAATAAATTATGTGAAGTATTTTTAGCTGTTTTTGAAGGACTTTTTAAACAATATAACCTGACCTTGATTAATCGAATCATCACTTCCGATTATGAAATTTGAATTATCGGGTAGTATTTTGAAAGACACCTTATTATCATTTTCAAATTGTGACAAATAGGTAATGATTTGTTTATAGCTTAGGGTATTTGCGTCTAAGATAACTTCAGAAAATAGGGGTATATTTTCAGTCAATTTTAGAGGTTTGAGGTCGTTTACTAAAACATTTTCTAGTGCTGCTATCCCATGAGTGCCAATAAAAAAATACTGTTTTACTTGTTTTGAATGGGTTTTAGGAGCTTGTCTAAATAAAAACGCTGCTTTTAAACCTAACCAAACTAAGGCGTCAAAAACCATGTTTTTCTTGAAATGCTTTCGATAAAAAATTTGCATTGCACCATAAAAACGCCTTGCATACTTCTTATCTTTCAATGTACTTTCTCCTTTAAAATGAATTACTGTTGTATTTCCAAAATAGTAATTATCAAAACCTGCTTTTAAAATTTTATAAGAAATATCAACATCCTCACCATACATAAAATAATCTTCATCAAAGCCTTTGACTTGCATATAAACCTCACGTCTCAAAAACATAAATGCGCCAACAAATATATCGGCACGACCAATATCATCAGGCAATAAATGGCTCGCATAATACGCTTCCGATGCCCCAAACATTTTTTTTATAGCGGCACTTACATATGGTATGTTCCGTTTACTTTCTGGCAAATATTTCCCTGTTCCATCTATTAACTTGCATCCAACGATACCTAAATTTTCTTTGGTTTCAGAAAAATTTAAAAGTTTAATAAAGGTGTCCTCAGAGACTACTGTATCTGGATTTAATATACAAATATACTCACCTCTTGCATGAGTTACCGCTTGATTATTGGCCTTAGAGAAGCCAACATTCGTTGTATTTTGAATCCATTTTACAGCAGGGAACAAATCTGCCACCATCTGACGACTATCATCCTTAGAATTATTATCTATAACAAGAATTTCTGCATCCAATTTCGAGGTCGCTGCTATAACACTTTTTATGCATAATTCTAAAAAGTAGCGCACATTATAATTAAGAATGACAACAGATAACTTCAAGTACTTGGTTTTAATTTTTTAAGGAGTTTTCAAATGGAATTCTATTCACAATACTTCTTCCTAAAGTCACCTCATCGGCATACTCCAATTCTCCTCCCACAGAAATCCCTCTTGCAATAGTAGATGTTTTTACATCAAATTCCTCTATTTTTTTAAAAATATAGAAATTAGTAGTATCTCCCTCCATTGTTGAACTTAAAGCAAATATTAATTCTTCGATATGTGTTTTCTTAACTTTACTTACTAAACTCTCTATGTTTAAATCATTAGGACCAACACCATCTATTGGAGAAATAACGCCTCCAAGCACGTGATACAATCCCCTAAAAGCCCCTGTACTTTCTATGGCCATTACGTCTCTGATATCTTCAACCACACAAACAATCTTTGCATTGCGCCTTGGATTAGCACAAATTTCACAACACTCAACATCACTAATATTATGACAGTTATTGCAAAACTTTATAGTGTTTCTCATGGTTTGAAGGGCTTGGGCCAAATGAGTAGTTTGCTCCTTTGGCGCCTTCAATAAATGCAGCACTAACCTTAAGGCTGTTCGCTTTCCTATACCTGGCAATTGCGACACCTCATTAACGGCATTTTGAAGTAATTTTGATGAAAATTCCATTGCTGCGAAAATACATAAAAATAACCTAGCAACAGCATAAACCATCACTAGGTTAAAAAAATCAATATCGTCTTATGTTATACCATCTCTACTGCTAAATTACTCAATTAAAATGCGCTTTTTTCTTTTATCTTTCAAAATAAAAATAACTCTTAACTATTGCTATGACTGATTTTTATTTTTTATCTAACACAAAAAATCATCATTTTTCTAATGTGTAATTTAACAGAAGAACTTGCATAACTTAATTAGTTCATCATTAACTTTTTAGTTATTGCTCCGTTTTGAGTTTCAATCCTAACAAAATAAACACCTTGGGTTAAACCAGAAACGTCCAAATTGTGAGTCTCACGTTTCAATTTATACTGTTGTCTATAAACGGCCTTTCCTAAACCGTCAAATATAGACACTTGCATTGCAGAAGGTGTTTTAAAGCTAATGTTTATCTTATCGGTTGCTGGATTTGGATGCATTGTTACTTCACTCAATTCCAAGTCTGTAATGCTTAATGTTGGATTATAAACAGCAGACTTCCATAGACCACGACCATACGTTGCTGCATAAATTTCATCTGTTACATTATTAATTTCTAATTCTGAAATCTCTACATTAGGTAAGTTCACACTAAACGGTTCCCAAGTTGTCATGGTATTATCTGTATAATACACGCCATAGTTCATACCAACATATAAACCATCATTACCATTATTATCCCAAGCCAATGCTCTCGCGGAAAAATTTGGCAAATTATACAAGTAAGATGTCCATGTTGATCCACCATTATTAGACACATATACTTTCCCACTTGCCGTTGTCGAAATGGCTATTTTATCTGGATTTGTTGGATGTATAGCTATATCTGTAATTATACCAGAATATCCAGTAACGGAGGTCCAATTTGTCGCACCACCATCAGAAGTCTTAAAGAAGCCTTCATAATAACTATATGCAAAAATAACATTACTATCAGAAGGTGCGATTTCCATCTCATCTAAATTGTCTCCAAAATTTTGAGAAATGGACACCCAAGAAGCTCCTCCATTGGTGGATTTGTAGACCTCATCATATCCTACATAAATTGTATTCGCAGCAATTGGATCTTGTTCAAAGGGTGTTACCCAATTTCCTGATTTTCCATCCGGTTCTGCCAATCCAGAATAACTATTACCACCATTAACACTTTTATATAAAGCCCCATACTGTGTGGTTCCGTATAAAATGCTATTATCATTTTTATCTATAAAAGTTTCCATACCATCTGCACCTAGCCAATCTCTCCAATCACCATTAGCCTTTAATACAGAAGTTCCGTTATCTTGGGAGCCCCCAGATACAATTACAGGATTAGATTGACTTATACCCAACTTATAAAATTGACGAATACTTAGACCTGTTGTTAAATCGGTATAATAGGTAGAGTTTACAGTTGCAGGGGTATTGGCTACAAATAAACCACCATCCGAACCGACATAAATTTTATCTCCAACATATTCCATAATATCAACATCGGCATGACAATATCCAATATCTTCGTTCAATGCGCCATTTTTTGTCCATTGTGAAGTAATATTAAAGCTTTCACCACCATTAGTAGATTTCCATGTAAGAACACCTGCAATATGAACCTCGTTAACATCAGAAGGATTAGCAATAATATCCATGTCTCTTGGTGCTTGACCGAGAGTATCGTCGGCTGATGAGCTATATCCAAAATAGTTATTCGACCCATGGTCCAATTTCACAAATGATTCTCCACTATCCGTAGATTTATAAAACCCACCAAAAATCGAACCAGACGCTTCTAAAACATAAATAACATTTGGATTATCGGCAGAAACCGCCATCATTTTACTACCACTAGAAAATGGCGCTGAATTTGTCGCTACACTAAAGGTTTGTCCGCCATCGGTAGATTTAAAAAACTTGTCTCCAGTAGCATAAATAACATTTGTATCACCTGGTTTAAATTCCACGTCATAACCTATTGTTGCTTGCGCATGGATTTGCGTCCAGTTTGCGCCCGAGTCTGTTGATTTAAAAATACCTCCTCCTCCAGTACAATACATTTTTGTAGTATCTGTCGGATCAATTACTATTTTATTTACATTACCATAACCAACATCTCCCAAAATATTCCAAGTTGCGCCAGAGTCCGTTGACTTAAAAATCACCCCACCATTAGACCCCCAAAAATACTCTGTAGGGTCATTAGGATTCATAGCAACAGCATAAACGCTTAGATTAGCCATGCCATCGGTTAGCACCGTCCAATTGGCACCACCATCAACTGTTCTCCAAACACCTCCAGTTTGAGCCCCAATAATAATATGATTAGAATTTCCTGACTCGACTGCAAATGCTGTTACTCTTCCCACACCAGGATTCCATCCACTTGTCGCATTCCAATATACAGGGCCTAAGTCTTGCCAACTTCCTTGTTGCACAGCGCGCTGTCCGTTTGTATTTTGATTAAGATAATTATTATACCGCTCTAACTCATTATAAAGAAAATCGGGAGATTTTAACCTTCCCTCTTCATCCATATTTCTTAAAGCTTGATACTCCCATCGCTTATAAGGTTTATAACCTGTACCTCTTTCTGTGCCTACATTTTCAAAATAATCTTGAGCCTCAGCTTGTATTTCATACACTGTGTAAGTTCCAGCTTCTATCATTTTCTGATAATCTTGGGCACTAATAACAGCTGTAGCAAAACTAAATACACACAATAATAATTTTTTCATATTTTTTTTCAATTTTAATTTTTCAATTTTAATTTTTAATTTGCTATCTCAAATATAAGCTATACTTTTTGCATTCCAAAACTTATTTTATATGTCATCAATTCAAATACTAATCCTTATTGCGTGTTACTTTGCATTGCTTTTACTGATTTCCCACTTTACTGGCAAAACTGACAGCAACAAAGACTTCTTTAAAGCTGGGAAACAATCACCTTGGTATGTTGTAGCATTTGGTATGGTTGGCGCATCATTATCTGGTGTCACTTTTATTTCTGTTCCAGGTTGGATTGATGGTTCACAATTCAGCTACTTACAAGTCGTTATTGGATATTTTTTCGGATACTTTGTAGTAGCTTTTGTGCTAATGCCTATTTACTATCGCCTGAATGTAACCTCTATATACGAATATCTCAATACACGTTTCGGGGTTGTTAGCCATAAAACCGGTGCTTTTTTCTTCTTCATTTCAAGAGTACTTGGCGCTGCCTTTAGGTTATTTCTTGTTGCCATTGTATTACAGCAATTTGTCTTTGATGACCTCAAAGTTTGCTTTGAGTTTACCGTGGTAATTTCTATATTACTTATTTGGATTTACACCAATCGCGGTGGCATCAAAACCATTGTTTGGACAGATACTTTGCAGACCCTATTTATGATTATTGCGGTTTGCCTATCTATTATACTTATCAATAAGGAACTCGGATGGAGTTTTTCAGAATTTTTAAATTCTGAAGAATTCACACATTACAATAAGGTTATTTTTACGGATAACTTTTTAGCTAAAAATTATTTTATAAAGTCATTTCTTGGAGGGCTATTTATAACGATTTGTATGACTGGATTAGATCAAGATATGATGCAAAAAAACCTAACGTGTAAAAGCTTAAAAGACGCCCAAAAAAACATGCTCTCCTTTAGTTTTGTTTTAGTCATAGTTACCGTATTATTTATGATGCTTGGTGCTCTATTGTTTATTTATGCGCGTAAAAACAACATCATTATTCCTTTAATGGATGGTGCTCCAAAAACCGATTTGTTATTTCCAGAAATTGCATTAAATAGTGGGCTAGGACTTACCTTATCTATTACATTTATGCTAGGATTAATTGCCGCAGCATATAGTAGTGCTGACAGTGCATTAACTTCTTTAACCACCTCATTTTGCGTTGATTTTTTAAATATCAAAAATAAACGAGACAACGAGCAAAAGCAAATTAGAAAACGTACACATATTGCAATGAGTGGGCTACTTATAGTTGTAATTATTATCTTTAAACATGTGCTTGACCGAAATGTTATTGATAGTTTGTTAACGGCTGCTGGATATACCTATGGTCCTTTATTGGGTTTATTTGCATATGGAATTTTCACAAAACATTACATCAAAGACAAATATGTTTGGATAGTTACCTTAATTTCTTTCTTGATAACTGCCTGTATTGGTAATATTCCTGCAGAACATCTTGGAGGCTATGTCGTAGGCTATGAGTTATTACCTATTAATGGTCTTATCACTTTTATCGGACTAAGATGTATTCGTCAAAAAAACGAAGACCCGATACAGCAAGAACATAGTTGATCTTACATTTGTCTTTAGCTATTTTAGTTGTAAAAATCACAGGCTACTTGTGCGTTATTTTAAGACATGAATGAGATAATGAAGTAATGACTTAATGTGGTAATGAGATAATGAAGTAATGACTTAATGAGGTAATGTATCCCTCCGTCTAACCCATCTTGACGTGTTTTGTGCCTGGACTTATTTTTGATTTTTTAAAAATCAGAAATTATGTTAGCTTTAGATAGTAGTTTTAGATTCGAGTTGTATTTGGGTCTAATGGATATGATCATTCCTCCAAAATTAGGACAGTAAGTTAAGTTCAAAAAAGAATTTTAATTTTACTATTATAACACGAAGAAAATTCACATCAAAATTTAAGACAAAAGTTGTCTTAGAAGCATTAAAAGAGCAATCTACAACCAAAGAAATAGCACAACGTTTTGAAATCAGTGTTAAGCAAGTCAACCTATGGAAGCGAAAGTTTATTAAGGGAGCTGAGACTGTTTTTGAAAAGAGTACATCTTCCAAAAAGAGTGAAGCAGAACTTAAGGAAGAAACCTTTACAGAAGTACTTAAAGATAAACGTGTTGGGTTAGTCATGGCGGATAGTGGTTTTTACACACAAGACCTATTAGAATACATAGAATCAAAACAGCTAAATTATATCATAGCAACTCGTATGTATCCTAATGTAAAAAACGCTATTGCTGGATTAGATCATTGGGTCTCATTAACCAAAGGAATTGATTTAAATGAAATGGTTTTTAATCATATAGATAGAAAACCAAGACGATATATTATTGTCAGAAAAAAAATAGAAGATCGTCCTAAGGTGGCAGGACAACTTTTGTTTGAAGACTTGCCAGGCTATCAATTCAGTTGCTATGTCACCAATCTAGACTTGCCGCTAGATCAAATATGGAATATCTATAATACGCGTGCCGATTGTGAAAACAGAATAAAAGAACTCAAACAAGATTTTGGAC
>JABSPM010000022.1 GCA_013215095.1 Flavobacteriaceae bacterium | reverse complement strand
GAAGTGAGGACGTTCTTTTTTGTAATTTTTTTGGAGAAGTAACCGCTCAAAAATGGGCAACCGCTGAAAAAAACGCGTTAACTACTATCCCTTTGGACTGAAACATAATGGGTATAATAACGTGATAAACGGTACTGACCATCCGTATGGCTTTGGTAATAAAGAGGAGCAGGATGAATTAGACCTAGATTGGCATGATTTTGGAGCAAGGAATTATGACGCTGCAATTGCAAGATGGACAACGATTGACCCAATTACTCATTTTCAACAATCTACTTATACTGCGTTTGACAATAACCCTATTTATTTTGCAGATCCTTCAGGAACTACAACTGTAAATTCAATAGAAGAAATGTGGGAGGCTACTCCAGAAGACGGAAGCACCACTTGGAATGCTGATGGAGAAGGTGGCTTTTGTGATGATTGTCCACAAGAAGGGGAATCCAAAGATTCAAAAAAAGTTGTTGGTTCTGGAGCTTATTCGTTTGCGGTTGATGCAAAAAAATATTATCACAAAGCAGATGATAAATGGTATTTTGAAGAGGAATATTTTGAGAAATTTAGAAGTCATATTAGGAAAATAGGACAAGGTCAAGCTTCGATTGAAACTCTAAATAATTATGGCTTTACTGATGAAATGCTATTTGCCATGGCATCATGGGCAGTTCAAGCTTATGACTATTATGGAGGGCAGGTTCCTAAAGCAAATGGACATGCTATACCTATGGGAATAGACTCTCCGTTTTTTGCAGGAGCTTTTGGTTTAGCTAGCAAGTTTCTAGGTACAGCAAGGGCAAGTGCTGGATTATATCATTATACCGATGAAGCTGGATATAATGCTATTATGGAATCAGGGCTTTTAAAGGCATCAACAGGAGCAAAAAATGCTAGATATGGAACTGGACAATATTTAACAGATATAGCACCTGGGTCAGGCTTCACTGTAGGTCAGGTTTCTAGAAGGCTCTTTGGAGTTCCATGGAACGGTAGAAAACTTCAACATTTTATACAAATTGAAACAAAAGGATTAAAAGTTATACAAACTAACAATCATATTTATTTAATAAATAACACATCAAGTTTAAATATTTCAAAGAGGATTATAAGTAGTGGTAAATCAGGATTTTAACAAAGAAATTTATATAAAGAAAAAATGGGAAGAAGAAAACATTCTTTATTACTTACATTTTTTAAATGATTATGCTGTTAGGCAAATTGAAATAAATCATCTGGGAGAATATACATTTCTTTCAGATGATAAACCGATTAAGGGAGATAGTATTCTTTATGACCAAAAGCTCTCCGATTTAGAGATTGATAAGCTTGATTATATTGTAGAAGAAGAATTTAATAAAGTTTGGAAATTACATAATGATTAGGTTTATAGATTTTGGTAATATTTTTAAATTAGAAGGAGTATCAAATTATGCCCATGGATGCAATTGTGCTGGAGCAATGGGAAAAGGTATAGCGCTTCAATTTAAAAGCAAATTCCCTAAAATGTATGATGCTTATAAAACTTTATGTAAGCAAAATGACTTTAATCTAGGAGATGTATTTGCTTATGATTATGAAGATGGTGTTGTTTTTAATTTAGGCACTCAAAAAACTTGGAGAACAAAAGCAGACTATAAGGCTATAGAAAAATCTCTTAACAATATGCTAGGATTATGTGTGAGAAAAAAGATTTATCATGTAGCATTACCACGAATAGGCGCAGGCTTGGGAGGAGCAAATTGGAATAAAGTTAAGTTGATTATCCAGAAAGTAGCATCGAGTTTTGAAGATGTTAACATTTATGTGGTTGAAAACTACAAGGACGTATATTTAACACAAGAAAAAATAAAAACAATGATTAAGAAACCACAGCTTTAAGTTGTGGTTTTTTTATGCGTAAGCCTCTTTGGTTTTAAAATCACGAATAAGCGCATCTAAAAGAATATAGATGTGCTTTTTGTTATCATCAGATAATTTAGAAATATCCTCAACACGTTTTAAAGTCTCTGTATCGAGTTCTAAATCTGTATTACCTACAAGGAAATCTAAACTTACTTTTAAAGCATTAGCAATCTTGTTAGACATCTCAATAGTTGGCTTTACTTCATCACGCTCATATCTTCCATAAGCATCCCCCGCTCCCGCTAGTTTATAACTAGTAGCGGTTATGAGTAAGCAATTAGAAATTAAATTTTAAAAATTAGGAGATCCACAGCGGCAATGTTGTGGATTTGTTGTTTTAAGAACCCCCTCGTGCGACATGTAACAGTTACTCTGTCGCACTTCTGTGAATTGTGTCTAGTTTGTAATGTCTTAAAAATTAGAAGATCCACAGTAGCAATTTTGTGGGTTTTTTATGCTTTAAAGCGAAGCCATATTTTTATCAAAGAAATCTTTAAACTTGGATTTAGTCAGCATACTATCGATAATACGAAATAGTGCATTTTTATCTTCTTCTTTAAGCTGTTGTATTAGGTTAATACGTTCAGAAACAGACTTATCTACAATAGTAACTTCATTAGGTATTTTATCAGTCATATGCACAAGCTCGTCAAGAGTAATACCGAAATACTTGGCAAGTTTATCAGCAACTTCAATAGATACATCACGTTCCCCCGCTCCCGCTAGTTTATAACTAGTGGCGGTTATGAGTAAGCAATTAGAAATTAAATTTTAAAAATTAGAAGATCCACAGCGACAATGTTGTGGATTTGTTGTTTTAAGAAGCAACAGAGCTTAGCTCAAAGAAAGCAGTGTTAGAATCGTTGTAAAACCAATAGGCATAACACCTAAGTAGCAACTTAGCGCGTATCAAAAACGAAAAAAAAAGAAAGAATAAAACCAAAAAACCTTATTCAAGGAAAATTTGACCAAGCTACAAACGCTTATGGGCTCAATAATATACAAGCAAAAAGAAACGATACATCAGAAAGTTGAATTACTTGTATCTTCTTTGTGCTTTATTTGAAAAAACTATTTTTAGAGTGCCACAAATAATCAAAATTTATCTTTTGCAGCAAAACCCTCATGTGAAATTTGATTTTATTCAAAATCAGTATTGAATAAAATGAACAAAATGATATGAAACAGGTTAATTTTTTGTAAAAATAGCTGTATTATTGGCTTTTGTAAAAATACAGTTCTTATTTATAGATGGTTATATTCGCTGATGTCAGATGAAACATATATTACTTATAATTTGCCTTTTTATTTCATATTTTGGGTTTTCGCAGGAAGAGAAGAAAGCTGTCAATTCATTTGTTGATATCAATTACTTTAGAGGAAATATTCCACTTCATAATCGTTCGATATTACATCTTATTCAAGGTCATCCAGATGGTATTATCCTAAGTTGGAGTAAAAAAACTTTTGGTCATAAAGAATGGGAACAATATTATAATTATCCAGATTATGGAGCATCACTCTCCTATCAGAGGTATGGTAATACCGTTTTGGGAGAAAATTATGGACTTTATGCACATTATAATTTCTATTTTTTACATCGAAATTTAATGTTACGTATTGCACAAGGCTTGGCGTACAATACCAATCCTTATGATAAATATACAAATCATAAAAATACGGCTTTTGGTTCAACGATTTTAAGTAGCACTTATGTGATGATTAATTATAAAAAGGAACGTTTGTTTGACCGGTTTGGACTTCAGGCAGGTTTGTCTTTGACACATTACTCAAATGCTAATTTTAAAGCACCTAATAATAGTGTAAATACTATTGCGTTTAATTTGGGAGTGCTATATAATTTGGATGACGAGGATATGTCTTATGCCGAAGTGAAGGCGAAAGAAAATGTTACAGAACCCATTCGTTTTAATTTTGCATTTAGAAGTGGAGTTAATGAAAGTGATGTAGTGGGTAGTGGGCAGTTTCCATTTTATATAATATCTTGCTATGCTGATAAGCGTCTTTCAAGAAAAAGTGCATTGCAATTGGGTGCAGATGCTTTTTTTTCCGAATTTTTAAAAGCTTTAATTCATTATAGGTCTATTGCTTATCCAGAAGAACAGATAGATCGGAATACAGATCATAGGCGCGTGGGGATTTTTGTAGGACATGAGTTGTTTGTTAATAAAATGTCATTACTTACGCAGTTTGGGTATTATGTGCATTATCCGTTTGATTTTGAGGGTAGAACGTATCAGCGTATAGGACTTAAACGTTATTTTGGAGATAAAGTATTTGCCGCTATAACTTTAAAAACACATGCTGCAAAAGCTGAAGCACTAGAATTGGGAATAGGAATAAGATTATAGTTATGAAGAATTGGATATGTATAGTATTAGTTGTATTGTCATGTGACAAAGAAAATGGTTGGGATTGCATTCAGAAATCAGGTACAATTATCGAAAGAACATTTAGTGTTGAGCCTTTTGAGAAAATCTTAGTGGATAGAGATGTTGAATTAATATTGAAAGAAGGTTCAGATTTCAATGTGTTGATCCAAACTGGTGAAAATCTTATAGGCGATATAGAAGTTAATGTAATAGAAAATAGATTGGAATTGAGTGATAACAACACGTGTAACTATTTTAGAGATTATGGAATTACTAAAATCTATGTAACAGCACCAAATATCACTGAAATTAGAAATTCATCTCAGTTTGAAGTCTCGTCGGATGGTGTATTAACTTATCCTGAATTAAGATTGCTTTCAGAAGATTTTACCGAGTCTGACGCATTTGCTGTTGGTGATTTTAGATTAGAAGTTAATACCGATCAATTGCAAATAACGTCTAATAGTATTTCTTCATATTATATTACTGGAAAAGCTAATAATTTAAATATAAGTTTTTTCTCAGGAGGAGGGCGTTTTGAGGGAGCTCATTTAATAGCTCAAGATGTGAATGTGTTCCATAGAGGTAGTAATGATATGATTGTAAATCCGCAACAATCTCTGTATGGAAAAATGACCGGAACAGGAGATGTGATCGTCGTAAACACACCACCAACAGTAGATGTTGAAGTCTTATATATAGGAAGTGTTGTCTTTTTAGATTAATGTTGGGTTAAGGTTCTAAACATGCTCTCAAGATTGGCTGTTTTTTGGTGCAATTGTAAAATTTTTAAATCATTCTCTTGTGCAAAATCAAAGACTAAAGGTCGTCTGTCTTCTATAGTGTCAAACGTGATTTCATAAACAAATTCATATGTGTTTTTAACTGAAACCACATTAGGAATGCGTTTAATAAAGGCGTCTTCAATACGATAATCGAACTCTACAACTATGGTTTGTGTTTTGTTTTTGCGCAATTCTTTCAATGTCTTATCCGCAACAATTTTACCTTTATTAATAATAATGACGCGATCGCACATAGCTTCTACTTCTTGCATGATATGTGTAGATAAGAAAACGGTTTTTTCTTTTCCTAAGTTTTGGATGAGCGTTCTAATAGCTACCAATTGATTTGGATCCAAGCCAGTAGTTGGTTCGTCCAATATCAATACATCAGGATTGTGTAGCAGGGCATTAGCCAAACCAACACGTTGTCTATATCCTTTTGAAAGTTGACTGATTTTTTTATGTGCTTCAGGTGTTAGTCCGGTTTGTTCAATGACAGCAGCAATACGATCTTTAGGAACCTTATAGGCTTTTGCGTTAAAACTAAGATATTCCTTAACATACATCTCTAAATATAAAGGATTGTGTTCTGGAAGATAACCAACACTAGCTTGCACATTACGCGATTGTGTGTTAACATCAAAACCATTAACCTCTACAGTACCTTCTGTTGCTTTAATATATGTGGTTAAAATTTTCATCATTGTAGATTTTCCAGCGCCATTGGGACCTAAGAATCCAACAATTTCAGGTTTATTTATTTCAAAAGAAACCGCATTTAAAGCCTTTTGAGAACCATAGGTTTTTGAGAGTTGATTGACCTTTATTGACATAAAAAAAATGTTTAATCAAAAATAGAAATTAAAACAGGTATTTCTTTAGTTTAAACAAATTCTTTAGTAGAATTTTAATGAAAACTATAAAAAACAGGGATTAGTGTTTTGTTTTGTGAAAATATTAGTTACTTTAGCTATTGAAAATCAAATATGAATACCAAAACTTATACATTTTATAGCTTTTATTATTTCTTTTTTTATGAAAGGAAAGAGACGCTATATGTATAATTTATAATTATAAATTTTTAATATGGAGGCTCGATGTTTATCGAGGCTTTTTTTTTTGAATGATAAACAAGGTTGCAATACAAGGTGTAAAAGGGTCGTTCCATCATATCGTTTCTCAGAATTATTTTGACACAGACGTAGATGTTTTAGAATGTCTGTCTTTTGATACAACGGTATCTAATTTACTTAACTGTAAAACAGATGCTGCGATTATGGCTATAGAAAATTCAATCGCGGGTTCTATAATTCCTAACTACGCGTTAATAGACAATCCTCAACTGCATATTATCGGAGAGTATTATTTGGATGTTCAGCATCATTTGCTGGCACTTTCTGGGCAAAAACTTGAAGATATTGAAGCGGTGTATTCTCATCCCATGGCGTTATTGCAGTGTAAGTCGTTTTTTAAACAATGGCCACATATTAAACTTGTTGAAGATAAAGATACGGCAGAGGTTGCCCAACGCATTAAGAACCAAAATTTATTTGGAGTTGCTGCGATAGCCAGTGATTTGGCTGCTAAAATATATGATCTAGCTATTTTAGCCTCTCGTATACAGACAATTAAAGCAAATGAAACGCGATTTGTGATTGTAAAGCGTAAAAATTATGAATTGCCCCAACGTGGTGTGAATAAAGCGTCTTTAAAATTTGAATTGGGGCATGAACGTGGAAGTTTAGCAGCAATTCTCAATGTGATGAGTGATTGTAAATTGAATCTAACTAAGATTCAATCATTACCAAAAATTACAACTCCATGGAAGTATGCTTTTTTTGTTGATGTCACATTTAAAAATTATGAAGACTATAATAAAGCCAAGGCGGTAATAGCCATAATGGCAGAAGAATTTAAGGTTCTTGGAGAATATAAAAATGCAAAATTATGATTGAAGTTGCCAAACGATTACACACGGTTAAGGAATACTACTTTTCTCAAAAATTGAGAGTAGTAAATTTAATGAAGGATGCAGGTTTACCTATTATTAATTTGGGGATTGGTAGTCCTGATATGCAACCGCCTCAGATGGTGTTAACTGCTATTTCAGATAGTTTGTCGGACAAAGATGCACATCGATATCAAAGTTATCAAGGTTTGTTTGAGCTTAGAAAAGCGATGTCTGCTTTTTATAAAAAGGAATATGGTGTGTCTTTAAGCCCTAAAACAGAGATTTTACCTTTAATGGGGAGCAAAGAGGGTATTATGCATATTTCTATGGCGTTTTTAAATGAAGGGGATGAGGTTTTAATCCCTAACCCTGGCTATCCCACTTATGCGTCTGTAACTAAATTGGTTGGAGCAAAACCCAAATATTATGATTTAAAGGAAGGTATGTCCTGGCAGCCAAATTTATTAGAATTGGAACAACAAGGTTTAAGTAAAGTTAAGTTGATGTGGGTCAATTATCCACATATGCCAACAGGAGAAGTAGGTGATTACAAATTGTTTGAAGATTTGATAGCCTTTGCTAAACGTCATAAAATATTGTTAGTTAATGATAATCCGTATAGTTTTATTTTGAATGAACAACCAAGGAGTTTACTCAAGATTCCGCATGCCAAAGAGGTATGTTTAGAATTAAATTCGTTGAGTAAAACCTTTAATATGGGAGGATGGCGTGTTGGAATGTTAGTTGGTAGCGAATCTTATATTGCGAGTGTTCTAAAAGTAAAAAGCAACATGGATTCTGGTATGTTTTATGGTGTTCAAAAAGGTGCAATTCAAGCCTTGAAATGTTCTAAACTCTGGTATATGAGTCTTAATAATGTCTATAGAAAGCGTAGAAAATTAATTTGGACGCTTGCAGAAAAACTTAATTGTACCTATGAGAAAGATGTAGCAGGACTCTTTGTTTGGGCAAAATTGCCTCAAGGACAAAAGTCTGAAGATGTTGTAGAGACTTTACTTAAAAAATATCATTTTTTCGTGGCACCAGGCTTTATTTTTGGGAGTAATGGAGAAGGTTATCTGCGTTTTTCTTTATGTACTACTGAAGAAGAAATACAAGAAGTAATATCAAGATTGTCATGACAAAAGTTTGTATTATTGGTGTTGGACTTATAGGTGGAAGCATAGCTTTGGATATTAAATCATTATATCCAAAAACGGAAATCATGGGTGTAGATTCAAATGAAACCCATTTGAAAGAAGCACTAGTCTTAAACGTTATAGATACTGCGGTGCCCTTAGAAGAGGGTGTTAATGCAAATGTCGTAATTGTTTCGATTCCTGTTAATGCTACTAAAAAAGTGCTGCCTAAAGTTTTAGATTTGGTGCCTGAAAATACAGTGGTTATTGATGTTGGTTCTACAAAAGAAGCTATTTGTATGACTGTTGAGAACCATTCAAAACGAAGAAATTTTATGGCAACACATCCTATTGCGGGAACTGAATTCTCAGGACCATCTGCAGCGATAAAAGGCTTGTTTAAAGGTAAAACTAATATTATTTGTGAGGTAGAAAATACGGCTTTTAAGTTACAAGAAATAGCACTCAAGCTATTTTCAGATATTGGAATGCGAATACGCTACATGAAGCCTAAGGCGCATGATAAGCATATTGCATATGTATCACATCTTTCACATATTAGTGCGTTTATGTTAGGTAAAACCGTAATAGAAAAAGAAAAAAATGAACGCGATATTTTTGATTTGGCAGGAAGTGGTTTTGAGTCAACGGTGCGACTCGCAAAAAGCTCCCCAGCAATGTGGACGCCAATATTTGAAGAAAATAAAACAAATGTTATAGAAACTTTAGATGAATATATTTATAATTTAAAGCATTTTAAAACACTTATCGAAAATGATGATTTTGAAGCTGTGTATAACGATATGAAACAGACCAATCATATTAAAGATATTTTAAATGGACTAGTATAAATTAAACGCAATGAAGAATAATGAAGAATTAAGAAACTGGTTGGACGCATTTGGATTGAGCCATCCGTTGGTTATTGCAGGGCCTTGCAGTGCAGAAACTGAAAAACAAGTGTTAAAAATAGCACATCAACTCAAAGATACAGATGCTACAGTGTTAAGAGCTGGTATTTGGAAACCAAGAACACGCCCTGGGAATTTTGAAGGTGTTGGCGCCCTAGGATTAAAATGGTTACAAAAAGCTAAGGAGGAGACCGGAATGTTTATTGCTACTGAGGTAGCTAATGCAGTACATGTGGATTTAGCACTACAGCATGATGTAGATGTTCTTTGGATTGGAGCAAGATCTACGGTAAGCCCATTTATTGTCCAAGAAATAGCAGAAGCTTTAAGAGGAACAGATAAAATAATTTTAGTTAAGAACCCTGTTAATCCCGATTTGTCATTATGGTTAGGCGCTGTGGAACGCTTATATACAGCGGATATTAAAAATCTGGGAGTAATCCATAGAGGGTTTTCAACTTATGAAAAAACAAGATATCGTAATATTCCAGAGTGGCAATTGGCTGTAGATTTGCAAAATCGTTTTCCAGATTTACCATTAATACTTGATCCTTCGCATATTGCTGGACGCCGTGATATTATTTTTGATTTATGTCAAACCGCTTTAGATTTGAATTACGATGGACTAATGGTAGAGACACACCATAATCCAGATGAAGCTTGGAGTGATGCCAAGCAGCAAATTACACCAGAGCGATTGCGACAAATAATGAAAGATTTGAGAATACGAAAAGTCATGGATGACGAAGCAGAGTTTCAAAATGAGCTCAACAAGTTACGTACACAAATAGATGTGATTGATCATCAGTTGATAGAAACTCTCGGTAAACGCATGAAGGTTGCCGATGGTATTGGAACTTTGAAAAAAACTAAAAATGTTGCTGTTTTACAAAATAAACGATGGAATGAAATTTTAGGAAAAATGATTTTAGAAGGTGAACAAAACAATCTGAGTGAAGAATTTGTTCTACGCTTATTTAAGGCTATACATCAAGAATCTATAGCGCATCAAGAGAGAATTTTGAATCACAGGTAAAAAAAGCTCACTAAAATGTGAGCTTTTTTTAAAATTATTTTTGTAAAAATATTACAAACTTCTTTTAAATGTATATCTGGTGATGAAAATACCTTTTCCATCGCCTTTTCCTGCTTCACTTTCTACACCTGTATTTACAAAAGCTAATTCCCAGCCTTGTGCAACCATATCATTGACTTTAGAAGTCATAACGGCGTCATTTGCTGCTATATTTTGAAAACGAATACCACCAACGTTATAGAAATTTAAGAGTTTAGTTTCTTCATATTCTTTTATTCTAATCTCATTTCGTTTAGACTTGTTTTTCTGATCTTTACCTTTTTCTCCAGATCTTGTAGTTGTAAAGGTTTTATAATCTTTAGAAACATTAGAAGATATCATTCTAGAGCGTCCAAGACCATTTGGTACTATAGATTCTACACAAGTAATTACTTTATATTCTATTTTAGCGGCTGGTTTCTCATTTTCTGAGCTGCTTTTGTTGATAAAAGAAAATGATACAATTCCTACAGCAATAGCTACTGTAAGTAAGATTTGTTTTTTCATAAGTGTTGATTTTATGTTATAGGTCAAATCTAATGATTTTTTTATTTAAAAGTTGTTACTTTGCTGTTATTAATTTACTGAATGACAGGAATTGTTTATAAATCTACAGGAAGCTGGTACAGCGTAAAAACCTTAAATGGCAAAATTTATAATTGTCGTATTAAAGGCCGTTTTAGATTGCAAGGTATAAAAAGCACCAATCCAATTGCCGTTGGAGATTGTGTGGATTTTGATTTGGAGACCAAAAATGATACAGATACAGGTATTATTAATCACATTCAAGAACGTAAGAATTATATTGTACGAAAATCGGTTAATCTTTCCAAGCAAACACATATTATCGCAAGTAATATTGACCAGGTTTTTTTATTAGTTACCATTGATAACCCTACGACATCGACAAGTTTTATTGATCGTTTTTTAATGACCTCTGAAGCTTATTCTATAAAAACAGTTCTATTGTTTAATAAGATTGATGTCTATGATGAAGAAACGCTTTTAGAAGTAAAATACTTGGCAGCGTTATATCGTCAGATAGGTTATGAATGCATCGGAATTTCTGCTGCTACTGGCAAAAATGTAGATAAGGTTAAAGATTTGATGAAAACTAAGGTGAGCATGTTTTCTGGGCATTCAGGCGTCGGAAAATCAACTTTGGTAAATGCTATTGAACCAAATTTAGATTTGAAAACCAAAGAAATTTCGGATCAACATCAGCAAGGTCAACATACAACGACATTCGCAGAAATGTTTGATTTGAGCTTTGATGCTAAAATTATTGATACACCCGGAATCAAGGGTTTTGGTGTTGTAGATATGGAAAAGGAAGAAATTAGCGATTACTTTCCAGAGTTTTTTGAATTAAAACAAGATTGTAAATTTAATAATTGTTTACATGTGCATGACCCAAAGTGCGCTGTTAAAAACGCCTTGGATAATGATGAAATTGCGTATTCAAGATATCGTAGTTATATAAGTATCTTAGAAGGTGAAGACGTGCATTATCGCACGGATAATTATGATAAGGATAATTAATAGATGTGATTTTTTATGAAAGCAGTCATTCAACGTGTTAAGCATAGCGCGGTAACTATTGAAGGCGATATAGTAGCTTCTATTAATGAAGGATTACTTGTTTTATTAGGTATTGTAAACGAAGATACAGCTGAAGATATCCAATGGTTGTCAAGAAAAATTACAAGATTGAGAATTTTTAGAGATGAGAATGGCATCATGAACAAATCCCTCAAAGATACTAAAGGTGATGCTATCGTAGTGAGTCAATTTACCTTGCAAGCAAGCACGAAAAAAGGCAATCGACCAAGTTATATCAAAGCCGCTAAGCCAGACCTGGCAATTCCTATATATGAGCAGTTTGTAAAACAATTAGAGCAAGATTTAGGGAGGTCTGTTCAAACTGGTATATTTGGTGCTGATATGAAAGTAGAACTGCTTAATGATGGACCAGTAACTCTTATTATTGATACCAAACAAAAAGAATAAAGATTTTATTTTCGCAGTTGTTTATAGAATAGGAGTTCATTTTATGCGAGACCTTATATATACTTGAAAGGATCTTGTTCTTCGCAGAGTGATATGTTTTTTGAGTTTTTTTATTTAGAGGAATCAATTTTGTCATAGATTCTTTTTAGTTGTGTTTGCGCAATGCAGATCTGGTTGTTTTAGGTGGTCTTTTTTTAGTGTCAATTGTAGTGTTTTAATGTTTGGTAATACACCTTGTTTTCTTATATTAGTAGCCGCTTGTGTTGTTTAAAATAGACACGTAATGTCTTACAGTTGTAAGGTTTATGTCAATTCAGTTTAAAAACACTGTTAATAATCGATTTATAAATGAAATTAAAAAATAAAGCTAGTTTAATATTAGGATTGTTGTGTGTGTTTGGTTTTACACAAGAGTATAAATATCAAACTGTTGTGGTGGATGCTTTGTTGACCAATAATGCCAATGCAATTATTAGGGATTACCATATTCATATAGATGTTGAAAGTTATTCTAAACTTAGGATTAAGTCAAAGAAAGCTATAACAGTGCTTAATGAAGATGGTCTGCGACATATTGATTCTTACGTTAGCTATGATCCATATACCAAAGTTAAGCATATAAGCGCAATAGTTTATAATAGTTTCGGTGAAGAAATAAAGAAATTTAAAAAAAAAGAATTCAAAGATTATAGTGCTTCGGGTGGTAGTCTCTATACGGATAATAGGGTTTTAGGGTTGGATTATACGCCAGTACAATATCCATTTACCTTTGTTTTTGAGTATGAAACTGAGAATATGAATACGGCTTTTTATCCGCTTTGGTATCCAATGGATTCCTATAATTTGAGCGTAGAACATAGTACATTTAATGTAAACAATCCTAATGACATACCCTTGAATGTAAAGACTTATAATCTAAATATTGAGGGTGTTTCTAATGGGTCAAATGGAAATAGTATACGCTATGAAGCTAAGGGACTTAAGGCTATAAAATGGGAATCGCTAAGTCCATCTTTTAACAAAATAGCACCGTCAATTAGAGTTGCACCAGAGCAATTTAGGTTGATTAGTATTGATGGTTATGCGAAAAATTGGTCTGATTTTGGGAAATGGAGTTATCAAGACTTACTGCATGGAAGGGCTGATTTACCTACTAGTACAATTGCAGAAGTAACGAAATTGGTAAGTAATTTGGGCGACCCTATAAAAAAAGCAAAAAAAATATATGAATATGTGCAAAATAAAACGCGATATATTAGTGTGCAATTAGGCGTAGGAGGGTGGCAGCCTATTTCAGCGTCAAAAGTTGATGAAGTAAGTTATGGGGATTGTAAAGGTTTAACCAATTACACCATGGCTTTGTTACATAGTCAAAATATTCCAGCATTTTATACCGTAGTTTATGGAGATAAAGACATAAGAAATATTGATAAGGATATTGTGGGGATGCAGGGAAACCATGTTATACTCAATATCCCAAATGGGAAGGAAGATATATGGTTAGAATGTACAAGTCAAAAAGTGCCATTTGGTCATATTGCAAATTTTACTGATGATAGGGATGTTTTTGTAGTAAAACCGACTGGAGGAGAAATAAAACATACTAAGATTTATACAAGTAAGGACAATTATTTAAATGCTAAAGCAACGATTACTTTAGAAGCTGATGGTGGTTTCAAAGGAACTTATAGTGCAAAATCTGGAGGAACCAGATATGATTATAGATTAGATAGAGTTATAGACGAAGAAGAAAAAAACCGAAAGATTTTTTATAAAAATTACTGGGATTATATCAACGAGCTGCAAGTAGATAAGATTCAATTAAAAAATGATAAAGATGAAATTGTTATAGAAGAAAATATCGAGGTCTCTACACCATCATATCTAGTTGAGGCGGGAGATAAAATGTTGTTTGCGCCAAATGTGTTTAAAAGATCAACTCAAATTCCTTCTAAGTACTCCAAGAGAAAATTGTCTTTTTCTATTGAGCGCGGTTATAGTGATGAGGATGAATTTACAATACAACTTCCAAGTAATTTAAGCTGTAAATCTTTGCCAGAACCCAAAAAGATAACAACTAAATTTGGCGTATATAAAGTGGTTTTAGAAAAACGATCAGAGTCTCAAATTGTGTATAGAAGATCTCTAGAGATATTTAAAGGAAAATACTCAAAAGAAGATTATAAAGCTTACCGAAGTTTTAGAAGAAAAATTGCCAAATCAGATAAATCATCCATCGTATTAAATAAGAATAATTAACATGAAAAACACAATCCTATTACTAATAGTTTTTTTAGCTGTTATAAAAGTTGATGCACAAAAGTATAAATTTGAAAAGGTAACAATTGCCGCTCTCAAGAATAATGTATATGAAAAAGATACCTCAGCTAATGCTGTAATATTAAATTCTTATAGAAGCACTTATTTTGAGCATGATCATCCTGATGGCTGGATATTAGTGACAGAAATTCATCAGCGTATCAAGATATTAAATAAGGATGGATTGGATTATGCAACAAAAAAAATTCCATTATATAAATCTGGAAAAAGAGAAGAAAAAGCGATTAATATAAAAGGGTTTGTTTTTAATGAAGAAAATGGAAAGGTAATAACAGAAAAATTAAAAAAGAAATCTATTTTTAAAGAAGAGAAATCGAAATATTGGAATCAAACATCTATTACAATGCCTAATATTAATGTAGGAACAATACTACAGTGGTCATATAAAATTAAATCTCCATTTTGGAAAATAGATGATCTAATCATTCAAGAAGATATTCCTACTAAAAACTTTTATGCAAAAATTGAAACATTGTCATATTTCGATTTTAATGAGATTGTTAAAGGAATATATACAGTCAGACCAAAACAATTTGAAGAAACAAGAAATGTTAAGGTTAATTATGAGCAAAGTACAAATACCGGATTAACTCAATCGACTAGATTTGCTACTATAAAAGTAAATACTTATGTTTCAGAATACGAACTCAATGATATTCCTGCTCTAAAAGAAGAATTGTATGTTAATAATATTGACAATTATAGGGCAAAAGTTTTTTACGAATTAAGATCAGTCAAATTTCCAAACTCAGGATTAAAACAATTATCTACAACTTGGGAAAAAGTAGTTAAAACAATTAACGAACATAAAAACTTTGGAAAGCAGCTAAAGAAAACATCTTTCTTGGAAGATGAGGGTGTAAAAATTAAGCGCGTTAATGATAATTATGGGAAAATTAGTAAAGCATTTGATGTTATAAAATCTAAAATGACATGGAATGGAGATTATGGTAAGTATACAAAAAAGAATTTGCAAAAAGCCTATAATGAAGGTACAGGAAATGTCTCTGAGATTAATTTAATGCTTGTAGCGTTATTAAGAGAAAGTGGCTTAAAATCATATCCTGTTTTAGTAAGTACGCGTAAGCATGGTGTTCCTGTTTTTCCCACTTTAGAAGGGTTTAATTATGTCGTGGCAAGCTGTGAAATAGGTGGTGAAATAGTGTTGTTAGACGCTACAGATAAGGATTTGCCAGTTGGATTATTGCCTCCTAGAGCTTTGAACTGGGAAGGAACTATGGTGCTGGATAATGGTCAGTTCAAAAAAGTAAATTTATTTCCAACTAAGCATAGTCAATTTAATGCAATGATGAATATTACTATAAATGAAGATGGGAGTATTCAGGGTAAAAGAAGCACCAGCGTAAACAATTTAGATGCTTATCTTTATAGGAAAACATACAAAAATAGAACTCAGGAAGAATTGGAAGAAACAGTAATGAATGATAATGATTACGATGATTTGTCTGATTTAGAAATGAAAAACCTTAAAGATTTAACCAAATCCGTAGGTCAAGTGTATAGTTTTGAGTTAGATGATGGAGCGGAAGTTGTAGGAGATGAAATTTACTTTTCACCGTTATTTAGCTTGACTTTAGATACAAATCCTTTTGTATTAGAAGAACGTTTATTTCCAGTTGACTTTACTTATCCGAGAAGCAGAAAACGCATAGTGAATATAAAATTACCAGCAGGTTATAAGGTTGTGTCTTTACCAAAACCAATGAAGATGAATTTGCCAGATGGATTAGGAGCGTTCTTGTTTAATATCAGTGAAACACCAAATGGTATTAATGTGATGTCGACATTTAAGATAAACTCAGCAATAATTCCAGCTTACAAATACCAAGAACTAAAAGAATTTTATAAGCAACGGGTAAAAAAAGAAACAGAAAAGGTAGTTTTGAAGAAAATATAACGTATGAATATTCAAAACGCACAAAAAGCAG
This sequence comes from Flavobacteriaceae bacterium, assembly GCA_013215095.1. Lineage (GTDB taxonomy): Bacteria > Bacteroidota > Bacteroidia > Flavobacteriales > Flavobacteriaceae > DT-34. The sequence goes on along the minus strand of JABSPM010000022.1, from coordinate 26,849 downwards.
TTGACAATTGGATTAAAGAACATGGTGTTCGGTATTTCAATGCGCTGACCAATATGGCACAATTAACAGAAGAAGTTGGAGAGGTTGCAAGAATTATTGCCCGCCGTTACGGTGAACAAAGCGAAAAAGAGAGTGACAAAGATAAAGATTTAGGTGAGGAATTGGCTGATGTTGTTTTTGTAGTCTTATGTTTAGCGAATCAAACTGGAGTTAATTTACAAGAGGCATTTGACAATAAAATGGACTTAAAAACCAAAAGAGATCACGATAGACATCATAATAACGAAAAATTAAAATAGATTTGTAGTGCTATAAACACAGCCATGAATCTTAGTTTAGAAAAATCAAAAATACATAAGTCTGTAACCTTAAGTATAACGGGTTCCAAAAGTGAATCTAATCGATTGCTTTTGCTTCAGGCCTTGTGGGATAATATTTCTATAGATAATCTATCGAATTCGGATGATAGTGTGTTAATGCAAAATGCATTGCGGAATCAAACAGATGTTATAAATATTCATCACGCAGGCACTGCAATGCGTTTTTTAACGGCATATTTTTCGTTAAAAGTAAACAGTTGTGTTACCCTCACAGGATCGCAACGAATGCAAGAACGTCCAATAGGTGTTCTCGTGGATGCATTGATAACTTTAGGAGCCGATATAAAATATTTAAAAGAAGAAGGTTACCCGCCCATACAAATTAAAGGAAAACTGTTAGAGACTGATGAAGTGTCTTTGTCTGCAAATGTGAGTAGTCAATACATTTCTGCATTGCTGTTAATTGGTGCTAAATTTAATAATGGGTTAATGTTACATCTTTTAGGAGATATAACTTCGGTTCCTTACATAGAAATGACCTTAGCTTTATTAAATCAAATTGGAGTAGAAACGCAATTTGAAAATCAAACGATAACAGTTGAGCCTTTAATAGAACTGCCCAAACCATTAACTTTAGTCGTAGAATCCGATTGGTCTTCGGCGTCTTATTTTTATAGTATTGTAGCCTTAAGTGAAATAGGGACTGTAATCAAACTCAATTCGTATAAAAAAAATTCATTGCAAGGTGATGCTGTGCTAGCAGAGATATATCAAGCCTTTGGTGTTGAAACATCTTATGAATCTAATACTATTAGCATAGAAAAGATTGCGGATAGCCCTAATGGTACTAGTATTGATTTAGACTTATCCAATGCACCAGATATAGCGCAAACCATTGCAGTAACCTGTTTGGGACTAAAACTACGCTGTAAATTGAGAGGGTTACACACCTTAAAAATAAAAGAAACCGATAGGTTACTCGCTTTAAAAACAGAAATAGAAAAATTTGGCACATCGGTTAGTATAACAGATAAAACTCTAGAAATAGAGACCATCAATCCATTATACTCAGGTGTAAAAGTTGCAACTTATAATGATCACAGAATGGCTATGGCGTTTGCGCCTTTGGCTTTGAAAAAAAGTTTTACAATCATGGATGCTGAGGTCGTTTCTAAGTCTTTTCCCGACTTTTGGAAGGACTTAAAAAGAATTGGCTTTTCTTTTTCTGAATAATATTTGCTCAAATACTTGACAACCCCTACTTTGAGGTTGTATATTTGCCGCTTTGAAAAAATAACCACTAGCAGATGAAATTATCACATTTTAACTTTGAGCTTCCAGAAGAATTGTTAGCCGAATACCCATCAGAACATAGAGATGAGTCGAAATTAATGGTTCTTAATAGAAAAGAACAAACTATAGAGCATAAGCACTTTAAAGACTTAATCGAGTATTTTGATGAAGATGATGTAATGATTCTGAACAATACAAAAGTATTCCCAGCACGATTGTTTGGAAATAAAGAAAAGACTGGAGCAAGAATTGAAGTGTTTCTTTTGAGAGAGTTAAACAGTGAACAACGCCTTTGGGATGTATTGGTAGACCCTGCTAGAAAAATAAGAATTGGTAATAAATTATATTTTGGTGAGGATGAAACTTTAGTTGCTGAGGTTATAGATAACACAACATCTAGAGGTAGAACATTACGTTTTTTATATGATGGCTCGTATTCTGAATTTAGAAAAAAATTAAATGAACTAGGAGAAACGCCTTTGCCAAAATATATTAAAAGAGATGTAGAACCAGAAGATGAAGAGCGTTACCAAACTATATTTGCCAAAAATGAAGGGGCGGTTGCTGCGCCAACAGCAGGTTTACATTTTTCTAAGCACCTATTAAAACGTTTAGAAATTAAAGGCGTAAACTTTGCGGAAGTTACATTACATGTTGGTTTAGGGACCTTTAACCCTGTAGAAGTAGAAGACCTATCTAAGCATAAAATGGATAGTGAAGAAATTACAATTGATCATAAGGCAACAGATACAATTAATGCAGCTTTAAAAGAAAAAAGACGTATTTGTGCTGTAGGTACAACGGTCATGAGAGCAGTAGAAAGTTCAGTGTCTTCTAGCGGAACTTTAAATGAGTTCGATGGCTGGAGTAATAAGTTTATTTTTCCACCTTATGACTTTAGTATCGCTAATTGTATGATTACAAATTTTCATACACCAAAATCTACTTTATTAATGATGGCATCGGCATTTGCAGGACATGATTTTATTATGAGAGCCTATGATGAGGCTGTTAAAGAAGGCTATAAATTTTATAGCTATGGTGATGCCATGTTAATTATTTAATAAGAATATAAATTATAAAACACAAAGAGCCTCGACGTATCGAGGCTTTTTTGCCTAAAATGTCCATACAAAAAAAAGATATACGAGCATTAAGTAAAGCGCAATTAAGAGACTTTTTTGTCCAGAAAGGAGATAAGGCCTTTAGGGGGAATCAAGTCTATGAATGGTTGTGGAGTAAATCTGCCCATAACTTTGATGATATGACCAACATATCAAAGCAAACAAGGGAGGTGCTAGAGGCTAATTTCGTAATTAACCATATTGAGGTCGATACGATGCAGCGCAGTGCTGATGGAACCGTGAAAAATGCTGTAAAACTTCATGATGGGCTTATTGTAGAGTCTGTACTTATTCCTACCGAAAATAGAACTACAGCTTGTGTGTCGTCTCAAGTAGGCTGCAGTTTGGATTGTAAATTTTGTGCAACATCGCGTTTAAAGCGTATGCGTAATTTAACTCCTGGGGAGATTTATGATCAAGTAGTTGCTATAGATAGAGAAAGTAAATTGTACTTTAATAGACCCCTTTCAAATATTGTATTTATGGGTATGGGAGAACCATTGATGAATTATAAAAACGTCATGAAATCTATAAATATGATAACCTCGGAAGAAGGTCTTGGTATGTCACCAAAACGTATTACTTTGTCTACTTCTGGTGTGCCAAAGATGATTAAGAAAATGGCAGATGATCAGGTAAAGTTTAATCTGGCGGTATCGTTGCATTCCGCAATTGACCATGTTAGAACCGCAATTATGCCTTTTAATAAGATGTTTCCACTCGAAGCATTAAAAGAAGCCTTAGAATATTGGTATGCTAAGACCAAACGAAAAATCACTTATGAATATGTGGTTTGGGGAGGTATTAATGATAAACAAAAGGATATAGAGGCTTTGGTTAAATTTTGTAAATATGTGCCTTGCAAAGTTAATATCATTGAATACAATCCTATTGATGATGGCGAATTTCAACAAGCTGAAAATGCTGCCTTAGAGGCTTATATAGAGACGCTAGAAAAGCACAGAATTGTCGTTAACGTACGACGAAGTAGAGGTAAGGATATTGATGCGGCTTGTGGACAGTTAGCCAATAAGAAATAAAAAAGCTGTCTAAGTTTAATTTTAGACAGCTTTTCTTTGAAGTAAAGATAATCGTCTTATTTGATAAGGAGTTTGATGGTTTTTGATGCATTATCCCCATTAATTTTTACAATATAGATACCCGATTGTAATTCAGAAAGATCTATTGTTTCAGAATTTTTAGAAAGTGTAACGGTCTTAGATGCTTGGCCTAGAATATTATAGAAAGACACAGAATTTAGTACAGTTTCTGATGTTAAAGTGAAATCTTTAGTGTTTTGATTAAAATCGTACGAAATTAAATTTTGTTCAAATTCCTCCAAAGATAAAGATGTTCCTTGTACTAAAAATTCATCCATTTGTAAAAAAAATGAATCGTTCGAAACATAATGAATTGCAATATATATTTGCTGTCCATTGTAAGCTGATAAATCATACGAGTACTCCGTGTAAGTTGTTGGAATTTCTTCAAAAGTACCCCCAGGAGATATTACTGTAAAGTTTGTAGGATCTGTATCAGTAGTAGACACAGCAACTTCTATACGTTCCAATCCCCACTCATCCGTTATGGATTTCGCCCAAAACGAAAACATAGCACTTTCGTAATTTGTAAGATCGATTTCAGGTGTTATTACCCAATCATCATTTGGTTTTGTGGTATTATTTGCACCTGATGCAAAAAAATAGAGTCCCTTACTACCTTCATGTGAATCCCATTGAGTTCCTGCTGCACTGGGCGTTGTCATTGAAGAATTGAAAATAATCGCTGTACCTACGTAGCCTTCATTTGTGAAATCATAATTAGTAGAGCCATAATGCGTACCTCCATCATTGTCGATTAAAGTGTAATTTCCAATGGACGCAATTTCAAAATCTGGATAGGACTCAAAATTATCCTCCCAGATTGTGGTCTGTGCATTCAAAACTAAGGAAGTGACTAGTAAAAATAAAAATGTGTTTTTTTTTTTCATAATTCAAGAATTTTTTTTGCGTGCAATTTAAGGATTTTTTTTTAACTTATCTTAAAAGACCTTAATGATTATATGCTTACCTTTGATTTATAAGAAATTGAAAGATTATATTTTTTGAAAATTGTAGAGCAAATAAAAGAGCCTATTGCTTATGAAATGGAACTTTTTGAACAGAAGTTTCGTTTGTCAATGTCAAGTAAAGTTGCACTCCTTAATCGTATAACACATTATATTGTGAATCGAAAAGGAAAGCAAATGCGACCGATGTTTGTGTTTCTGGTGGCTAAAATGTTAGACAACGGTGAAGTCAACGAGCGTACCTACAGAGGAGCTTCAGTAATCGAGTTGATTCATACCGCCACTCTGGTCCATGATGATGTGGTAGATGATAGTAATCGTCGCCGAGACTTCTTTTCTATAAATGCACTTTGGAAAAATAAAATCGCAGTTTTAGTTGGCGATTATTTACTTTCCAAAGGCTTGTTATTATCCATAGATAATAATGATTTTGATCTTTTAAAGATTATTTCTGTTGCTGTGAGAGAAATGAGTGAAGGAGAATTACTTCAAATTGAAAAAGCAAGAAAGCTTGATATTACTGAGGAGGTGAACTACGAGATTATAAGACAAAAGACTGCAACTTTAATAGCGGCATGTTGTAGTCTTGGAGCAGCTTCTGTTAAACCAAATTCTGTAGAGGTGGAACGTATGAGACGCTTTGGAGAACTTATAGGGATGGCGTTTCAAATTAAAGACGACTTGTTTGATTATGGTAGTCATAAAATTGGAAAACCCACAGGAATCGATATTAAAGAACAAAAAATGACCTTACCTTTAATTTTTGTTCTTAATCGTGCTTCTAAACAAGATAGAGCTTGGCTTATCAATTCAATAAAAAAATACAATAAGGATAAAAAACGTGTCAAAGACGTTATTGCTTTTGTAAAAGCTAATGGTGGTTTAGACTACGCTGTTAAAAAAATGAAAGCTTTTCAAATAGAAGCATTGTCTATTTTAGAACACTATCCAAAATCGCCCTATAAAGACGCTTTAGAATTAATGGTAAATTATGTTATAGAACGAAAAAAATAATTGATTTTTAAGATTTTTTTCTGTCTTTGTAAGGCCATAAAAGTATTTCTATGTGCAAAATAAATACCTTTTTCCAAAAAGTGAAATAGTCTATAACGTTCAAACTTGTATTGGAAGAAATGGTGTTTTATTCAATAATTTCAAATGTAAAATGGTATAATGCCTCCGATAACTTATGACATACATGTGATAAAATGTATTTGAGGTTGAAAATATAGTGTGATAGAATTAACTTTATTATTAGGAGTGTGTGCGTGAACCTGCCCATGAGATACCACACTCTGCAAGGGCTAAGTGATTTTTAAATAATTGCATACCTTAAGAGAAACTAAAAGAATAAATAACGACTGAAAATTACATAAAAAGTATAATGATAAGATACATTTGACATGATTTAGCGTTGCAAATCCTCTAAGTGTAGTTTAGCTTGCAAGTATAATTTTATAGCCTTAAATTTTATGGAGTTTGTTTTTTTTTAGTTAGAGGCAACCATTTGCATGATAGTTGCGTCTTTATATATAGAAGACCAAATGAAACCTTATTTGAAAGTTATTCAACTACATAAAAACGAAACTGAGCTTATAAAAAAAGCTGTACAAAACAATCGAGAAGCACAGCATGCGTTATATCAATTGCATGCAGCAAAAATGTTGAGAGTCTGCAGGTATTACATTAAAGATTTGCAGTACGCAGAAGAAGCTATGCTTAATGGTTTTTTTAAGGTGTTTACCAAGCTAGAAAATTATAAGTTTCAAGGGAGTTTTGAAGGTTGGATGCGCCGTATTATGGTAAGGGAAGCGATTTCATTTCTAAGACAAAAAAAGCAAATTGAATTTCCAGATGATACCGTAGAGCATTATAATCTAGAATCCAATAATATAAAAACCAAAATGGACATTGCCGATTTACAGCGGCTCATAGACGCTTTACCTCAAGGATACAGAATGGTATTTGTAATGTATGCTATTGAAGGCTATAAGCATGCGGAAATAGCGAAATTGCTTCAAATTTCTGAAGGAACATCAAAGTCACAACTTTTTAAAGCTAGGAAGTTGTTACAAGACCAATTGAAAAAGATAAACAACACAAATTATGGCACCAAATAAGTTTGACAAACATATAAAGGAAAAGTTAGAACACGTTAGTTTAACGCCAAGTGAAGGCGCTTGGAGTACCTTGGAACAGCGTTTAGATGCTCATGATAAAACACATAAAAATAAAAACTTATGGTGGATAGGAATTGCCGCGAGTTGCATTGGTGTTTTATTGTTGGTAAGCTTTTTGTTTGAAAATGAGAAAGAAGTTATTGAAACTAACGTAATTGTTGAAACTGAGCAGTCTGATATTATAGATGTAGAATCTATTAATAAAGACAAAAACATAGTAAATACTTCTAAAGAAGAACAACTAGTAGATGTGAATCAAAATAAAGTTGACGGAAAAGTAAATAGGCAAGAATCTATTGAATCAAAAAAAGGTTTAAGACAAAAACACACATTTAAAGCTCAAGAAAGCATAGTGTTAAGTACTATTGAATATGCGGTAGCTGAGGCTAAAGTTGAAAAACAAAAAGCATTAGATGAGTTAAATGTTGATGCAATAAAAACTCAGGATATAGAAACATTAAAAGCAAAAGAGGTAGTTGCACAAATTCTAGAGCTTAAAGAAACTAAGGCTGAAGTAAGTGATGCTGAAATTGAAGCTTTATTGGATGCTGCTCACAAAGAAATTACCCTTCAAAGAATCTATAATGAAGATACAAAAACAGTAGATGCGGATGCTTTACTAAGAGATGTAGAGTTTGATATAGAAGAAGAATCTTTTAGATCTAAAGTATTTGAAATGCTAAAAGCGGGCTATAAAGAAATAAAAACTGCTGTAGCAGAAAGAAATAATTAAGCTTTCAAAAACAGTAATCATTAATCAAAATCAATTCATCAAAAATTAAACGAACAGTTATGCAAACAATTACTAAATTTTTAGTGTTGCTCCTATTAAGTATGCCTATAGTAGAACTAGCAGCACAAGAGCAAACAAATCAAAATGAAACAGCCCAAAAAATTGAAGCCTTAAAAGCACTAAAATCTGAGGTTCAAAATGAAGAAAAACAGGCGCTAAAGGAAGAAATTGAAGCAATAAACAAACGTTTTGATAAGGGAGAAATTTCTAAAGAAGAGCAAGAACTATTAAAAAAAGAAGCGGCAAAAGAACATGCTTTAAATATTGAAAACCGAATTGCTATTTTAGATAATAAGATTGCTTTATTGCAAAGAAATCCATTTAATAAAGTAGAAATGCCAGATTCTTATTGTAACAATGGAAGACGATTTAAATTTCGTTTAGGTGGCTCAGAAGTTAGAAACACTTGGCTATTTATAGGTAACGACAAATACGATAGGCCAATAAATTATGAGAAACCTATCGTAAGTAATTTTGTTATTGCTTTTGGACTTAATAATGCAATTTTTGAAGGTGAAGCTATAGAGGATTCGCCTTATAAGATTGGAGGGTCACGTTTTTTTGAAATTGGTTGGGCTTGGAATACACGTCTGTTTAAAAATTCCAATTGGTTAAGACTAAAATACGGTTTTAGTTTTCAACTTAATGGGTTAAAATTAAAGGATAATCAATATTTTGTGAAAGACGGGGATCAGACGGTTTTAGAAACTTTTGAACACGATCTTAAAAAGGCAAAACTCACAATTACCAATCTGGTGTTACCATTGCATTTTGAATTTGGACCATCTAAGAAAATTGATAAAGGGGACTATTTTAGATACTCCACAAGAGGAAAATTTAAGATGGGAATAGGAGGTTATGCTGGATTTAATATAGGAACGCGCCAAAAACTAAAATACAAAGTGGATGGTGAAAAGGTGAAAGACAAAATTAAGAGAGATTATAATACAACTAATTTGGTATATGGCTTAAGTACTTATGCAGCTTTTGGTGGTATAGCTGTATATGCCAAATATGATTTATCGCCAATTTTTAAGCATCAAACTGTAGATCAAAATAATATCTCTTTAGGATTACGATTTGATATGTATTAAATAAACTATACTAACTTGTTTCATTAATCAAAAAAGGCAATAAGAGTAATTCTTATTGTCTTTTTTTGTATTGAATTAATAGTATTGTAATTAATGGTTTGTGTTTAAAAATAGGTTAAGCATTTTCAAAAGACAGTTTTTTAATTACTTTTACAGTTCTAGATAAAACCATCTTATGATATCAAAATCCACCATAGATCAAGTGTTTGAAACTGCTCGTGTAGAAGAGGTTATTGGTGATTTTGTACAATTGAAAAAATCAGGTACAAATTATAAAGGTTTAAGTCCGTTTAGCGAAGAGCGTACACCAAGCTTTATGGTGTCTCCAGTGAAGCAAATTTGGAAAGATTTTTCTACAGGAAAAGGAGGGACTGTTGTGTCTTTTTTAATGGAACACGAACATTTTACTTATCCCGAAGCGATTAAGTATCTTGCTAAAAAATACAATATTGAAATTGAAGAAACTATGCAGTCTGATGCGCAAAAACAAGCTGCAGATGTTCGCGAAAGTATGTATTTGGCAAGTGAATATGCCAATACTTATTTTCAAAAAACAATGCATAGTACCGATCAAGGTAAGGCCATTGGATTGAGTTATTTTAAGGAGCGTGGTTTTACCGATGAAATTATAGAAGAATTTCAATTGGGTTATTGTCTCGATGATTGGAGTGACTTTACAGATGATGCTCTTAAAAATGGATACCAATTAAAATATCTTGAAAAAACAGGGCTTACTATAATAAAGGAAAACAAAAAATTTGATCGTTTTAAAGGTCGTGTGATGTTTCCTATTCATAGTATGTCTGGACGTGTACTAGGTTTTGGAGGAAGAATTCTAGATAATACTAAGAAAGCTGCAAAATATCTAAATTCTCCCGAAAGTGATATTTATCATAAGAGTAAAGTTTTGTATGGTATTTATTATGCTAAACAAAGTATTGCTAAAGAGGATAATTGTTTTCTGGTTGAAGGGTATACAGATGTTATTCAGTTTTATCAAAGCGGAATTAAAAATGTAGTTGCATCTTCAGGAACGGCATTAACCTCTGATCAGATACGATTGATTAATCGTTTAACGAAGAATATCACGGTGCTTTTTGATGGAGACGCGGCAGGAATTAGAGCTGCCCTTAGAGGTATTGATTTGATTTTGGAGCAAGATATGAATGTTAAAGTTTGCACCTTTCCTGACGGAGATGATCCAGATAGTTTTGCCAAACAAAATACTCCTGAGGAGTTAGCCGATTATCTCAAAGTTAATTCTAAAGATTTTATTGCTTATAAAGCTGCTCTTCTAATGGAAGAAGCAAAGAATGACCCTGTTAAAAAAGCGGATTTAATTAGAGATATGGTTCATAGTATCGCTAAAATTCCTGATACAATTAAAAGAGAAATTTATGTGCAAGAATGCGCAAGAATTATGGAAATTAGCGAATCCGTATTGTTCAGTACATTAGCGCAAATTAATAGAAAGGAACAGGATGAGGCGAATAAAAAGCACAAACAGGAACAAAAAACGTTTGAGGTTATAAAACAAAAAGAAAGCCCTCAAAAAGTTGATGTGCAATACGTGTTGGAACGTAAAATTATAGAGATTTTACTGTTATATGGTAACCTTACAGAAGAATTTGAAGATTTAATTCTAAAAGAAGATGACAAAGGAGACTTACATCTCGAGCCTGTGGTACAAGAAGCTAAAGTTTTTGAAAAAATATATCTCGATCTTCAGGATGATGAAATGCAGTTTACAAACGAAAATTTTAAAAGCATTTATTACACCATTGTAGATACTTTAAATCAAAACCCAGATTTCGCTTTAGATGCTATTGTACATCATGTCGATCAAAATTTGGCCAATGATATTACGAGTATTTTAATGAATGAAGAGCGCTATGATTTACATGATTGGGAGCGCAACAATATTTTTCCTAAAGAAAAAAAACTTACTGTTGCTCAACTCACTAGTGAGACTATACTTAGCTTACGCTGTTTCTTAATTGATCAAAAAGTGAATGAATTTAAACATGAAGTGATTCAAAGTACCGAACATCATCGATCCATTTTAGAGGAAGTCAAAGATTATTCTAGTCTCAAAATGTTACTTTCACGTAAGCTAAATAGAGTCTTGTAAGAGGTGTTTTAACCTAATTCTAAGTGTCTTGCTTGATTAATCAAGTCTACTAAATTAGTGACATTTAGTTTCTTCATTAATCTTGCTTTGTAAGTGCTCACAGTTTTTTCATTAATATCTAACTCTTGAGCAATTTCCTTGTTTCTTCTACCAGAGGATAATAACTTAAGAACTTCAACCTCTCGCATCGATAACTTTTTGTAAAGTTTGCTTGGCTTATTGCCACGCTCGTCAAAAGCTAACCTTTGCGCTAGTTCATTACTGATGTAGATGCCTCCATTGGCAACTTTAGTTATTGCTGCTATAATGGTGTCTGTTCCTACTGTTTTTGATAGATAGCCAGAAGCTCCTGCCTTGATAGTACTTACTGCATAAATTTCTTCTGGATGTGTACTAAACATAATGACATTGACGTCATTATACTCCTTTTTCAGTGTTCTCAGAGCAGTAATACCATTAAGCTCTGGTAAATCAATTTCTGAAAGTACCACATCAACTTCATTTTTTCCAATAAAGTCAAAAAGTTCTCTCCCCGTTGTTACACTTCCAATTACTTGAACATTGGGAGAAGACTCAAATAACATTTTAAGTCCTGTTCGGATAATTGGATGATGATCAGCTACTAAAACCTTAATCATAACCTTTAAATTTTTAATTAATAAATAATATATTAAACCCTAAATATGCGACGCTATTAATGAAATTGCATTTTAAGAGTCTTTTCGTGTGGAGATCAGACAAATTTATAAAAAAAATAACAAAAAAGGCTAAAAATCCCTAAAAGTTTTATGAGATATACTATTGGTTTTTTTTAAACAAACGTGTAAACTCCTGGTATATTAGGCTTTAAAAGGGTTGTGTATTGAAAAATATTTCGCACATTTAGCAGGAATATGATTCAATTGAAAATATCGTAAATACGTGTTGGTTTTTGTGTTTTTTGACCTATTTGTTGAAATACTTCTAGACGAAATTGTACCTGTTTAATAGTTGCAAATATTAGAGATGAGTCCAACACGTATTAAAAGTACCGGTGCTCATAAATAGTCTGTATTAGCAAATGATGATTAATATTAATACGCCTTAAAGGTGTTATAAAGTCGATTTTAAATCATCTGGAATAACACAAATAGGGATAGGAACCATTTTGTGTTTATTTGAAGTGTTAAAACGCATATAGATGTCAAAAACAATTTTTTCTCTTCCTTCAAAATCATCAGAAGATTTGCCAGCGTCTACCATTTTCATGGCCCATTCAAGCTCTGGATAAGAAGCGCCAATTTGATCTTCATCACTACGGGCATCACCAAATAAACCATCGCTAGGCGCAGCATTCATAATAGAAATCGGAACATTTAAAAATTGTCCAATGTCATAGACCTCAGATTTTACTAAATCGGCAATTGGACTGAGGTCAACACCACCATCACCATATTTGGTATAAAAACCTATGCCAAAATCTTCAACTTTGTTTCCAGTTCCAGCCACCAACAACCCTAGTAAACCTGCGTGATAATATAATGTTGTCATTCTTAGTCGAGCTCTTGTATTAGCCAGCGTCATGTCTACAATTGATTGCTTGCCGTTTAAAGAAACTTCGGTTTTAAATTCTTCAAAAACAGGGGTTAAATCTACTTTTATAGCGTTGACATTTGGATAGCGTTCCTTTAATGCTGAAATATGCTCTTGTGCTCTAGAAACATGACTTTCGGCTTGATGTATTGGCATTTCAATACATAATACATCCAAGCCAGTTTCAGCACAAAGCGTAGAGGTTACTGCAGAATCAATACCTCCAGAAATTCCAATAACAAAACCATTAACTTTTGCCTTTTTAGCATATGTTTTTAACCAATTTACGATGTGATTGACAATCTTTTCTGTATTCATTTTCTGTGTTTGATTTATGGTAAAGAATACTACCTTTGTCAACAAAAATAATTGAATCTTATAATTAATAAAAATTAATTGCGTTTTAAGTGTAGCTTATGAGACAAATAATTCTATTTATGAGCGTAATATTATGCTTATGTTGCGATGCTGAAGATAAACTTGAAAAGAATATTGCAGCCATTCCAATGGACGTAAATGTAGAACGTTTTGATCGTTTGTTTGCCAATGCAGATCAAACTGATTTTAAAGAGCTTAAAAAAAACTATCCTTTTTTGTTTTCAAAACAATATCACGATTCAGTTTGGGTGCTTAGAATGCAAGATTCAATGCAGATTGAATTGCATAAAGAAGTAGCGAAAATTTTTCCAAATTTTGATAAGCAAACGCAAGAGATTACAGCCTTTTATCAACACTTAAAATATTATTATCCGACGTTTAAGAAAGGACGATTAATTACTGTAATACCTGGCGATGTTAACTATAGAAATAAAGTTGTTGTTACCGATACAATTAATTTAATAGCATTAGATACCTATTTGGGGGTGAATCATAAATTTTATGAAAATTTTTATGATTACATAAAACAAAACATGACAGCTTCTCAAATATTGCCAGATTTGGCTACGGAGTATGCTAAAAAATATAGCTATCAATCTAAAAGAAAAACCTTTTTAGATGAGCTTGTGTATTTTGGGAAACAATTGTATTTTATGGATGTGATGTTACCAAATTATAGTGATGCTGATAAAATTGGATATTCACCAGAACAATTACAATGGGCTGCAGAAAATGAACAATATATTTGGCGACATTTTGTTGAAAATGAAATGTTATTTGATACCAATCCTAAGCTTATTGCCAGATTCATTAATCCAGCGCCTTTTTCTAAATTTAATTTGGAGTTAGACCGAGACTCACCTGGTCGATTAGGACGTTATATTGGGTGGCAGATTGTTCGTGCTTACATGGAAAAGAATAATGTTTCTTTTAAAGAATTAATGCAAAAAGAGGCAGACGATATATTTAATAATTCAAATTTTAAACCCAAAAAATAATGGCAAAAACGCATACGTCAAATATAGAGTTGAATGTAGAATTAGATGAAAACAGAGTGCCAGAAAAACTGTTTTGGACAGCGGAAGATGGTGGGATTTCTAGAGAAGAAGCAAAGGCTATGCTGCTTTCTGTATGGGATCACAATGCTAAAGAGACATTGCGCATCGATTTATGGACAAAGGATATGCCTGTAGATGAGATGAAACAATTTTTTCATCAGACTTTAGTCGCTATGAGTGATACCTTTTATAGAGCTACTCAAGATGATAAAATGCGAGATACAATGAAAGATTTTTGCGATTACTTCGCAGAAAAATTAGAATTGAAAAAACAGTAGAAGTATCGTTTTATAAGCGTCATTGGTTTAGTCTTTTAAGTTTATAGTTATTTTGTTACCAAAGGACGAATGGGTAGCATCCATGACTTTTTAGGACATTAGTATAAGGCTATAGTGTGTTATTTATGGTCCATGTCGAGATCTTCTAATAGTTAGGGTTCCAATTAAGAAGCCTACATTGTAAGGGATTACTATAAAGTATTTGTCAAGGTATGCGCAAAAATGCAAAATTTATAAGCTTATATTTAATGCTGTATTCAGTATAAGTTTGGTGGCGTTATATAGCGTATGCGGACCTCTAATAAAATTACCATTCATTGATTCTATTGGAGTCTAGTTTGATAAATATGAATAGTAAAATAGTGAAGCCCCAAAGGCCAGAACCACCATAGCTAAAAAAAGGCAAAGGAATACCAATAGTTGGAATTAGCCCCATTACCATACCTATATTAATCATAAAGTGAAAGAATAATATAGCAGCAACACCGTAACCATATACGCGACTAAATTGGTTTTTTTGCAATTCAGCGAGGTGTAAAATTCTGAGAAGTAAAATTACAAATGTAATAACGACTAACGCACTTCCCATAAAGCCCCATTCTTCACCAACGGTACTAAATATATAGTCTGTATCTTGTTCTGGGACAAATTTTCCAGTAGTACGTGTACCTTCCATAAATCCTTTTCCTGAAATACCGCCAGAACTAATGGCTTTTTCACTCTCTTTAAGGTTGTATGCAAAAGTCTTACGCATTTTTTCAAGTTTAGCAGGGTCTTTTTCTAAGCGCAGCCATAGGCTTATACGCTCTTGTTGATGGGCTTGCAAGATATGTTTGTAAAAAAGGTTTACGCCAAATACAAAGGTCGTGCAAAAGAATGTAATTAGAATTGGTGTAATAATCCTCTTGCGCTTTTTCTTTATAAAAAAGTGATGTAAAAAAACGATAATTAGGATAGAAATTGAAGTTGGTATAACAGAAAATTTCAATGCGGAAATGGCTAATAGTATAAGGCCTAAAATGGTAATTAAATAGCTCTTAGGAATGCCTTCTCTATAGAAAACAAAGAAAAATGAGCCATACACCAGTGTGCTTCCAGCATCATTTTGTAGCAGAATGAGCGCTGCTGGGACAATAACAATTAAAGCGGTTTTAAGTTGGTCTTTAAAGTCTTTAATATTGGTTTGTAAATCGCTTATGTATTTGGCAACAGCCAAGGCAGTGGCGACTTTTGCAAATTCGCCAGGTTGTATTGTCATACCTGAAATGCCGTACCATGACGTCGCACCATTTACGTTTTTCCCAAAAATAAAAAGTCCTATTAAGGAAAGTATGGATAGCAAATAAATAAGACTTGCGAAACGTTCATAAAATTTGGCTTCAATCGCTAATATAAGTATGATAAGTACAAGCGTGAATATAATGAAAACAGCTTGTTTTCCATACCGTTCGTCTAGGTCAAAATAGCTTGTAACTTCTCCAGATATTGAAGCCGATAATATATTGACCCAACCAAATCCAACCAATATTAAAAATAAAATAAGGGTTAACCAATCAACCCTAAAACTTCTATGATCTCTTTGCATTTATGGGTTTTCGTTTATGATTTGTTGTTGCTCTTGAAGCTTTAAGTAGGTGTCTACGCGCATGAGTTCGGTTTGAGCATTAATTTTGAATGGTGCATCAGAGTATGGTTTAATGTACTCATGCTCTAAGGTGTGCTCCAAAATCCAGCGTTCTAAGTCCGTCCTACTTATGCTGCCTTTTAGATAATATTCAATCATTAAGCTCGCAATTTTTCCAGCAAATCGAGAGCCATAATAGCCGTTTTCTACCAAAACAGCTATAGCTATTTTTGGATTTTCCTTAGGCGCAAAAGCTATAAAAATAGAGTGATCTGTATATTGTTTACGCGTGCCATTGATGCTTAAGAAATTTTCGGCAGTTCCTGTTTTTCCGCAAATATCAATGCCTGGAATTTTTAAAAACTTTGCTGTACCTCTATTATAAACATCATATAGTCCTTGAATAACGGGTTCAAAATGACGTTTTTCTATACTTGTATGGTGTTTTGTTTTGAATCGGCTTGGAATTGTATCGCCTTTTATGTCTTTTATAATATGCGGAGTGTAATAATGACCTCTATTTGCAATTGCAGCGGTAATGTTGGCTAACTGTATGGGAGTGACTAGAATTTCCCCTTGTCCTATTGCGTTAGACAATACTGTTGTTGCTCCCCAACGAAAATCTGGATACCATTTGTCATAATAGGCGCCATTTGGGATATTTCCTTTTTTGCCAATACTTAGGTCGTAGCCTAAATAGTTGCCAAGTCCAAAGCTTTTGATATGTGAGCTCCATACATCCATCCCAATGGTTGCGTTCTCATATTTGTCAATAGTTCTTTTATATGCATTCGCAAAATAAGCATTGCAAGATTCTGAAATTCCAGTGTTTAAAATACGTCGTCCACCACCGCAGTGACAGCCCATCCTTCGTTTCTTTTTTCCGTAAGTATAGCCATGGTTGCAATATATAGACGAGTTGAGGTCAATAACACCTTCTTGTAAAGCGGCGAGAGCAACTAGGGCCTTAAACGGTGAGCCTGGTTCGTGCATACGTAATAGACTTTTGTCTATCAATGGTAGATGAATGGAGTCTTTGCTTAATTGCGTGTAGTTTCTTGAGCGTGCTCTGCCAACCATTAGATTGGGATTGTAACTTGGGGCAGAAACTAAACTTAGAATCTCACCAGAACTCGGTTCTAGTGCAACAATTCCTCCTATTTTATTTTGCATGAGATATTCGCCATAGGCTTGTAATTTGGAGTCAATAGTAATGGTGATATCTTTACCTGCAATAGGAGTGATGTCTAGAGTTCCGTCTTTATAAGAGCCAATATCTCTATTGAGCCTGTCTTTTTGAATAAATTTCACACCTTTTATGCCTCTTAGCTGTTTTTCGTAGGACTTCTCAATGCCTTGTTTACCTATTAAATCTCCCATTTTATAGTAATCATTGGCTTTGATTTCTTTTTGGTTCGCTTCGGCGATATACCCTAAAACATTGGCTCCAATGGTTGTTTGGTAGTCTCTTAAAGAACGTTTTTGTATGTAAAAGCCTTTAAACTTTCGCATTTTTTCAGATAAATAGGCGTAATCTTCTTTAGATAAATGTCTTAGGAAAGGAGAGGATAAACGCGTAGAATAATGTTTTGCACGCTTATAATATTTTAGAAATTGCGTTTTGTTTATTTTTAAAAGAGAACAAAATTCTAAGGTGTCTAAAGGTTCAACTTCTCTCGGAATAACCATGACATCATATGAAGGTTGATTGGCAACGAGAAGGATGCCGTTTCTATCATAAACATAACCCCGTTTGGGATAGTGAAATACTTTTCTAATGGCATTGTCGTTATAGATGCTATTAGCGGTGTTGGAATAGACTTGTAGGTAGAATAATCTGGCTAAAAAGATAATGCCAACGAGAATGACAAAAGAAAAGAGTAATAGTTTTCTCATGACGTCGTTTTACTGAATAAGGATTGAATAATGAGGCATAAAAATAAAGTAAAAAGACCAGAGAATAAGGTTTTTTTTGCAATCAAAAGAAGTTGTGAAATGGCAAATATTTCGAGATTAAAGAGTATTAAATGATGAATAAGAATCAAAAGGGCAAGGTATGAAAACCGTTGTCCGAATTCGGTATTAGAGAATTTTATGGTTTGATGTGCGTAGCTTGTGCCAAAAGAAAATTTTAAAAATAGAGGACGAATATAGGCTATGGTTACACTTGCAGCAGCGTGTACGCCTCCCGAATCTAAAAACAAGTCTAGGGTTAGTCCTAAAAGAAAGCTCAAGAAGAGAAACAACATACGATTATTTTTTATAGGGTATAAGAGTATAAAAAGGATATAAATATAAGGGTTGATATAACCCATAAAGTTAATGTTGTTGAGAATTAAAGCTTGTATTAATACTAAGAAAATAAAACGAATGCTATTTGTTAAAGCGAGATTATTCATTCGATTCTAAACTGTTTAGTTCATCAATATCTAGGTTTTCTATAATATGTACATGACCGAGATTGGTCATGTCATTAGAAAGCTGCACATTTATAATATAGGAGTCTTCGGTTGGGCTGAGTTTAAAATCCTTTAGTGTCCCAATAAGAATGTCTTTAGGAAACGTGTTAGAATTTCCACTAGTTGTAACAGTGTCTCCAATTTTAATTTTTGCTAACCCTTGTATATCTGTTAGTTGTGCTACAAAGGGTGATTTTCCATCCCATTTTAAGATTCCAATATGATTAGATTTTTTAAGTTTTGCATTAATTTGACTTGTTGTGTTCAAAATTGAAATGACTCGAGAATAGCCATTGGAAGTATTGTCAATAATGCCAACAATACCATTGGAAGTAATTACACCTTGGTCTTCAAAAACACCATCACGTTCGCCTTTATTTAGGGTTAAATAGTTCTGTTTTGCCGTATAGCTGTTTTTGGTTACTAAGGCAGGTGTAAGCGTATATTTAGGCATTGATATAGTATCAATTTCAAGGGCTTGTCTTTTGTTGTATATTAGGGATTTTAAGCGGTTGTTTTCTTCTAGAAGCGCATTGTTTTCTTCTTTAAGGTGAAAGTAGTGTTCTATATTATTGACCGATTCATAAATCCCTCCTGTTAAAAAATTAGCGGAATTTATAAATTTACTTTTGTGATAGGAGTGCGATTGGATAGTGAAAAAAATAGCGATTGAAAGCAGCAACACATAGAATAGAAATGTCTTGTTTCTTATAAAGAAATTAAACAGTTGTTGCATGATTTAAAATAGCTATTTGACGAAAATACCTTTGTATTTTGCTAAATTTTTCAAAACAATTCCAGTTCCTCTTACTACAGCTCTCAATGGGTCTTCAGCGATATAAACAGGCAAGTCTGTTTTTTGGGATAAACGTTTGTCTAGTCCTCTAAGCATAGAGCCTCCTCCTGCTAAATAGATACCAGTGTTATAAATATCTGCGGCTAATTCTGGCGGTGTTTGAGATAGCGTTTCCATTACAGAGTCTTCTATTCTTAGAATGGATTTATCTAAAGCTTTGGCAATTTCTCTAAATGAGATTTGAACTTGTTTAGGTTTTCCAGTTAGTAAATCTCTACCTTGAACACTCATGTCTTCTGGGGGTAATTCCAAATCTTCAGTAGCAGCACCAATTTGGATTTTAATTTTTTCGGCAGTGCGGTCGCCAACATAAAGGTTGTGCTGTGTGCGCATGTAATAGATAATGTCATTTGTAAAAACATCTCCTGCAACTTTTACAGATTTGTCGCAAACAATTCCACCAAGGGCAATAACAGCAATCTCGGTAGTTCCACCTCCGATGTCAACAATCATATTTCCTTTGGGTTGCATAATATCAATACCAATACCAATAGCCGCAGCCATGGGTTCATGTATGAGGTGTACCTCTTTACCATTTACTCGTTCTGCAGATTCTTTTACGGCGCGCATTTCTACTTCTGTAATTCCAGAAGGAATACAAATAACCATACGTAATGCGGGTGCAAATAGTTTCTTTTTAAGCGCAGGGATGTTCTTTATAAACAAGCTTATCATCTGTTCACTTGCGTCAAAGTCTGCAATAACACCATCCTTTAGTGGTCTAACCGTTTTGATGTTCTCATGGGTTTTACCTTGCATCATATTGGCTTCTTGACCAACAGCGATGATTTTGCCCGAAATTCTATCCCTTGCTACGATTGATGGACTATCTACGACGACCTTGTCATTGTGTATAATAAGTGTGTTTGCGGTACCTAAGTCGATTGCAATTTCTTCGGTTAAGAAATCAAAAAATCCCATTTGCTATATTGTGTTAATCAGAGGTTTATTAATGCTTTTTAAGAATAACTGTAAATGTACTAAAATTAAATGTTACAAATGGAATTTTAGACTTTTAAATAATCTATAAATTTTAATGTTTAAAATGGCGTGTCCCCGTGAAAACCATAGCTATGTTGTTTTCGTTGCAATAATCAATACTTAATTGGTCTTTGATAGAACCTCCAGGTTGTATTACGGCAGTGATTCCTGCTTTATCAGCAATCTCTACACAATCTGGAAATGGGAAGAATGCATCACTTGCCATAACAGCTCCTTTTAAGTCAAAATTAAATGATACTGCTTTATGAATAGCTTGATTTAAAGCATCTACGCGACTTGTTTGCCCTGTTCCGCTTGCGCAAAGTTGCTTGTTTTTGGCGAGCACAATGGTGTTTGATTTTGTGTGTTTGCATATTTTTGAAGCAAACAGTAAGTCATCTAATTCATTATCAGATGGTTTGCTGTATGTGCTGTTAGAGAGCATCGCTATAGTATCTGTAATACCATCCTTGTCTTGAACTAAAACTCCGTTTAAACAAGTTCTTAGGTTGGTCTCAGGTAATTCTATGTTGTTTTGAATTAATAAAATTCTATTTTTTTTCCCTTTTAAGATAGCTTCAGCATCCAAAGAAAACGAAGGGGCGATTACAACTTCACAGAATAGTTTATGTATCTCTTCCGCTGTAGCTTTATCGATTTCAGTATTGCATATTAAAATCCCTCCAAAAGCGGATACAGGATCTCCGGCTAAAGCATCTAGATAAGCTTGATAGATTGAGTCACGTTGTGCTAATCCGCAAGCATTGTTATGCTTTAGGATTGCAAATGTTGGCGCTTCATTTTTGAATTCATTCATTAAGTTTACAGCAGCATCAACATCTAATAGGTTGTTATAGCTTAATTCTTTGCCATGAAGCTTAGTAAACATCGCATCAAAATCTCCAAAGAAATAACCTTTTTGGTGTGGGTTTTCACCATAACGTAATGTTTTCCCTTGTGCTTCACTAATCTTTAGAACGGTTTCTTCTTTTTCGGCATTGAAGTAATTGAAAATTGAAGCGTCATAATGTGATGATATATTAAACGAGCGTGTAGCAAAACGTTTTCTATCATCTTCTGAAAGCACACCATTTTTTTCTGTAATTAATTTTAAGAAATCTGCATAATCGTTTACGGAAGAAACACAAACCACATCTTTATAGTTTTTTGCAGCTGCTCTTATTAATGAAATACCACCAATATCAATTTTTTCAATAATATCTTGGTGCTCAGCCCCTGAAGCTACAGTTTTTTCAAAAGGATACAAATCTACAATGACAGCATCAATCTGAGGAATGTCAAATTCTTCCAATTCAGCAAGATCTTTTGGATGGTTTTGACGATTTAAAATACCACCAAATATTTTTGGGTGTAGAGTTTTTACACGTCCTCCCAAAAATGACTGGTAAGAAGTGATGTCTTCTGCGGGTACGACATTGATGCCTAGGTCATTGATGAATTTTTGAGTGCCACCTGTAGAATAGATGGTAACACCTTGTGCATTTAGTTGTTTTACAATTGGTTCTAAACCATCTTTGCTAAATACAGAAATCAATGCTGATTTAATCGTCTTGTTATTGCTCATTTTGTTGTGTTGTCTATTAAAGCGCAAAAGTACTAATTAAAGCGAAAAATTATAGCTTTAGAAACATTAAAAAAAGCACGACTTTTTAACGAATTGATGAAGTTGTTAACAACTATAGAATTTCAGCAACTGCTTTACATACAAATTCTAAGAAACGTTCGTCGGCTTCTGTAAAAGGATTTGGGGTATTTGAATCGATGTCTATCTGCCCAATATTTTTGCCTTTGACAAAAATTGGAACTACAATTTCTGCTTTTACCGTAATGCTACAAGCAATATAATTATCTTGAGCTTTAACATCTGGTACGACGAAGTTTTTGTTACTTACAGCTACTTGTCCGCAAATGCCTTTTCCAAAAGGAATTATAGTATGGTCTGTCGGTTCTCCAACATAGGGGCCTAATTTAAGCTCTTCTTTGTTACCGTTTCTAAAATAAAAACCAACCCAATTATAATAATCGACATGGTGCTCTAGGAGTTTACAAACCTCTAGTAAACGATTTTCGATAGAATTATTGGTGTTTGTTACAATTTCAATTACTTTTGGTTCAAGAGTTTTAAGTGTCATCTTATGATTTTTGCACAAAACTATTTAAAATTCAATAACTTTTGAAAACACTTGTCAAAAAATATAAGTCTGTCATACGATTCATACTTACTTTTTTATTGGTTTATGGCGGATTGTCCTTGACTTATAAATTGTATTTAGATATGTCTCAAGAAAAGGATTATCATCCCGATTATATTACCAATTTAATTTCGAGACAATGTCAAGTTTTATTAGAAAGTCTTGGTCATGAGGCTCAGGTTATACCGCATGATGGAGAAGCTTCGATAAAGCTTATTTTAAATGATGAATATGTTGCAAGAGTCATAGAAGGCTGCAATGGAGTAAGTGCTATTATTTTGTTTAGCGCTTTTGTAATTGCTTTCTCATGGCATTGGAAAGCTACAGTCTTATATGTGTTTACGGGGGCTGTGGTTATTTATGCGGTAAACCTTATGCGTATAGTTGTTCTAGCTTTGGGACTGTATTACTATCCTACGGAACGTGATCTTTTGCATGGTGTTATTTTTCCAATGATTATTTATGGCATGGTGTTTTTACTATGGATGCTATGGGTGAATCGTTTTAAAAAAATAAACAAGAAATATGTGGTCTAAGATAACAAGGTCTGTAGTGTTGATTGTATTGCTTTTAATCTTAATAAGCATTCGGTTTTTTGAAGATGTTTTGTTTTATGATCCGTATTTAAAATTCTTTGAAAATGATTACTTATATCTAGATTCGCCAAGGCGAGAGACTTTGAAGTTGGTGTTGTTTACAAGCTTGCGATATGCGCTAAATTCATTAGTTTCTCTAGGACTATTATATACAGTGTTTAGAAGTGTCAGTATTATTAAGTTTTCGTTACTAGTTTATAGTTTTTCTTATCTTATTTTAATTAGTGTCTTTTTGTACTTTGTTATCAATCCTAGGCAAGAGGATTATTATTTGTTTTTTAACATGAGGCGTTTTTTGATTCAGCCAATCATTTTATTAGTGCTGTTTCCTGCTTTTTACTATAATCGATTAAATCGTTAATTTTTTATAAAAATAGAGACCGTTTTTTTTTCTTTTTGTAACTTTGTTTCGTGAAGCAATTGTTACATAAATCGTTTTCTGCATTAATGGCACTTTTAGTGTTATGCTCTACATTGTCGTTGACTATAGAGAAACATTATTGTGGTGGTGTATTAATTGATGTGGCTGTCTTTAACGATTTACAAAAATGCAAAATGGAGACCGAAGAAATTGCTTTAGAACAAATAACACATAAAAAGTGTTGTGTTGATGAGGTTCAGTTCTTGGAGGGACAGGACGAGTTAAAGATAAGTGATTTTGATAATTTAGATTTTGATACTCAATTATTTCTCACAACATTTTCAGTCAGTTATGTTAACCTTTTTGAAGGTTTACCCCAACATGTTATTCCGCATAAGCACTATACCGTTCCAAAACTTATAGAGGATAGGCAGGTGCTAGACCAAGTATTTCTTATTTGATAATTAAGTGAATCGTTATTCGTGATATCAATTTTAATTGATACAAATCGCTATATCATTAACTTAAAATATATAAATTGAAAACTATAATATACATGTTAGTCATGCTTCCATTGTTGGCTGTGTCTCAAAGCCAATTACAAGGAGTGGTTATGGAAGCAAATGAAAAGAATACCAATTTACCTTTGCCTGGTGCCAATGTATATTGGCTAAATACATCTATAGGTGATGTAACAGATTTAGATGGTAAATTTAGCATCCCTTATGAAAAAAAACACAAACAGCTTGTGATAAGCTATGTGGGTTATAAAACCGACACTATTATTGTAAATACACCAGAGGCGATTACCCATTGGTTACAGTCAACAAGTGCATTGGGAGCTGTTACTCTAAGTGCTCGAAAAAAATCTTCAGCAACTTCGTATTTAGAATCCAAAAACATAATTAATATCAGTAGTGAAGAATTGCTTAAAGCAGCATGCTGTAATCTTTCTGAGAGTTTTGAAACAAACCCATCTATTGATGTAAATTTTGCCGACGCAGTTTCAGGTACCAAGCAGATAAAAATGTTAGGCTTAACCAGTCCTTATATTTTGATTGCTACCGAAAACATTCCATCAATAAGAGGTGCATCTCAAGCTTTTGGTTTGACCTTTATTCCTGGAACTTGGGTAGAGAGCATTCAGATTACCAAAGGCATGGGAAGTGTGGTTAATGGTTATGAAAGTATTGCAGGTCAAATCAATGCCGAACTGCAAAAGCCAATAAAAGATGATGCCTTTTTTCTGAATGCATACGGTGCAAGTAGTCAGCGTATGGAGCTCAATACACATTTTAATACTAAGGTCTCAGATAAGTGGCACGCTGGTGTGTATCTTCATGGAAATATTCATGATGAAGAGCATGATGTGAACCATGATGGTTTTTTGGATATGCCAAAATATCATCAAATAAATGTTATGAACCGATGGCAATATACAAACACCGAAAAGGGCGTTGTAAGTTTCTTAAATTTAAAGTATTTAACCGATGCAAAGCAAGCAGGTCAAACTAATTTTGACCCCAAACGTGATAAACTTACAACCAATTATTGGGGAAGTGAAATTGATACAGAGCGTTATGAAGTTTCAGGAAAATTAGGATATGTAAATCCAGATTTACCATGGCAAAGTGTAGGTGTGCAAGTGTCATATAGCAACCATCAACAAGATTCTTATTTTGGTCTAAAACAATATGATATCAAACATAAAAGTTTATATACAAATGCAGTATATAATACAATTATTGCCGATTCTCGTCATAAGATAAAAACGGGTTTGAGTTACACCAATGATAGTTATAATGAATTGGTAAATTTGGAGAAATTTGGACGTACTGAAAATTCGGCAGGTGGTTTTTTTGAATATAGTTTTGATAATTTGGATGCTATTAATTTGACAGCTGGTATTCGTGTAGATTACCATAATTTATTAGGGACTTTTTTAACGCCACGATTCCATATTCGTTATACGCCCTGGGAGAAGTCGGCGTTGAGAGCTTCTTTTGGACGCGGAAAACGTAGTGCCAATATTTTTGCTGAAAACCAAAGCATGTTTGCATCCTCCAGAGCATTTAATATTTTAGATAGTAATGGGAATATTTATGGTTTAGACCCAGAAATTGCTTGGAATTATGGGCTATCTTTTTTACAAGGATTTAATTTATTTGGACGCAAAGGAGATCTTACAGTAGATTATTATCGTACAGATTTTATAAATCAGGTTGTATTAGACTACGAAACTCCAACCGAAGTTAATATATATAATTTAAATGGTTCGAGCTACGCGAGTAGTTTTCAGATAGAATTTAATCATAATACTTTTGAGCATTTTGATGTTCGTTTGGCGTATAAGTACTATGACGTGCAAACCCGATATACAGCTGGTAAAAGGGAAAAGCCATTAACACCAAAACACCGTTTGTTTGGTAATTTATCCTATGAAACACATGTGAAAAATAATTCTCAATGGAAGTTTGATACGACCTTTAATTGGTTGGGAGCGCAGCGTTTTATGTCTACTTTGGGCAGTCCAACAGCATATCAACTACCAGAATATTCAGACACAGTTTCGACTTTGAATGCCCAAATTACACGGGTATTTTCTCCTAGGTTTGAAGTGTATGTGGGAGGTGAAAATATTACTAATGTAAGACAAAATAATCCAATTGTTGGTGCAGATAACCCATTTGGCGCATATTTTGATACAACTCAAGTATATGGTCCAATTTTTGGTAGTATGTATTACGCAGGACTACGATTTAAAATAAAATAATTAACACTATAGAAATCATGAAAAAACTTGTATTATTAACATTATTATGTATTGGAATGGGTGCTTTTGCACAAAATAAAAATGCTAAAGCCACTATAGAAGTAGATGGTGTATGTTTGATGTGTAAAGATCGCATAGAAAAAGCATGTGTGAAAACTAAAGGTGTAAAGTCTGCAAATTGGAATTTAGATACTCATGAGCTAAAGCTTATTTTTGATGAGCGTAAAACTGATTTGGTAACCATTCAAAAGAGTATCATAGCTGTAGGTCATGATACCGAAGCGATGAAAGCAACGGATGAAGCGTACAATTCTGTACATGAATGTTGTAAGTATAGAGACATCGAAGTGCAAGATGATTACGAAAAGAAAAAGGAAGAAAAGCAATAGAAAAAGGGAGGAGGTCATTAACATTAAACATATTGGAAAACCGAAACGTATAGTTTCGGTTTTTTTTATAAGGGATACCTTAGGTGTTACTCATTTTTCTTGTAGCTCATGGTAAACTAAAATTCATCAAAAGGAATAAATTGTTATTGAGAATTGGTGGTATGAATGTATCCCTCCGTCTAACCCATCTTGACGTGTTTTGTGTCTGGACTTATTTTTGATTTTTTAAAAATCAGAAATTATGTTAGCTTTAGATAGTAGTTTTAGATTCGAGTTGTATTTGGGTCCAACGGATATGCGTAAGAGTT
>JABSPM010000021.1 GCA_013215095.1 Flavobacteriaceae bacterium | reverse complement strand
TATTAGTACTCATAGTTTAGAGGACACAAGAGTTGTTGCGCTTAACAAATCTATTGGCTTGTATCAATTAACAAACCCAACTAATTATACCTTATATAGTATGACTGGACAAAAAATACTCGCGGGTAGAGCGTCTGATAATTCTCATGTTATCGAAGCTAGTTCTATAGCTTCTGGAATTTATCTTATTGAATTAGAAGATGCCGATACTAAGGCAAGACTTAAAAAGAAAATAGTATTGTAAAAAAAAAGAGGGCCCATTCGAGCCCTCTTTTTAGCTTTTGTTTCTATATAATTTAGGGTCTATAGTGGCCATCATATTTGCGGTATTTAATGAAGTACCAAGGAATGTATTGATGTGTTTTGTGATGTCACTAGCGTTATTAAATAAATCAGAATAATTAACATATAACAACTCTACATTAGGTTCATTAGCTTTCCAAGTATCCACATTTGTCAATTGTTTTTGGTAAGCTTCCAATAAAGAAACAGGTAGTATGTCTTTGTTTTTACCAATCATAGTTTGTTGTGATTTTATGATTTCTGTCAAATCTCTATTCATGAAAATTATCTTATAACGGTATTTAGGGTCTAAATGTTTTAGTAAAGGAGCTACTACTTTAAGCCCCTTGTCTTGAGCTTTATGAAGCCATTGATTGTCTTTATGTATGGTCATTACAGGTTCGTATTCATAATAGCCTTTAGGATTTGAAGTGTCTGCTTTTCGTTTGTGATCTGTGAGAATCTCTAACCCACCTTTATCTAGCATTTGCATCATTAAAGAAGTTCCTGATCTAGGCAAACCAGAAACAATAGTGATTTGATTTTTAACATAAACACCGTCATATTTGTTATTGAGATTTGCTTTTAAGTTTCTTATGTTTTCTAGTGCTTTTTCTGCACGATAATGCGTTTTCGGTTTTAGTTTTGCTGCCATTTCGTAGGCGTTTTTAGCAGCTTCTTCATGTCCCAATTTTTCTAATGCAACACCTAAAGTGTAATGTGCTTCTGGAAAATATTTTATGAGCTCAATAGCCGTTAAAGCATGATCGGCAGCAGTTTCATAATTTGCTAAATGCAAAAATGTTTTTGCCAATGCGTGTTGGTATCGCGCATTGTCTATTTCAAAAGATAAGGCCTGTTCAAAAGCATATTGTGCTCTTAAATAAAGTTCTAATTGTAATTCTATTTTTCCAATTTCGAACCAAACTTCCCCATTGGGAGAATTATCTTTTGCACGTTTTAACATTTGTAAAGCTGCATTGGTCTGGCCTTTATGAATTAATATTTTGGCTTCAGAGAAATAGGTGTTTATTTCAAAACTCGTATTGCGCTGCTTTAGCTCATTTAGATAATATTCTGCATTTTCATAATCATTTTCAGAGAAACTCAAAGACAATAAATCGAGATAATAAGGAATAACATCAACAGGAGGTTTTTCTTCAACGAGTTCTAATAATAATTGTTTGGCTTGTGCATAGTCCTTTTTTCCCTTGTAAACTCTCGCCAAATTATGTTTAATGTCACATTGTGTTTTTCTTACGGTAACTCCTAAGTCTTCATCTGGTTTCTCTATATATCCTAAGGCTATAAGTTGTTCTAGCGCAGCACTATCTGAACGTGTATCATCGTTATGAGGATCTTTAATAGCTTCTCCAAAATCACCTTTAACAAGATCCCAACTATCTATATAATCTGGTGCTTTGGGGGTTTCAAAAATATCCAGTGCAATTTTACCGTCCATATCTTTTCCAATAGGTAAATTGAACATATGCAGAATAGTCGGGGTTACATCAATAAGTCCTAGTCCAAATACTTTTTCATTACGTTTTATACCTGGGCCAGAAGCTACGAATATACCAAATTGTCTATGCTCTAAGGCTGGTGCAGCAGGATACTTAGGCATTTTTAAAATTCTTTTATGACCAGACTCGTAGCCGTGATCTGACATAACGATGACCGTAGTATCATCATCTATGAGGTCTAAAGTTCTGCCCAACATCATATCCTGAAATTTATAGGTATTGAGAATAACTTCATTATAAATATCGAATAGATGTTCTGGAATACCACCTAATTTTGGAGGATGAAATTTCATAAACGCATGACACATATGATCTATAAGATCATAGTATATAGCTGTAAAATCCCAATTAGTAGTGCGCAAAGTATGGGTTGCTGCGGCATGCGTGTTAACATTTTCAGCGAGAATTTTTGTAAATGACATCAGAAATTTACTGCTTTTTTGATCGATGCGATGCGCGTTGGGAATAAAAGGTAGAATATGATTTTCGGTAATATCTGAGCCCCCAATACGTAATGCATCCAAGGTATCTTTAATCGATTTTGGCCAAACGCTTGCCTCACTTAATGGCGGTGGATGCTTTTGTTCTTTTTTTAGCTTTTGAAACTTATCTGTTACAACTACACCGTTAATGGGTTCAGCAGGAAAACTCGGCCACCAGCTAATAAGATTGCTTTTTAGACCCTGATTATGAAATATGTTCCATAGTGCTCTAGTTTCTCTAGAAGATACCGTTACCGGTCGGATAGATTTCATGTCTGGTGTGGGTTCAATAAAGCCCAATATGCCATGTTTGTCTGGCATTTTTCCTGTAGCTACGGAAGTCCATAACATAGGAGAATAAGGAGGATTCAACGTACTCATGTTGCCATAAACTCCAGTGTCAATTAGTCTTTTTAATGAAGGCATTTGACCTTTGGCAAGCAAAGGTCCAATTAGTTTCCAGTCGGCTGCATCCCAGCCAATTAAAAGTACTTTAGGTTTTTTTGTCATTACGCGAAGTAGATTTAGAGTTTTTTATAGCTTTTTTCCAAGCGATGATACCGAGGTCACCATAGGCTAGAAGCCCTAAGGAGCCTTTCGGCGTGATTTCAATTTTTTTATCTGACGTATTGTTATTTGGCATGGTGTTTTGTAATATTGATACTTTTAATTAGCATATGATTGAACCTAGGACTAAATATATACAAAGTAGATTAAATATTGAATGTAATTCTATAATAAATACTTTAGATTTATTAGATAAAGAGTGTACTATTCCATTCATTTCCAGATACAGGAAAGAAATTACTGGGAACTTGGATGAAGTTCAAATCGGAGAGATTGTAAAGTTTAAATCACAATTTGAGACTTTAGAGAAACGAAAGACAACGGTATTAAAAAAGCTTAAAGAAGACTCTGTTTTAACCTTAGAATTAGCACAAAAAATAAGCGAAGCTCAAGATGTAGCAACACTTGAGGATGTGTATCTGCCTTATAAGAAGAAACGAAAAACGAAAGCGGAAACGGCGCGTAAAAATGGACTAGAGCCATTAGCTAAAATTGTTATGAGTCAGAATACAAACAATTTAGATACTATAGCCTATAAATATATAAATAGTGAGGTGCAGTCTATTGATGATGCTCTAGAAGGCGCACGCTATATAATAGCTGAATGGATTAATGAACGCAGAGATGTTAGGAATCAAATACGCTATCAATTTGAGCGTTTTTCAAGTGTTAACACTAAAGTTGTTGCGTCTAAATCTAAGGATGAAAAAGCGCAAAAATTTAGGGACTATTTTGATTGGTCAGAGCGCTTAAATCGTATACCTTCACATCGTCTATTAGCTATATTAAGAGCCGATAACGAAGGTTTTATAAGGGTTAAAATTGAAATTGACGACGCTAAAGCTTTAGCTAAGATTGAGGATAAGATTATACGCTCCAACACTGCTTGTGCAGATCAAATAGAACGCGCTATTAAGGATAGTTACAAACGGTTATTATTGCCGTCATTGTCCAATGAAGCTTTACAGAATGCAAGAACTAAAGCCGATGAATCGGCAATTACTGT
Organism: Flavobacteriaceae bacterium; assembly: GCA_013215095.1. Classification (GTDB taxonomy): domain Bacteria; phylum Bacteroidota; class Bacteroidia; order Flavobacteriales; family Flavobacteriaceae; genus DT-34. Next base: position 8,668 of record JABSPM010000021.1, on the reverse strand, counting down.
ATTTGCAAAGAATTTAAAGCAATTGTTGTTAAGTGCGCCAGTTGGCGAAAAACGTGTTTTAGGTATCGATCCTGGTTTTAGAAGTGGTTGTAAAGTAGTTTGCTTGGACGCACAGGGTGACTTAAAATATAATGAAACCATTTATCCACATCCTCCAAAAAACGATAGTCTTGGGGCTATGAAAAAGATAAGTTCTTTAGCAGATGCTTATAAAATAGAAGCTATTGCTATAGGAAACGGTACAGCTTCAAGAGAAACAGAAGCGTTGGTTAGAAAGATCCGATTTAAGAACCCTATTGAAGTGTTTGTTGTTAGCGAGGCAGGAGCGAGTGTGTATTCTGCATCAAAAGTGGCTAGGGAAGAATTTCCTAATTATGATGTAACTGTGCGAGGAGCTGTTTCAATTGGACGACGATTACAAGACCCCTTGGCAGAATTGGTTAAAATTGATGCAAAGTCTATAGGTGTTGGACAATACCAACATGATGTAGATCAAAGTAAATTAAAAAATAGTTTACATATGGTAGTCGAGAGCTGTGTGAATGCAGTAGGGGTTAATATCAATACCGCTAGTAAATCATTGTTGAGTTATGTGTCAGGAATTGGACCAAAGCTTGCCGAAAATATTATTACTTACCGAAATGAATATGGTGCATTTACATCGCGAGATGCAATTAAAAACGTACCGAGATTAGGGGGTAAAGCCTATGAGCAAAGCGCTGGTTTTTTAAGGGTTAAGCAAGGAGAACATCCCCTAGACGATTCTGCTGTGCACCCAGAGCGTTATGCTTTGGTAAAGCGTATCGCTAAAGATGAAGGGAAGACTTTAGAGCAGCTTATGGGTAACACAAGTGTGCTTCAGAATGTGAATTTAAAACAATATGTTACGGCAGATGTTGGTATGCCAACATTGAAAGATATACTCAAAGAGTTAGAAAAACCAGGGTTAGATATCAGAGAGAAAGCAAAGGTGTTTACGTTTAATCAAAATATCAAAACGATTAATGATTTGCGAGAAGGACAACTACTGCCAGGAATTGTAAATAATATTACCAACTTTGGAGCCTTTGTAGATATTGGTATTAAAGAAAGTGGCCTAATTCATATTTCAAATTTGTCAGATGGCTTTGTAAGTGATGTTAATGCACATGTGAGTTTGCATCAGCAAATTATTGTCAAAGTTTTAGAAGTTGATCTTACAAGAAAACGTATTCAGCTAAAAATGAATTAAGAAAAGGAACTGTTATATTGGTTGTTGCAACTTGTTGATTTTGAGGTTTGAAATACTTTAATAGCGCAAACTTTTGCGTTGCGAATTCAGGGTAATTAGTTTCTGGCAGAACACTCATAATCGTATTCTTAACTAGGTTTTTGTGCGATTTTTTTCATTTAATTTATCGAAAATAGTTGATCTAACCCCTGTTTATTGTGCGATATGGATGATGCTATAAAAGCATATTAATAAGTTAGATATACTAAATTCGACATAAGTCGTACCTATATCGCAATTGAAAATATGAATATCTAAGAAATGCTTTACAAGTGATATGTTTTTGACCATATACTAAATAAAATATCCATAAAATGTGTTGTTATAAGTACTTAGGTCTAGCTAATTTTTGCAAGCTTTTATCATATGTCATTTTTTTGATGTAGGTGTTTGAAAGTAGAAATATTTCAGAAATTTCTATGCTTCTATTAGTTGGCATAGCAAGTGTTTTTCTGGTTAAAAATTTAAATGACTAGCGGAATGTCTTCATAAGTCTAAAAAAGGATAGAATTCGTCTAAAATTGAACCTGATATAGTTTGATAATTGAGCTGGCAGAATTATTTTTGCATAGGGTTAATATGAAGTAGTAAAAGCGAAAAACGTGACCTAAAGGTTGATATAGAAGTAGTTGAATTTAAAACTAATTATTTTTAAAATTATGAGTAAAATTGCACTGATTTACGGTTCTGATACTGGTGTCACAGAAGAAATAGCCAATGAGATTGTTAGTGATTGGACCTTAACAGATATTGAAGTTATAGAAGTTTTAAATGCTTCAAAGTCAGATTTTGAACGTTTTGATAAAATAATTATAGGATTATCCACTTGGTATTATGGAGACTTGCAAAGTGATTGGGAAGATTACTTTGATGAAGAATTTCATGAGATAGACTTTACAGGAAGGACAATAGCCTTTTTTGGATTAGGTGATCAATATGGCTATGGCGAGTATTTTATAGATGGTGTTGGCATTTTGGCAGAAGTTGTTCGCAAGAATGGAGGCAAAATAATAGGAAAATGGTCGACCAAAGATTATGATTATGAAAAATCTAAAGCAAAAATAGAAGGTGAGGAATTATTTTATGGATTAGCATTAGATGAAGATAACGAACCTGAAAAAACACCAGAACGCCTTAAGCAATGGTTGTCTCAGATCGAAGAAGAATTTGAGTTAAAATAAAGTTCTGACTAGAATACATTAAAAACACACGCTTAAGGCGTGTGTTTTTAATTATAAATAACTTCGAGTGTCATTATTTACTGAGCATTAAAAGCTCTGTACAGATAATTTCTGTAATATAGCGCTTCTCTCCATCCTTAGTGTCGTAACTTCGAGAGTTTAATTTACCCTCTATGATAATTTCTTTACCCTTGGTAATATAAGATTCAACAACCTTAGTCAAACCATTTTTTACAACCACAGGAAACCAATTTGTGCGCTCTACTTTAGTGCCACTTTTATCTTTATAGCTGTCATCAATAGCTAAAGAGAATTTTGCAATTTTACCACCATCTGAAAATGTTATGATTTCTGGGTCTTGTCCCAATCTGCCAATCAACTGTACTTTGTTTCTAAGTGCGTTCATAATTTTAATTTTTAAGGTTAAACAGTTAATACCATGTTCTGAATGTATTTCAGAAACTTTTATTGTGTTATGTCAAACAAGGAAACCGTTCAAGTATGTTTGCTGTGATTCCTAACTCGACAATGCAAATATCTATATGAACAAAATAGATATTCGGTATTTACGTGTTTAATATCGTTTGTAAGTATTTGTAGTCGTTTGTAAACGTTTTTTTTTTGTATATTTATGCATCCTAAAAACTATATAGCTATGATAAAAGACTATCGAAAAGAACGATGGAAGCCTTTTTTATTGGGCGAGGCAGATTATGACACAGAAGATGTGCAAGTTTCTAATTACGGACGTGTAAAGCGAAAGCGAAAAGATGAAACTTTTGATTTGGTGAAATTCACCAAAACGGGAAAGTTTAATATGTTTTGGTATTTACGAAAGGACGGAAAAAAAAGAACATATTATGTGCACAGGGCTGTGGCAAATTTATTTCTAGACAATCAGGAGGACAAACGATTTGTAATCCATGAAGATCATGATTTGGAAAATAATTACTACAAAAATTTGAAATGGGTAAATCAAAAAGAGCTTACACAGCATCAAATGTCCAATCCAATACGTCAGGAAAAGCGCGTAACCCATTCTAAGCTTACAGAAGGAAAAGTGAGATTATTAAAACGAAAAATTAATGACCCAAACAGACGCACGAGATTAAAGATGATCGCTAAACAATTTGGGATTTCAGAGATGCAACTGTATCGTATTAAATCTGGTGAAAACTGGGGCAATGTAACAGAGTATTAAAAAATTAAATGAACATTTTTGTAGAAACTGAAAGGTTATTTTTAAGAGAAATTATGCCCTCTGATGTCGATGGGTTTTTTGAGTTAGATTCAGATCCAGAGGTACATAAATACTTGGGTGAAAAACCAATTAGTACAAAAGAAAGTGCGAAAAATAATATTAAATTTGTTAGACGTCAATATATTGAAAGAGGTATTGGACGATGGGCAGTTATAGAAAAATCAACTGGAGATTTTTTGGGTTGGTCTGGACTAAAACGTAACGATGAGGATGAAAAACTTAATGGAAAACACAATTTTTATGATATTGGCTATCGTTTGATTCCAAGATATTGGGGAAAGGGCTATGCCACCGAATCTGCAAGAGCAGCCATAAATTATGGCTTCGAAACTATGCATCTAGAACAAATAGTTGGCGCGGCTGCAGTAGAAAATATTGGGTCCAATAAAGTACTCCAGAATATAGGACTAAAATTTATCAATGAATTTCATGATGATGAATTAGATAGATGCAATTGGTATGAACTTAATAGAAAGGATTATGCAAAGAATTTGTCCTGAATGTGGTACTAATATTGTAGGTCGAATTGACAAGAAATTCTGCACTGATGGCTGCAGAAATGCCTACAATAATAGGGTGAATAAAGACGGTAAAAATCTCATTAGAAATGTTAATAACCGATTGCGAAAAAACTGGCGTATCTTAGAAGCACTTAACCCCAGTCAGAAAACAAAAACAACAAGAACAAAATTGATAGAAAAAGGATTTGATTTTAACTATTTTACAAGTATTTATACAACGAAGGTAGGTACGGTTTATTATTTTGTTTACGATCAGGGTTATTTGCCTTTAGAAAATGATTTTTACGCGATTGTAAAACGCCAATCCTAAATTTATGGAACATGTTATTATTCCTGTTCTGCTTATAACTGCAATTGTATTGATGACTATGTTTGGTTATTTTTTAGTGATAAACAAAGAATTTTAAGAGAATTAAAAAAGAGCAAACAAAAACAAATAAATCAAGTTGTATAAAACGAATATGTAAAAGTTATAGGTAAAGCAAAACAGATAGATGAACCATTGATTGCACCTATAAGTGGAAGACCATGTATATGTTATAAAGTGCATGTAGAGCAAAAGCTGGCATACAGTAATTAAAGCAACTAAATCACAAGATTTTTTCCTTAAATGTAATTCGGAGTTAGCTTTAGTGAAAGCATATTTTGAAGTTGAAAAAAATAAACGTTTGTATTTAGAAGAAGATCATAAACGGAACACAGGTTTTATGAATGATGCTGACCATAAACTGAATGATTATTTAGCGAAACATAATAAATCTAGCACAGGTTTCTTAGGTTTTAATAAAACCTTTAGATACAAAGAATGTATTATCGCATTAAACGAAACTGTAGCTATAAAAGGTATTGCCAATGGAAAGCTTTAAAAGAGCCTGTTGGGGGTATTCTTATTCTAGAATTCTAACTTTTGAAGGTTCTACAGAACAAAAGTTATTGATTACCGATGAACCAAAAGCTATGGAAAGAGTATCAAGAAAACTTTAAGTTTAATTTTTAGATATAATCTCTTACTTTTAGTTGAGTGCCATCTGCTATTTAAGGTTGTTCACGTCTAGAGACTTAAAAACTCTTAATTCCTCTGATACTTATCTTAGTGTTTTGCTTAAGTTTATTGATTTTGAGCGACTTGTATTAATGTTGAAATTTTTTAACTTTATAAGGACTAACTAATGTTCTAAAATATGTTTAAAAAAGCTATTGCTCTTATCCTTTTAATTGTTGCCGTTTATTGGAGTTTTTCGGCCTTGTTACCTTCCAAAATTAGTGATTTTGATACAGATAAAACTGAATTTTCAACAGCACGCGCCTTAGTACATCTCGAGAATATTTCTAAAAAGCCACATCCTTTGGGGGCAGAAGCACAAACAGAGGTTAGACATTATATTTTAGAAGCTTTAAAGGCATTGGGGCTAGAGCCTTTTGTTCAAGAGGGTTATAGCATAAGTCGTTGGGGTAATCTTGCTAAGCCCAAAAATATTTTGGCTAGGATTCCAGGTTCAGATAGTTCTAAAGCACTGCTCTTATTGTCGCATTATGATAGTGCACCTCACGCGTCTTTTGGTGCAAGTGATGCTGGATCTGGAGTTGTCACTATTCTAGAGGGATTAAGAGCATTTTTAAGCGAAAATAAAACACCCAAAAATGACATAATTGTTTTAATTACAGACGCAGAGGAACTCGGGCTCAATGGTGCAGATTTATTTGTAAACGCCCATCCCTGGGCTAAAGACGTTGGCTTGGTGTTGAATTTTGAAGCCAGAGGAAGTGGAGGACCAAGTTATATGTTGATAGAAACAAATGGAGGTAATGCAAATCTGATGAAAGCATATGTAGAGGCCAATCCACAATTTCCAGTGGGTAATTCTTTAGCATATAGTATCTATAAAATGCTTCCAAATGATACAGATTTAACCCGGTTTAGAGAAGATAAAGATATAGATGGATTTAATTTTGCCTTTATTGATGACCATTTTGATTATCACACAGAAAATGACACGTATGAGCGCTTAGATAGAAGTACATTACAACATCAAGGCAGTTATTTGATGCCATTGTTACATCATTTTTCTCAGGCAGATTTGAGTAATATAAAAAGTGATGAAGATTATGTTTATTTTAATATGCCCATATTTAAAACGGTCATTTATGCTTATACATGGATCTGGCCAATGCTTATGCTTGCGCTGATAATTTTTGGAGGACTAATTTTTTTAGGGTTTAGTAAGCGAAGACTTCATAAACGAGATGTGCTTTCTGGATGTGTACCTTTCATAGGCGGGGCAGTTGGAAGCGCAGTATTTGGGTATGTGATATGGGGACTTATATCATGGATCTACCCAGAGTATGGAGAAATGCTTCATAGGTTTACATACAATGGTCATATTTATATTTTTGCGTTTATGTTTTTTAGTTTAGGTATTTGTTTCATGCTTTATGCGCGGTGTTTTAAACCAGAAAATACGGCAAGTTTATTAGTGGCTCCAATAGCTGTTTGGATATTTTTATGTGCGCTTATAGCTGTCTTTATTAAAGGGGCAAGTTTTTTTATTATTCCTGTCTTTTTTGCGCTGTTAGCTTTATTCGTGTTAATCACATCGCGAAAACCAAGTTTAATAGTCATGGCCATACTGTGTTCTCCGTTACTACTTATTATGAGTCCTTTCATAAAGATGTTTCCAGTAGGTTTAGGTTTGCCAAAGTTATATATAAGTTGTCTTTTAGTAGCTTTGATGTTTGGGTTTTTAGTTCCTGTGTTTGGTTTTTTTAGACATAAAAAACGTTGGGGTACTCTAATGCTTTTTATTGGATTTGCCATGTTGACATACGCACATTCTAAGGCTTCATTTACCGAAGAACAGCAGAAGCCAAATAGTTTAGTATATGTTTTTGGACGCTGATAAAAACAAGGCGATGTGGTCTACTTATGATAAGGTTTTAGATCCTTGGACAGAGAATTTTATCGTTGCAGATTCTGGGCAGGAGGATAAACTGTCCCGAAATGTTATAGCAAATAAGTATGATAGTATGTTTACATATACTTCTGAAGCACCAGTAAAAGCTTTAGCCTGCCCAGAAATTGAGATGTTTAGAGATACAATTATAGATGATTTTAGACATTTATCCGTTCGTATTACCTCAAAAAGACGAGCGCAGAGGATAGATGTGTTTGCTAATCCCGAATATCGCTTTAAGGATTTTAGTTTAAATGGTGTTGATACTTATAAATTGAATGCGGGCAGTTATGCTTTTGAGAATAGATCTAATAGTAGATTGATTTCTTATTATATAACAGATAATGAGCCTTTAGAATTGATGTTTACCATACCTAAAGCTCAAAACAAAACTTTTAATTTATGAAGCGTCAAATGATCTTTTGGAGAATGGATTATTTACAATACCTAAACGTTTAGATTATATGATGCCAAAACCCTTTGTGCTCAATGATGCTATAATTATTACTAAAGAAATCATAATAGATTAAAAATTACAACTTTGACAGTATTGTAGTTTCAATTAATTATTTAGTTTTGGGTTTTAAATAATTTAAATGATGAAAAAAACACTAATTGTTGTCGTGTTATTAATGGGAGCCTTTCAGGTCGAATCTCAAAGCAATTCCGAATTATTAAAACATTTTGAAGCTTATTATGAACAAATGAAATCTCAAGGCGATGTGCAAGGCGTTACGAATGCTTTGACCCATTTGATAGTATTACAACCAAGTCAGGCTAGAAAAGACACTTTAGCAATATTATATATGAATAATGGGAAACATATACAGGCTTTGAATACCATTGGTATTGAGAAAAATCCAGAAGACAGTGATATGGCAGTTGAAGTAAAAGCATTGTGTTTACAAGCATTAAATCAGCCTGAAAAATCATTAGAACATTTTGAGGTGCTATTTAAGAGAAGTCCTAATGCTATGATTGCCTATGAATTGGCAGATTTAAAGATTCAAACTGGAGATTTAATTGGAGCCAATTTAAATATTACTTATGGGATTGCAAATGCAAAAGAAGGTACCTTTCATACATATTATGAAATGCAACAACCTTATCAAGTTCCAATGAAAGTTGCCTTTTTATATTTAAAAAGTTTAGCTAAATTTAGAGAAAATCCGGAAACTAATACAGACGCTGCTGTTGCTATTTTAGAGGAAGCTATGCAGTTGGCACCACATTTCAATTTAGCTAAAATAAGTAAAGATGCTCTATTAGCACAGAAGAATACACCTCAGAAAAACGAATAGTATAAAGTTGTATAGTCATAAATAAAAAGCAGCTCATTGAGCGTATCCCTCCGTCTAACCCATCTTGACGTGTTTTGTGTCTGGACTTATTTTTGATTTTTTAAAAATCAGAAATTATGTTAGCTTTAGATAGTAGTTTTAGATTCGAGTTGTATTTGGGTCCAACGGATATGCGTAAGAGTT
>JABSPM010000020.1 GCA_013215095.1 Flavobacteriaceae bacterium | reverse complement strand
TCCACGAACTCGGTCAGTTGTTGTTTTTGTTAATAATAAGCGTAATTCTTTCTCGCTCTCTAAAACTGAAATTTGTATCTTTTTTGGCATTCTACAATATACAAAATATTACAGTAATATCAAACAAGAAATGGTATTAAAGTAGAAAAAATAACGGTTTTACTTGGCTAAACACACCATAAAAATGCGTTTTTACGTTTTATCGGATAGCAATACTTGGAATTATAAAAATTATAAATATATTTACTTAATCTAAATAAAAATAAAATGAAAATATCTAAAATTATAATATTGATTCTATTCGTTTTCATGAATTTTGCCGTAAGTCAAAACATAATAACTAATGGTGACTTTGAAGATTTTATTAATTGTCCAACTGGCTACAGTCAAATAGATACGGCTATTCCTGGATCTTATCCTACCTCATTTTCTATTCTTAATAATTGGACAAGAATGGCTGGTTCTTCAGATTATTTTAACGTATGTGCTTCTGCTACTAATGTAGGAATTCCGGCAAATGGCTTTACTCAAATGTTATCTCCTGTTAATGGTAATGGTTACGCAGGTATTATTACACATTCTATAAATGGTCAAGATTTTAGGGAATATCTGGTTGCCGAACTAAATGCGCCCCTTGTTGCCGAAGAAAATTATATATTAAAACTGAGTATAGCGCCTGGAGGACTTTAAACAGGCACTCCTTTTGGTATTATGTTTACGGATAATTATATGCCTTATAACTTTAACGGAACACAGTCACCTCCTTATGATATTGCGCTTTCCGAATTTGGATTGACACCAGATTTTGAGTTTACCGATACACTTTTTAACTCAGGACAGTGGACGGAGGTAATATACCAGTTCACTGCTGCAGGGAATGAAGAATATGTCTATTTTGGAAATTTTAGAAATGATGCAGACACCGAGATAGAGTCTTTATCAGGCAATGCAAGTTCTATCAATGTAGCTTATGTTTTTGTAGATGATGTCTCTCTGAATCTATCTAGTGATCTATCGGTTAGTACTTTTGACAATAAAGGAAATGCTACTTTTTACTTACAAGGAGAAGAACTTATGATTAAGTTAGATGAAAATGTAAAATATCTTGATATGAAAATATTTGATATTTCAGGAAAGATAGTTTTAGAGGATAAAATAATCGAGAATAAATCACAAAATTTTAGAATTGATGTATCTACAATTACTACTGGAGCTTATATTCTTTCAATTTCCAATATTGAAAAAGGAATGTCATATTCAAAACTTTTTTTAAAATAACTCAAGTTTCGAACCTATTATTTACAGAGTGAGAGTGCATGATATAGGTAATTTTATTGGTTTTCCAAGTCCAAAACCAATGCTTACAGCCATTAACTTTTATACCTGTATCATTGGCACCTATGACAGTACTTGACGCGATACGCTTTTTGATGTTCTGGTAGGTTAATCTTGACTTTTCTACAAAGCGGTTTAATAGATAGTGTATATCATATTCGCTTATAGACAATGCAAAAACGTCATTAAATAATTCTTTCATTGGTGCAAAGGGAACATATTATCGTACATGTAAATAGGCTGTTAATAACTAGATATCAGCACCTTAGCTTATAGGAGTGCTATACTTTTTGGAAAGTTTACTTTGGTTGTATAACCATAACCACAGTGGTATTGTTTGGTATAGATAGCTTTTATAGGTGGAATGTCTAAAATTTGAGGCACACGCTCTGCTTGAGAGGCTATACTTAAGAGTTCTGCTCCACAGGTATTGTAATAGTCGGTCTGAAACTCAATAATACGGTCGGGTGTTTTGCTCATTTCTAAAGTAGTATCTTTTCTAGCTAATTGCCCATCTGGTTTTTTACCTGTTGGTTTACGTAAACTTTGGCGAGGGAAGGGAACTATTAGCGACTGTTCTTGCGACGTTTTAATGGGTAACCTTTTTTTCTAATGCATGTATACGCGCCCTTAAAGACTTAATATTTTCGGATTGTTTTGTCAGTAAGTTAACTTGCTTGTATATCAACTCTACTTGTTCAGAAATAAAGGTCTACTGTTTCTGAACAAGCAGTAAGAGTTCGTTGTATGCAGTGCGTTTACTTAAACCGTTAGATATTTTGGTTAAAAGTCTATAAACAATGCTAAATATTTAAAAGAATTCATATAAATTACTAACAGGAATAGAAAATCTTACTAACAAATGTTTACAAAACAACTGTTTTTTTGCCCCTCCCGAAAACCTAAAAAACCAATGTTGATTAATCAAAGAAATTGTTGAAAACCCAATAAAAAGTAAATATCATTTAAACAGATTAGTTACAATTTATCCAAACTAGATGTTACATTCTTGGATGAAATTTGTGCAGTACGTCTCGTAAATGACTGTTATCTAAATGCATATATATTTCCGTTGTTGTTATGCTTTCATGGCCCAACATCATTTGAATGGCTCTTAAGTCTGCACCATTTTCTAATAAATGTGTTGCAAATGAGTGTCTAAATGTATGCGGAGAAATGGATTTTTTGATACCTGATTTTTCTGTGAGTTGTTTTACGATTGTAAAAATCATCGCTCTGGTAAGTTGTTTGCCTCTTCGATTTAAGAATACGGTATCTTCAAATTCTTTATAGACATTTATATGAGGTCGTATTTGTCGGATATAAGTCGTAATAATTTTTTGTGTCGTTGCACTTATAGGAACAAATCGTTGTTTATTACCTTTACCTGTTACTTTTATAAACCCTTCGTCAAAGAACAAGTCAGATAGCTTTAGATTTGTGAGCTCGCTTACCCGCAATCCACAACTGTAGAGGGTTTCTATTATGACTTTATTGCGTTCTCCTTGTGGTTGACTTAGGTCTATAGTTGCAATGATAGTATCTATCTCCTCCAATGAGAGCGTGTCGGGTAGCTTTCTACCAATTTTGGGAGATTCAATGAGTTCTAAAGGGTTGTTTGTTCTATAATCTTCAAAAATTAAATACTCAAAAAAACTTCGTAAGCCAGAAATAATTCTACTTTGTGTTCTTGGATTAATATCTTTTGCAATCGTATATATAAATTCTTGAACAGATTCTGCTTCAATCTCCAAAGGAGAGATGTTTATTTGAGATGCCTCTAAATAGCGAATTAATTTTTTTACATCTAAGCAATAATTAGTAATAGAATTTTGAGATAAACCACGTTCTATTTGAAGATAAAGTTTATAATCTGTTAAAGCGTGATTCCATGTCATAGTGATATTGGTTGTTTTATATTAAGCTACTTTAATTGTAATTATATGACTACTTGGTATATAATTATTTTCTTGTCTAAGAGAGAAAATAAACATATATTGCGTTCAAATTATTAAAAAATATTAATCAAAAACAAATAGAATGATGAAAAAATTATTATTAGCTGCTTTTGCAGTATTCGCTTTTACAAGTGTTAACGCTCAAACTGAAAAAGGAAATTGGGTTTTTAGTGGTAATACATCTATTTCTTTTGCTTCTACTAAAGCTAAAGTTGAAGTTGATGGAAATGAAAGCGGTGGAGAATTATCGTCAAGTGTATTTACTCTAACCCCAAGCTTAGGTTACTTTGTAATTGATAATTTAGCAGTTGGATTAGATCTTTCTTATACTTCTACTAAGATTGACGATGATAGTGTAGAGTCTACTACATCTTCATTTGCTGTATTGCCAATGGGTACTTATTTTTTCGAAGCTGGGGATAACTTTAAACCTTATGTTGGAGTAGCTGGAGGATTAATTTCGACGAGTTCTGGTGATGAGGATTCAAATAAATCTAATGGTTTAGCTATTAGAGGTAAAGGTGGTATTGCATATTTTTTAAATGAGTCTATAGCATTAGACTTTTCTGCTCAATATGTACATACCAGTCAGAAAAATAAAGAGAATAATGATGTTGTTACTAACAACAATAGTTTTGGTGTTGGCTTTGGTTTCTCAATATTTTTATAAACAATAAATTTAGAAAACTTTAAATCGAAGCAATTGCTTCGATTTTTTTTTGTGCTTAATGTTCTGCTAGTATATTGATTTTATTATATTTACTCTATGAAGCAGCTTATAATTATCAACGGTCCAAATTTAAACCTTCTAGGAGATAGAGAACCAGAAATTTATGGTAATACAACTTTTGTTAAGTTTTTAGAACGATTAAAAGAGAAGTATTCGGACATTGAAATCACATACTTTCAATCTAATATAGAGGGGGAACTTATAGGTAAATTACAAGAAGTGGGTTTTGATTATGATGGTATTATTTTAAACGCTGCTGCTTATACGCACACATCTGTTGGTATAGGCGACGCTATAAAGGCTATAAAAACACCTGTCGTTGAGGTGCATATTTCAAATACATTTTCTAGAGAAGCGTTTAGGCATCAATCCTATATTTCACCAAATGCACGAGGTGTTATTCTTGGTTTTGGCTTGCTAAGTTATGATTTGGCAATCCAGAGTTTTGTTGAGGTGTTTTAGATCCCTTTATTTTGAGATACTATTCCACACAAAAAAACTCTAGAATTTCTAGAGTTTTTTTTAATCCTTAAAATAGTAAAAGTTGTTAAATATGAATAACTTCATCATAAGCGGCTGCTACAGCTTCCATAACGGCTTCACTCATTGTTGGATGTGGGTGAACGGCTTTTAATACTTCGTGACCAGTAGTTTCTAATTTTCTCCCTAACACGGCTTCGGCAATCATATCTGTTACTCCAGCGCCAATCATATGACATCCTAACCACTCGCCATATTTGGCATCAAAGATTACTTTTACAAATCCATCTTTGTTTCCTCCAGCACTTGCTTTTCCAGATGCTGAAAATGGAAATTTACCAACTTTTATATCGTAACCTTCTGCCTTGGCTTGCGCTTCAGTAAGTCCAACGCTAGCAATTTCTGGTGTACAATAAGTACATCCTGGGATATTACCATAGTCTAAAGCTTCAACATGTTGTCCAGCAATTTTTTCAACACAAAGAATGCCTTCTGCTGATGCAACGTGGGCTAGGGCTTGTCCAGGGGTAATATCTCCAATGGCATAATAGCCAGGAATATTAGTTTGGTAATAATCGTTAACTAAAATTTTATCTTTGTCTGTTACGATACCTCCATCTTCTAAGCCTATATTTTCGATATTTGTCTTAATTCCGACAGCAGAAAGCACAATGTCAGCTTCTAATATGTCTTCACCTTTTTTTGTTTTTACAATAGCTTTAACGCCATCACCAGAAGTATCAACGCTAGTGACTTCGGCTCCTGTTTTAATTTTAATTCCATTCTTTTTGAATGAACGCTCTAATTGTTTAGAAACGTCTTCGTCTTCAACAGGGACAATTCTTGGCATATATTCAACAATAGTTACCTCTGTACCCATAGCGCTGTAGAAATAAGCAAATTCTACACCTATGGCTCCAGAACCCACAATAATCATTCGCTTTGGTTGCTCTTTTAGGGTTAAGGCTTCTCTGTACCCAATTACTTTTTCTCCATCTTGAGGTAGGCTTGGCAATTCGCGAGAGCGTGCTCCAGTTGCAAGAATAATGTGCTTGGCGCTGTATTCAGTACCGTCCACATCAATTTTCTTACCTGGTTTTACTTTACCGTAGCCATTGATAACATCAATTTTATTCTTTTTTAATAAGAATTGAACACCTTTACTCATGCCGTCTGCTACATTTCTACTACGATTTACAACAGCGTCAAAGTCTTTATCATATTCTTTTACAGATAAGCCATAATCTCCAGCATGCTTTAAATATTCAAATACTTGTGCAGATTTCAATAAGGCTTTTGTTGGGATACATCCCCAATTTAAACATACACCACCTAAGTTTTCTTTTTCAACAATGGCAGTTTTAAATCCTAATTGAGATGCTCTAATAGCAGTAACATAACCACCAGGACCACTTCCTAGTACTATAATATCATATTTACTCATGAGTATTGTTTTAAGTCTTAAATTCAAGCCACGAATTTACAAAACCTTAGTCTAATATTAAAGGGCTTCTGTAAAATGTCTTCGAGCTTTTTGTTTTGCAAATTTTTTAGCATTGTATTGCGAGGATATTTCTTTAGGAATAGATAAAGACCATTGCAAAACACCTACGCATAAATTCATTTTTAAAGTTTCACAATTTTTCAGTCTAAATTTCGGAATATTTTACAATTTTAGAGTATATATGGCTGTTTTCAATGCTCATTTTCTATTAATTTTTACAATTAGACGCAATTATCCCTGGACTTCTATACAAATTATAACACATGGCTTCCATAAGGTTTTGAGTATGCATTTTATGGATTCCTCTGTATCGTGCTATTCCGCCATAGAACCATCGTTTTATACCACCAAAAGTACGCTCTACTTTAAATCTTGTTTTCCCTATAAGTTTATTAAATTTCTTTTCCCAATGGGTTAAAGGTTTGTTTTTATAAGCTTTTTTTAAAATATGATTCTTAAGTTTTCGTTTTTTAAGAAGTGCTTCATTTTTCTTTGATTGATAACCCTTGTCGGCTTTTAACGGAATGTCTTCTGGTAAATCTGCTGTATCTAAAACATCTTCTAAATTAGCTATTTCGTTGGTACTAGCCTTTGTAGTTAACACCCCTAAAACCAAACCTTCATTATCTGTAACGTGATGCTTTTTGTATCCAAATCTATATGCACCGCCTTTTTTTAACCAAGCAGCATCTTTATCAACACTAGCGGCATAATCTTTATCAACTTGAACTTCCTGTTCATCTTTTCTATCTTCGGTGACTTTATGATTGGTTTTCCCTTTAGGTTTTAATGGAGTATCTATAACGCTGGCATCTACAATAGCACCAGTCTTTACGATTATTTTATGGGATTCTAACTGCCTGTTAATTTCTTTAAATAGGAGTTCATAGGCTTTTGCTTTTGTAAGGATCGTTCTAAAACGAGATAAAGTACTATGGTCTGGAGCAATTTGATCGATATGTAAGCCACAAAAATAGCTAAAGGATATACTATCATTAACACGGTCTTCAACTTCATAATCGCTTAAACCATACCACGTTTGTAGTAAACTCATTTTTAAAAGTAGTAAACCACTATAACTGGGCTTGCCTGTGGCACTCTTCCCTTTGGTGTAGTGTTTTTTTAAAATCGAAACAATTGGTTGCCAATCTATAAGTGTATTGATTTGTGTGAAAAACGTTTGCTTTATCTTACGTGAACGTAAATTGCAAATACTATCTGCTAGAGTTGGGTGTTTAATAAATTCCATACACAAAAGATACCAAATCTCGAGAAAATATCAAAACCCTTGCAACGGTCTTA
>JABSPM010000002.1 GCA_013215095.1 Flavobacteriaceae bacterium | reverse complement strand
ATCGTCATCATCGTCATCGTCATAACTATCATTGCTCATAGAGTTTCTAATTTCCCCAGGATAAATCAATAGCCATCTGTCGATGAAAACATTGGCTTTTATAGATAATTTTTGATTGTCATTGTTGTAACTTTTGCTCCAATCTGCTCCAAAATTAATGGAGGTTACATCGTATTCTTTTGAGTAACCTGCATTGAAGCCTAGCGATGTATTGTTATCTTCATTTAATTCTGTATAACTCAGTGCAAAGTGAGCTCTACTGTCCTTAGCGGCTAGTGCTGAAGCTGTATCAGAGCTTGCTCCTGTAGAGTATTTGTCTACATTAGCACTAGAAGCGGATGTGTAATAATCAATACCTGCGGTAACTCCAAGAAGGCTATTCTCATTAAGCGGTATATTAAAAATAATTAAGGGTGCAGAGTTTTTTAATTCTTCGGTGCCAATACCTCCTGTAACCGCTGCATTATTACCGTCTTGTTCGTAGTAGTTGTATAATATATCTGCTTCTGTTTCTGGAAGTTGCTTAATGGTTTCTTGAGCTATTACTAAGAAATTAAAACTTAAGAAACATATTCCGAATAATAGCTGTTTTAATTGCATCCGCAACCTCCTCCAGTTTTTCCGCCATCTGCACCTGAAGCGCCTTCACGGTAAGTTTGAAAACTAGTTTCAAAACGTTCAATAGAGCTCGAAGATAATTTCATATCTTCATCATTGAGATATTGTTTTTGGTAAGGTTTTACTGTGACACAAGAACTTATCGTTCCTGTTATAAACAATAGCATTAGTATGAGTTTAATGTTTTGCATTATTAAATTGTTTGGTTTTTAGATGTTTGGATTGATATATCATATCGGAATTGTCAATAATGATACATTCTATTCCTTTTAATTTATTAATTAATTCTAAGCCTTTGTTTTTTCCCATAACAAATACAGTTGTGGATAAGGCATCACACAGTTCCGCGTTATTAGCAAATAGCGTGACGCTTTTGACGTCTTGGACTGGCCAGCCAGTCTTGGGATTTATGATATGGGTGTATTTTGTGTTATTTATAGTTACATAGTTTTCATAATTGCCAGAAGTAACAACTGAAGAATTATGGAGGTCAAACCAAGCGATGTTATCCTTATTTTGCGTATTTGGATTGGTAATGGCAACTTTCCAAGCTTTTGTTTTTGGATGATCTCCCCAGGAAGCGATGTCTCCTGAGGCATTAATTAAACCCGCTTTTACACCTTTGCTTTTGAGAAGTGCTTTTACTTTTTCGGCAGCATAGCCCTTTCCGATAGCACCAAAACCTATTTTCATGCCTTTATCTTTTAAGAAAACTGTACGCGCCTTTTCGTCTAATATAATGTGCTTATAGTTAATGTGTTTTATAGAATTCTTAATAGCAGTGCTGTCAGGTATTTTAACTAAGGGCTTATGAAAGTACCAAACCTTATCTAGGGACGCAAATGAGATGTCGAAATGACCATCAGAGAGTTTAGAGATTCGTAAACTACGTTTAATAAGGTGAAAGAGTTCATCATCTACTTTTATCGGTTGAATCCCTGCGTTAGCATTGATAAGAGCGGTTTGCGAAGTTTTGTTCCAAGAAGAAATCAAGGCTTCAATACGTTTTACCTCAGAAATAGCAGCGTTGAGATGACGTTCTGCTTCAGTTTCAGAATGGCTAACTAAAGCAAACTGAAAACCAACCCCCATAAGTTTTGCGGTTTTTTCATATACATTTTGCGCTAATGCGCTTTTAATCATACATGAAAATACAACACTGCTAATTATAGTTATAAAATAACGCATCTATTGCAGGTAATGCTTGATGTAATAATCAGCCGTTTCTCCCTTAAAGCCGTCAATTTGCTTGAGTATAGTTCCTGATGAGTCTAAT
The DNA here is from genome assembly GCA_013215095.1 of Flavobacteriaceae bacterium. Classification (GTDB taxonomy): domain Bacteria; phylum Bacteroidota; class Bacteroidia; order Flavobacteriales; family Flavobacteriaceae; genus DT-34. Next base: position 69,023 of record JABSPM010000002.1, on the reverse strand, counting down.
ACAACCACAAAAGGAAAGTAGCCCTTGGGATTGTAGCGTTCTGCAATAGATTCATTGTAAGTAATAATTGTTTTAGACGTATCAGATTGGTCTCTCTTAAAATCAATATTTACGAGTTCTAATTTTTCGTTTGCATAGTCTGCAAATAGTGCTGTCTCAAAGACGTCCGTTTTTAATTGTATACATGGTTTGCACCAATCTGAACCCGAAAAGTAGAGTAAAACGGTCTTGTCAGTGTTTTTAATGTTTTGTAGCGCATTTTCAACATTAGTTTCCCATGTTATCTTGTGAAAAGGTAATAGTATGATGGCTAGGAAGGTAATTAAAAGCTTCATTTTTTAAATTTTTGCAAAATTATGGAGTTAATTAATTCTACCAAGTAAAATTTCATGTTATTTGTATTTAGTCTAAATAATTTTTTTTTATTAAGTTTTCAGTTGTACTTTTGTGCAAAAATTAACAGTAAAATAGAGTAAATTAATTTAAAATGAAAAAAGTATTATTTAGTGTATTAGCCTTAGGTGTTTTATTTACATCATGTGAAAGTGATGATAGCAATGGAGGTGACTCAGGAGTAGTTGCACCTGCTACGTATTCCTTTCAAAGAGATGAAGCAACAAGTGTAAGTTATGGTGGGCAAACAACCCGTATTGCTATGGCTGAAGAGTTAATTGACGAGATGGTAGTAAATACAAACTCTGAAGATAAGTTATTAGGCATGTTCGATCATAGCGAAGGAGAAAGTGATTTTGTTGATGCTGCTAACTTAGGTTTGAATGCTTCAGATAAAAGTGTTAAAAGTAAAATTGCTGCTTCTGAAGACTTTTTCTCAGCTAATACTACAGATTCTAACGAAATAAAAGAAGATTTTGAAGACTGGATTGGAAATCAAGTAGAAGATGTATTTGATAATTGGGATCAAACTGCAGTTGCAGGAGAAGCTGGTAATATTCAAGAAAATGGTGGCGGATCTGTACGATATGTTAATGAGAAAGGTTTAGAATACGACCAAGCGGTTGCAAAATCTTTAATTGGTGCTTTAATGGTGGATCAAATGCTTAATAACTATTTAAGTACTGCTGTACTTGATGCTGGAGAAAACAGAACAGACAATGACAATGATGTATTAGATGGCGATAATAATTACACGACCATGGAGCATAAATGGGATGAAGCATTTGGGTACTTATATGGAGCAGATAACGCTACTAGTCCTGCCTTAGGAGCAGATAGCTTCTTGAATAAATATTTGTCAAGAGTAGATAGTGATTCTGATTTTTCAGGGATTGCTGAAGAGATTTATAATGCATTCAAATTAGGTCGTGCTGCAATTGTAGCTAAGAACTATACCGTAAGAGATGAGCAAGCAAACATTATTAGAGAGCATGTTTCAAAAATTATTGCTATAAGAGCTGTATATTATTTACAAGCAGGTAAGACTGCTAAGGCTGATGGTGATAATGGAGCTGCTTTCCATGATTTATCAGAAGGATATGGATTTGTTTATGGTTTACAATTTACACGTCAACCAGATACATCTGATTCATATTATACAAAATCTGAAGTAGATGCTATTATCGAACAGCTAATGGATGGAAATGGTTTCTGGGATGTTTCTGATGATACATTAGATACTATTTCTAATGAAATAGCTTCAAGGTTTGGTTTTACAGTAGCTGAAGCTTCAAACTAAACTAAAGTTTTAGGATATTTAGTTGGTTTTAAGTAAAAAAGTGATTGCATGTTGTAATCACTTTTTTTTAGAATAGCGATAAACTAAAGTTAAATTCGTATTTTTGTATAACGACTAGAACTATATTTGATGAAGAAATTTATAATATTAATCTTAGCGATTGGATTCGCGGTAAGCTGTGGCTCTTCAGATGATTCTAATGAAGGCGATGGTTATAATAGAACAGCATTATTAACTAATATTGCAGATAATTACATCATTCCTGCACTACAAGATTTAGAAACAAAATTGACGGCTATGAATACCGCAAAGACCAATTTTGTAAGTGATAAAACACAATCTAATCTAGATGCACTTAGTGTAGCTTGGTTAGATGCATATAAGATATGGCAAGCCTTAGAGATGTTTGATGTTGGACCAGGTGAAGCATTAAATAAATATTTGTATTTTATGAACGTTTACCCAACTAATACTTCAGATATTCAAGCTGCGGCAACATCGGGAGATTATGATTTATCAATGTCTAGTCTTCATGATGCACAAGGGTTTCCTGCTATTGATTATTTAATTCACTCTGATAATGCCTTAGAGCGATTTACTACAGATGCTAATGCAGATGATTATGTTGCTTATTTGAGTGTTTTAACAGAGCGAATGAAAACATTGACAACACAGGTTTTAAGCGATTGGCAGGGCACTTATAGAGATGAATATGTTGCTAATACAGAGAGCAGTGCTACTGGCGCATTGGATAAAACTGTTAATGATTTTATTTATTTTTATGAGAAAGGGTTTAGAACTAATAAAATAGGAATTCCTGCAGGTTCGTTTTCTGGAAATCCTGCGGCTGAAAAAGTTGAGGCTTTATACAAAAGCGACGTGTCTAAAACTTTAGCTATTGAAGCACTACATGCCATTGAAGATGTATTTGAAGGTAAAGCCTATAATGGAAGCACAACAGGAGAGAGTTTTAAAACCTATTTAACCTTTTTGAATAGAAGCGATATTACTAGTGCTGTTGAAGAAAATTTTGTTAAAGTAAGCAACACTTTAAATGGTTTGCCTGAAAATTTTTATCAGCAAGTATTGGATGATAATACTGTAATGTCAGAAGCTTTTGATGCCATTCAAACAACGGTAGCTACCTTTAAGGTTGACATGGCCAATGCAATGAATGTTGGGCTTGATTATCAGGATGCTGACGGTGATTAGCCATTAATAAATATAAGACTTATGAGGTTGCTCTCCAGCAGCCTCTTTTTGTATCCAATCATGAAACAATTGAGTATATACTTAAAAAAGGAAGTGCCTGCAGAACCACTAGCAGTGTTTAGAATTGGCTTTGGGTTAATGATGTTTGCGAGTATAATTCGATTTTGGTGCTATGGATGGATAGAAACCTTATACATTCAGCCCAAATTTCATTTTAAATTTTACGGGTTTGAATGGGTTAAAGTTCTAGGAGATTATACCTATCTACTTTTTATTATTTGTGGACTAGCAGCTTTAATGGTAGCCTTCGGTTTAAAATACAGATTGGCTATTGTAACGTTTTTTTTGAGTTTTACCTACATTGAACTTATGGATAAAACCACCTATTTAAATCACTACTATTTTGTGAGTTTGGTGAGTTTTATTTTGATATTTCTTCCTGCAAATGCTTATTTTTCTATAGATAATTTAATACGTAAAGTGTCTTATAAAACCATTCCAAAATGGGCAACAGATAGTCTTAAATTAATGCTCTCTATTGTATATTTTTATGCAGGTTTAGCCAAACTAAATTCTGATTGGTTATTTAAAGCTCAACCTTTAAAAATTTGGTTAACATCAAAATATGATATTCCAATTATAGGAGAGACTATTATGCATAAAGAATGGTTCCATTATGCGATGAGTTGGAGTGGTGCTATATATGATTTGACAATACCCTTTTTGCTGCTTTATAAACGTACGCGAATTTGGGCGTTTGCAATTGTGGTCTTTTTTCATGCATTTACAAAAATTTTATTTCCAATAGGAATGTTTCCGTTTATTATGATTATTGGAACATTGATTTTCTTTGATGCCGCAGTGCATCAAAGGTTGATTTTTGTAATCAATAAGCTAATACAGCCTATCCGTTCGATATGGTCTAGAAATATTCGGAGCATTGAAGGCTATAAACTGTCCAAAATAAAACAAAGCGTCATAACCAAAATACTTGTAGTGTTTTTTATCTTGCAATTGCTTATGCCTTGGAGGTACTTGGCGTATCCAGATGAGTTATTCTGGACAGAAGAAGGGTATAGATTTTCATGGCGTGTAATGCTTATGGAAAAAGCAGGTTATACCAATTTTAAAATCGTAGATGGCAAAACAGGAAGATATTTTTATGTAGATAATAGTGATTTTCTAACGTCGTTTCAAGAAAAACAAATGAGCTTTCAACCCGATTTTATTTTAGAATATGCACATTATTTAGGGGACCATTTTAAAAGTCAAGGGCACAAAAATATTCAAGTGTTTGCGGAGAGTTTTGTAGCGCTTAATGGTCGAATGAGTGAACCATATATTGATTCTAAGGTTGACTTATACCAAATACAAGAGTCGTTTCAACATAAAGATTGGATATTAGTATTTAAGGATAAAATTAAAGGGCTTTAAGCCGTATTAAAAAATAATTAAAAGAATCAACAGATGAAGCAGTTTGTGTTACTTGCAGTATTGAGTTTTTGTTTTATACTTAATGCGCAAAATAAGGTTAGTGGGACAATTAAGAGCCTCGAAACCAATCAGCCTTTATCAGGCGTTGGTGTCTATGATAAAACAGGTGGACTATTAGTAGTATCTAATGCTGATGGTTTTTTTGAATTTGAAACGCTTAAAACAGAAATGATTTTGGCATTTTTTTCCTATGAATATAAGGTTAAAGAAGTAGAAGTAACCCTCTCTGAAAATATGGTGTTAGATGTTGTTTTAGAGGATTTATCTCAAGAACTATCGGAAGTACAAATTATTGCTCGAAAGCGCAAAGTGTTTGAGTTGGGTAGATTAAGAGACGTAGAAGAAACCGCCATTTATGCTGGTAAAAAAACAGAGGTTGTTTTGATGGATGAATCAATGGCAAATTTGGCGTCTAACAACGCGAGACAAATTTACAGTCAGGTGGCAGGGTTGAATATATTTCAAAACGATGATGCTGGATTGCAGCTTAATATTGGAGGCCGAGGATTAGATCCCAATAGAACATCTAATTTCAACACACGTCAGAATGGATATGATATTAGCGCGGATGTTTTGGGATATCCTGAAAGCTATTATACACCGCCATCTGAAGCTTTGGAAGAGATACAAGTCATTAGGGGTGCAGCCTCATTGCAATATGGAACACAATTTGGCGGGTTAATTAATTTTAAGTTTAAAACACCAAACCCAAATAAACCGATAGAGGTGTTGACACGAAATACCATTGGTACTAATAATTTATATACCAATTTCACGAGTCTGAATGGGACTAAAAATAAATTGAGTTATTACTCGTATTTTAATTATAAAAAGGGCGATGGTTTTAGACCAAATTCGGAGTTTGAATCCAAAAATATATTCGCCCATATAGGATACCAAATCTCTAACAAAACTAAGGTTACTGGAGAGTTTACTTATATGAATTATTTGGCTCAGCAAGCGGGTGGTCTAACCGATACTATGTTTGAAGAAGACGCATTTCAAAGTAACCGAAGTAGAAACTGGTTTGATGTAGATTGGATGTTGTATAACATTAAATTGGCACATGAATTTTCGGAAAAAACCAATTTCACATTTAGCTTTTTTGGTTTAGATGCCACCCGAAAAGCACTTGGTTTTAGAGGAAATATATTTCTGTCAGGTTCTAACCCTATTACGGATGTTGATGAGTTTTTTAATGGGACTTATGGGCGTAGAGATTTAATTATTGGAAACTATAGAAATTACGGGTTTGAGGCGCGATTATTAACCAATTATAAAGTGTTTAATAAAGCGAATACATTCTTAATAGGAACCAAGTATTATAATGCCAATAACGCAGAACAACAGGGACCAGGTTCTACAGGGATAGGACCAGATTTTGAATTTGATTCAAACTTAGATGATTATCCTAATTCAGACTTTGTTCTTCCAAATAAAAATATAGCAGTTTTTGGAGAAAATATTATTAGATTTTCAGATAAATTTACCGTAACACCTGGCTTTAGATTCGAATATATAAAAACGGAATCTAAAGGAGATTATTTGTATTATCAACTCGATGGTGCCGGAAATGTTAATTTCTCAGAAATGCGCTCAGATGAAAGAGTGAATGAACGTAATTTTGTTTTCTTCGGAATAGGGTTGAGTTATAAACCATGGGCACAAGCGGAGTTTTATGCCAATCTTTCCCAAAATTATCGCTCCGTCACTTTCTCAGACATCAGAACAGTTACTCCAGGGTTTTTAGTAGATCCTGAAATAGATGATGAAAGTGGATATACATTTGACATCGGAGCAAGGGGAAAAATAGGAACTTCTCTAAATTATGATATAAGTGGTTATGGATTGTTTTATAACGACCGTATAGGAATAGTGTTAGTACAAGATGGTCCTGATAAAGGCGATCGTGTAAGGTCCAATATAGGAGATGCATTGATTGTTGGACTAGAAAGTGTTCTAGATTGGAACTTGCTTCCTGTATTGAAAGTGGACAATAGAGATTATAAGCTAAATGTGTTTTCTAACTTCTCTTTTACAAGTTCGGAGTATACCCGTTCCGATCAAAATAATGTAGAAGGTAAAAAAGTGGAGTTTGTACCAGAAATTAATATAAAAACTGGAATTAAATTCGGTTATAAAGACCTACTAGCAAATGTTCAATTTACCCATTTATCAGAACAATTTACAGATGCTACAAATGCTTATGCGGTTATAGGAGATTCAAGAGAAGGATTGGTTGGTGAAGTGCCTGCGTATTCCATAATGGATTTTTCAGTATCCTATAAATACAAACAGTTTAAGTTGGAGGCAGGAGTAAACAATGCATTGAATGCAACTTATTTTACGCGAAGAGCTACAGGATATCCAGGGCCAGGTATTATTCCTTCTCCTTCAAGAAATTGGTATAGCACATTGCAAATCAAATTATAACTTCTGGAAATAAAAAATTAACAATAAGTATTGAAGTACATTAAATTTCAATTACATTAGCATTAAATAGAACTTATGAATTCAACAATAGAAAATTTATTAAACAATCAAATTAAATACGAAGCAACAGCATCAATGCAATATTTAGCAATGGCATCTTGGGCAGATGCTAATGGGTATAATGGTGTAGCTGAGTTTTTTTATGCACAATCTGAGGAAGAGCGCTTACATATGACCAAATTGGTGAAATTTGTAAATGAGCGTGGCGGTAAGGTGAGTATTCCGCTTTTAGAAAAACCGAAAGGTGATTTCAATTCATTAAATGAATTGTTTGATATGTTTTTAAGTAGTGAAGTCTTTGTAACAGAGCAAATCAATCATATTATTTTTGAATGCTTACAACATAAAGAATATAATGTGCACAATTTTATGCAATGGTATGTTACAGAACAGCTTGAAGAAGAGGCTATGGCGAGAACATTATTGGATAAATTAACCATTATTGGAGATGAAAAAGCAGGGCAATATTTATTTGATAGAGATATTAATGTGATTGCCAGAGCTAATGAAAATCAAGAGTAGTTTAGTCTCTTGATTGAATGTGAATAGAATTTTTTAGAATTCAATGGTTTAAAAATGAGGTATTTGTAGTTTTTAAAAATAAGATGTGACAGCCTTATTAAGCATAAATTGATTTATTTTTGATTACTTTTGTAATCCCTATTGAAATACCTAATATGTCCAATATTTTAAACACAGCAAATGTCTTAGCGGCTATGGAGCCTTTCGACTCTCCTGTGCTTGATAAAAAAAAGAAATGCTGTAAAAAGTTTAAAAAAAAAAATAAATCCAATTGCAAGCGATGTCCTTTAATTTAAGACAAAGTAAGAGGTGGTTGGTTAAAAATAGTGGTTTTTTTGATTGAAAAATAAATGCTGCCAATTAAAGTAATAATGAAGTAGCCTAAGATAAAATAACCACCATAAGTCCAATATGAATTAAATCCAAACCAATCCTCGGTGGATAGTATCGTATAAAATCCTAAACAACAGAAAATTAGAGAAAAACCTAGAGCATATTTTTGTTTATCCATAAGCATAGTGTAACTGAAGATGCCCAAAAAGATAATTACGCCATAGGTCAGTAAGTCGTTAAAATTGATATTGCCAAAGTTGTAAAACATAAAATACAGTAAGGCATTTGTAAATAACAGTTGAAATATGGAATAATATATCAAAGCGGTGGAAGGTTTAGTATTGTATTTTTCCATGGTGTAAGGGTCTTCAATAATATTTATTGGGAATTGTCGTGCGACATCTTTTGGGCGCCAACCTGTAGGCATAAACCAAATTCGTAATTTATCAAAATAGTTTTTAGTATGCCATGCATCTTTGATGAGTAACCATAGGTGTTGGAAATTAATAAGCACTGGATTCCAAGTTTTGGGTTGCTTCAAAACACCGTAAACAGGAGGTACATCATCCAGTTCTTCTTGAAAGGTTCCAAACGCGCGGTCCCAAATGCAAAATATAGCAGATAGGTTTTTGTCTAAATAAATCGTATTAATTGCATGGTGTACACGATGTTGCGATGGTGTAACAATAATATATTCTAAGAAACCGAGTTTTCCAATATGTTTGGTGTGATACCAAAATTGCGCAAACAAATGAATTGGAGCCAAAAGAGCTATAACGGCATTTGGAATACCTATAATCGCGGCAGGAATCAATAAAAGCGGAAAATATCCAATAATATTAGAGATACTTTGGCGTAAAGCACAAGCCAAATTGAACTCTTCACTACTGTGATGAATGACATGTATATTCCAAAAAAAATTAATTTTATGGCAAAGTCTATGGTTCCAATATGAAGCAAAATCTAATGCAATAAAGGCTGAAATATATATCATCCAATGCGATTTTATACTAAAGATGGCGAGATGCTCTAAAAGAAAAGGATAGGATACTAAAACGAAAATTAATCCAAGTGAATCTTTTATAATATTGGTAAGCCCAGAGCTTAAGCTCGCTATAGTGTCCATTGCGTTGTGACTTTGCTTTTTAATAAAATAGCCATAGCCAATTTCTAAGAGCACTAAAGTTGTAAAGATAGGTATGGCGTATAATAATGCCGTAGCGTAGGTTTCCATGGCGATTTATAATTTAGTATATAGTGTTATTTAGGTATTCAAAATAGTGAAAATATGAAAATAAAACGAAAATAAAACGTTGTTTTTGCGTGTTTAAATTGAAAATTTCCCTGTTATAAACCGTGTTTTTTTTTTCATGGATTAATAATAAGAGCTGTTTTTGTAGCTGCTTAGAATGCCTAATTATTGATGAATTTTCTTAGTTGTGTTTTGTTTTTTGCAAACGTATCAATGGCTTTAGACTTGTAAAGTAGTTCAAACTTAGTTTTTGACCGAAGTATCACATCGCTCCTTTTACATCTGATAAAGGCGTGTTTTCAGTAGCAGGTTTTACTATGGTTTAGCATATATTTCGCTGCTATAGTGCGAGTCTCTATACTTAGTTTTGTGTAGGAATCCTATCTTCAAATGTCGCACTTAATGTCTTGGTTTAGAAATGCGTAAAAAGGCTTAGGGAGATTGTTTTTCTTTTTTTAAGAAGTCTAAACTAAAAATAGTATATTTGCACGCAATTAAAATCTAATTGCAATGACATCACATCAGAACAAAATTGTTGGGCAAGGTCTTACTTATGACGACGTCCTTTTGGTTCCAGCATATTCCGAGATATTACCAAGAGAAGTTAGTATTCAAAGCAAATTTACAAGGAACATTACACTTAATGTACCTATGATATCTGCTGCTATGGATACTGTTACAGAAAGTCAAATGGCAATTGCTATGGCGCGTGAAGGAGGTATTGGTGTACTTCATAAAAATATGACGGCTGAGGCTCAAGCGGCGCAGGTGAGAAAGGTAAAACGTGCAGAAAGTGGTATGATTATAGATCCCGTGACGCTTCCATTAGATGCCATCGTATTAGATGCTAAGCAAAATATGAAAGAGCATAGCATAGGAGGAATTCCTATTGTAGATGCAAAAGGAATTTTAAAGGGCATTGTGACCAATAGAGACTTACGTTTCGAAAAAAATAACGAACGTCCCATAACAGAAGTTATGACAAGTCAAAACTTAGTAACGGCAAAGGAAGGGACTTCATTAATGGATGCCGAAGGTATATTACAAGAAAATAAAATTGAAAAACTTCCAGTAGTTGATGCAGATGATAGGTTAGTAGGGTTAATTACGTTTAGAGATATAACAAAGCTCACTCAAAAACCTATGGCTAATAAGGATAAGTATGGTAGATTGAGAGTTGCTGCTGCTATTGGAGTTACGGGAGATGCAGTTGATAGAGCTGAAGCACTTGTCAATGCTGGTGTAGATGCTATAGTTATTGATACTGCTCATGGTCATACCAAAGGTGTGGTTACAGTCTTACAGGATTTAAAAGCTAAATTTCTAAGTCTTGATGTTGTTGTAGGAAATATAGCAACAGCTGCTGCCGCAAAATATTTGGTTGAGGCTGGGGCAGATGCGGTTAAAGTAGGAATTGGTCCAGGGTCTATATGTACAACACGTGTTGTTGCAGGTGTTGGGTTCCCGCAACTTTCTGCGGTAATGGAAGTTGCTGCTGCAATTCAAGACTCTGGAGTGCCTGTTATTGCCGATGGCGGAATACGTTACACCGGAGATATTCCAAAAGCTATAGCAGCAGGTGCAGATTGTGTCATGTTAGGGTCATTATTAGCAGGGACAAAAGAATCACCTGGAGAAACCATTATATATGAAGGACGTAAGTTTAAGTCTTATCGTGGAATGGGCTCTGTAGAAGCAATGAAGCAAGGAAGTAAAGACCGTTATTTCCAAGATGTCGAAGATGATATTAAAAAATTAGTTCCAGAAGGCATTGTTGGTCGTGTACCTTACAAAGGTGAATTGTATGAAAGCATTCATCAATTTGTTGGAGGTCTTAGAGCAGGAATGGGGTATTGTGGCGCAAAGGATGTAAAAACACTAAAAGATAGTGCGCAATTTGTTCATATCACATCCTCAGGGATTAGTGAGAGTCATCCGCATAATGTCATGATTACAAAAGAAGCGCCAAACTACTCGAGGTAATAATAACTATGAGTTTCTAAAAGCTTTATGTGTTTAACTCGAATGGCTTATTTTTTTATAAAAAAAATACTTATCATACTATTAGGTTGTTGTTTGCTTTCATGTGAGTCGCAACCTTTTCAGTTAGAAGAAGGACATATTCTGTTTCAAGATTTAGATAAAGACGCTATTAATGGGGCTATTGAGCAAGTTACCAAAACAGATTTGGAATATAATTTTACGCACGTAGCCATTGTTGTTCGTGATAATGATGAATTGAAAATTTTAGAAGCTGTTACTAAGGGAGTGCAAATGACAACAGTCAAAGAATTTCTAGACCGAAATCGTATTAACGGCAAACCAAAAGTCGTGGTTGGTGTCTTAAAACCAGAGCTTAGGACGGGAACTAAAGCCGCTATTGCTCACGGGAAAACCCTAATAGGTTCTCCTTATGACCCAATTTATAAAATAGGTGATAATGCATATTATTGTTCCGAGTTGTTGTATGAAATGTATCATCACGTAAATCCAAATGCAGAAATATTTCAGCTTAATCCGATGACTTTTAAAAATCCAAAAACGAATAAAACCTTACCGTTTTGGGAAGCGTATTATAAGAAGCTAAATCATAAAATCCCTGAAGGCGAACTAGGCTTGAATCCAAATGGTATGTCAGTGTCGCCAAATATCACTTTAATATACGATTACTTCTTAGAAAAGGCGCTTTAAGGTCTAATGATAGGCTATAATTTGGCAACAGATATGCCTTTCTCTGCAAAATTTTTGAATTCTGTTAGATACTTTTGAGATTGCCTTTTAAATACACTGGGCATAAATAAAGTCATCATATGCATCATAAAATCTGTCGGAACAAACTCGTTTTCTGTGACCCATCGGGTTTTACCCTCTGGAGTTTCTGTAAAGTAGTTTTTTTGAATGTTATGAATGCCCTCACTATCGTAAGTTCCGTGAAATTCTTTGGGTAAATTACGCTTCAAAATCGTTTCAATGAGTTCCATTTTGCGTTTGCCAAATTGATAATTCAATTTCATTTTAGCTCCAACCTCTCCAGGAGTTCCATAAACATGTTCTGCACTTATAAAACCACGATGCCAATGTTTGAAGTTTGCAATATTGTCCAGTTTTTTGATGACTTCATTGCGGGGTAAGTCTATGATTGTCTCTATGGTATATTTCATAATTGCTAGATTTGAGGACTTAAATATAAAATAGATTTCTGAAAATTGAAAACTTTAGATTTTATTAGTGTCTCTATATTGATGCAAATCACTTGTATTATTCCGTAATATTAGTATTTTTGTTTTGTTTTTAAAAAAAAAATTATGAAAATTAAACTTAGGATTGGCGCATTTCTATTGGGGTTCACATCAATGATATTTGCGCAGGATATAAACAAAGATGATGTTCTTTTTAGTGTTGAAAATACTCCAGTTTACGCCAAAGAATTTGTAAGAGTTTATAATAAAAATTTAGATTTGGTTCACGATGATTCTCAAAAGGATGTTGATACCTACTTGGAACTTTTTGTAGATTATAAATTAAAACTTCAAGAGGCAAAGGTCTTAGGCTTTGATAAAGAAGCAAAATACTTAAGAGAGTTTGGAAGTTATAAAAAGCAACTGGCAAAAAATTATTTAACCGATCATAAGGTTACAGATGCTTTGGTGGCTGAGGCTTATGAAAGGGTTTCAAATGATGTTAAGGTGAGTCATGTACTTATTAGGCTAAATTCGACGGAGTCAGATACGGCGTCCGTGTACAACCAAATGTTAACCTTTAAGGAGCGTCTAGAAAATGAAAGTTATGATACACTGAGAAAAGAATTACATAATGGAGAATCGATATTTGTAGAAGACTTAGGTTGGTTTTCAGGATTTAGAATGATTTATGATTTTGAAAATGTAGCTTATAATACTAAGATTAACGAAGTGTCCATGCCGTTCAGAACTCAATTTGGATATCATGTTTTGAAGGTGCATGATAAAAGAAAATCTAAAGGAAGTATCTCAGTTGGACATATCATGATTGCTAATACTCAAAAAAACCGTTCGGTTAATCCCAAAGCTAGAATTGAAGAAATTTATAAAATGCTTCAAGAGGGTAAGGAGTTCGAGGCTTTAGCAAAACAATTTTCGGAAGATCCAAGTTCAGCAGCTAATGGAGGAAAGTTAAAAGCTTTTAAAAGTAGTCAACTAAGTTATGTGAAGTTTGAAGATGAAGCCTTTGCAATCGAAAATGTGGGAGAGTTTTCAGAACCATTTCAGTCAGATTCGGGATGGCATATTGTAAAATTATACGATAAGAAACCTATTGGAACTTTTGATGACTTGAAGCCAAGTCTAGAAAAACAGGTAAGTAGAGATCCGAGGTCTAAAGTTATTAATGAGGCTTTTGTAGAAACCTTAAAAAAACAATATGGTTTAACCAATTCTAATGAAAATTTAGACTATTTCGTGTCAATTTTAAATCAAGATTATTATAATAGGACCTGGGCAATTCCATCAGATTTAGAAAAGGATAAAGTCTTTTTAAATATAAAGGACAAAATGTTCACCTACCAAGACTTCGCGTTGTATTTACAATCTGTCCAAAAACAAGTAAATGCTTCAGAAAAATTTAATGCAATCGTTTCTAGATTTTACAAAGAATTTTTAAGTAAGCAATTAATGAAGTTCCATGAAGACCATTTAGAAGAGAGTAATGAGGAGTATGCTCAGGTTTTAAATGAATATAGAGAAGGTTTGTTGCTGTTTGATTTAATGGAAAATAAGGTTTGGAATGCGGTTAAAAATGATACTATAGCGCTACAAAATTATTACGAAGCGAATAAAAATAAGTACCAATGGCCAGAGCGTATAGAAGCTATTGTCATTTCAACAGGGGATAAAAAGGCTATTAAGGAAGCATCAAAATTGTTGAAAAAAGGAGAGGATATCGACACTATTAAAGACACCATTAATGCTAATGATTCTCAAAAAATTATAGTCACAAATGGAACTTTTGATAAGGATCATCGTTCTATACCTAATGGGATGAAATTCAAAATGGGTGTTTCAAAAGTTTACAAGCAGAATGATACATTCCATGTTATTAAAGTTAATAAAGTACTTCCAGCTGCATTAAAAACATTTGAGGAGTCTAGAGGAAAAGTAATTGGAGACTATCAAGCTGTTTTTGAAAGCGAATGGTTAGAACAATTGGCTAAAAAATATAATGTGGTCATAGATAAAGATGTCTTACAGAAAGTAAAAGCCAAAATAAAGGGATAATTGCAGATTAGAAATAGTATTATCATAGTTAGTATTGCAGTACTTAGCTCTTGTTCATATTTTGTAAAAGAACAGGAGGGTATTCCTATTGCTAGAGTAAACGATATTTATCTCTATGAGGAGGATTTAAAAGCGTTTATAATTGAAGGTGCTTCAAAAGAAGATAGCTTACTTCGAGTACGTAATTTTATCAATCAATGGGCAACCCAACAATTGCTTATAAGTGGGGCTGAAGTAAATTTATCTGAAGAAAAACAACAAAGATTTAATGCCCTTGTAGAGCAATATCGCAAAGATTTATTTACCAAGGCCTATCTAGAAGGCTTAGTAAAACAAAATATTGATACTGTTGTAACAAGAAAAGAAGCAGAAGCAGTATATCAAAGGAATAAAGAAACCTTTAAACTCAATGAAGAACTCATTAAGTTTAGATATATTAATATCAATGAAAATAATGACGATATCAAAACGGTAGCAGAACGTTTTAAACGTTTTGATAAGGAAGATAAAGAGATATTAGACTCTATTTCAATACAGTTTAAAGCTTATAGTCTTAACGATTCTATATGGATTAAGGCAAATCAGGTCATGACAAAAATTCCAGTCATAAATGCTGAAAACAAAAAAGAACTGTTAAAAAAATCTAATTTTATACAACTCAAAGATTCATTAGGAGTATATTTGATGCAAATTAATGATGTGCTTTATCGTAACGATGTTGCACCTATAGAATATGTAATGCCTACTATAAAGCAAATCGTCATTAATAAGCGTAAGCTTGAGTTTATTAAGCAATTAGAAAAAGACATCACAAAAGATGCAATTAAAAACAAACAATTTGAAATTTATAACTAAGGTGAAATATCTGATTTTAAGTATGTGTTTCTTAATGTCATTGACAACAATGGCTCAGGAAATTATTGAGGAAAATAATGAAGAGAAGAAAAAAGAAGAAAGAACCAGTAAGGACGGGCGCTTTAAAGTTGACGGCGTTGCAGCTGTGGTTGGAGATTTTGTGATTTTAGAATCAGACATTGAAAAACAATATCAAATGTTAGAAGCTGGTGGCGTAAATACAGATGGCATTACAAAATGCGAATTGTTTGGGAAATTATTAGAAGACAAATTATACATACATCATGCGATACAAGATAGTATTGAGGTTAATGACAATGAAATTAGATCTTACGTAGATCAACAGCTTAATATGTTTGCCGAGCAGATTGGATCTATGGAAAAGTTAGTGGCATACTATAAGAAATCATCTGAGAAAGAATTAAGGGATGAGATGTATGAACATAACAAAAACAATAAAATGGCCTCATCAATGCAACAAAAAATTGTTGAAGACGCCGAAGTAACACCTGAAGAAGTGCGTCAATTTTATAATAAGAATTTAAAAGAAGACCCACCTTTATTCGGAACAGAATTAAAAATTGCTCAAATTGTTGTGGTGCCAGAAACAACAAAAGAAGAAGTAGATAAAGTTATCAATCAATTAAAATCATTTAAGGCAGATGTACTAGAAAACGGTGCAAGTTTTACCACAAAAGCGGTTTTATATACAGAAGATACGGCATCAAAGAAAAATGGAGGACGTTATACGCTTAATAGAAATCGTCCACAAATGGTAAAAGAATTTAGAGAAATAGCATTCTCTTTAGAAGAAGGTGAAATTTCTGAACCTTTCAAGACAGATTTTGGATATCATATCATATATCTAGAACGTATTAGAGGACAAGAATATGATGTTCAGCATATTTTAATGCGTCCAAAAATTACGGAAGATGCTATTAGTAAAGCTAAATCAGAATTGGAAAATGCGCGTCAAAGAATTTTAGATGGAAGTATCACCTTTGCAGAAGCAGCTTTGGAGGTTAGTGATGAAAAGGAAACAAAATTTGATGGAGGTCAATTGCGTAATCCAGATACACAAGATTATAGTTTTGAGTTGACAAAAATGGATCCAGAAATCTATGCTCAGGTCCAAAATTTAAAAGATAACAATGTAAGTTTAGTGTTAGAAGATAGCGATCGTGAAAATCCCGTAAAATTCAAAATCTTAACCGTTACAGACAGGATTGATGAACATACAGCAGATTTCGCTAAAGATTATTTGAAAATCAAAGCCCTAGCGCTTGAAGATAAACGTATTGAAATTATCAAAAAGTGGCAAGAAGACAAGATTTTGGATACTTATATTAAGCTAAATGGAGAAAATAGATCTTGTGATTTTAAAAGTAACTGGTTAAAAAATAGTAAATAATTATATGTCAGACGTTGCAGCAATAGAAAAACTTGTTAATAAGTATAAAGACTTAAAAAACGAAGTTGCTAAGGTTATTATTGGGCAAGATGAGGTAGTAAACCAAATTTTGATATCCATTTTTTCAGGAGGACACGCGCTATTAATAGGCGTTCCTGGTTTGGCAAAAACATTAATGGTTAATACTATTTCGCAAGCATTAGGACTAGACTTTAAACGTATTCAATTTACACCAGATTTAATGCCTAGTGATATACTAGGGAGTGAAATTTTAGATGAAGACAGACAATTTAAGTTTATAAAGGGACCCATTTTCGCCAATATTATTTTGGCAGATGAGATTAACCGAACACCTCCAAAAACACAAGCAGCCCTTTTAGAGGCTATGCAAGAACGGGCTGTTACGGTTGCAGGACATCATTATAAATTAGATTTACCATATTTTGTGTTAGCCACCCAAAATCCAATTGAACAAGAAGGAACTTATCCTTTGCCAGAAGCGCAATTGGATCGCTTTATGTTTGCTATTAATTTAGAATATCCCTCATTTCAAGAAGAAGTTGATGTTGTTAAAGCTACCACATCTGATATAAAGCCAAAGGTAAACCCTTTGTTTGCAGCACAAGACATTGTAGATTTTCAACAGGTTATTAGACGTATACCTGTAGCAGATAATGTCATTGAGTACGCCGTTGAAATGGTTGGTAAGACAAGACCAAAAAGTGAAGCTGCAACAGATTTAGTAAAGCAATATATCGATTGGGGAGCTGGGCCACGTGCGTCACAGAATCTAATACTAGCAGCTAAAACTCATGCCGCTATTAATGGCAAATTTTCTCCAGATATAGAAAATATCCAGGCCGTAGCTACAAGTATATTGCGTCATAGAATTATAAAAAACTACAAAGCTGACGCCGAAGGTGTCAATGAAGAGCAAATTATCCACAGTTTATTCTAAAATTAGAAGAGTATATCACTTACGAAAGTTGTTAATTTGATAATTTTGACACTTTAAAATTATTGATATCTCAATATAAACAGGTTAAGTTTTGTTTTTGTTGATGTATTGTTATAAAACACAAGGTTTCCTTACATATTTTTTAATATTCGCTGATATTTGTTAATTTTGCAGCACTTAAAACTCAATCAGAACTTTAAATTTTATACAAGACGCTTGAGTTAATTTAAATCAAGCAATTTGGTGCGCAAAATTAAATTAACTCAAGAGCATTTAACTTTGTAAAACAAGCGCTCTATGAACTACACGGATTACATCAAAGAAATAGAAACTCGAAAAGGTCAAAATCTTCATCCAAAACCAATAGATGAAGCTGAATTGATTAGCGAAATAATTGACCAGATTAAAGACGTCAATCATCCACATCGCAAAGACTCACTGCACTTTTTTATTTATAATACATTACCAGGTACAACTGGTGCTGCTGGTGTAAAGGCACAATTTTTAAAAGAGATCATCTTAGGGCAATTTACATTAGAAGAGATAGATGTAGAATTTGCATTTGAGCAATTATCTCATATGAAAGGAGGACCATCTATCGAAGTGCTTTTAGATTTAGCCCTAGATTGTGAACAACCTGATATTGTTTCACAAGCTGCAAAAGTCCTAAAAACTCAGGTATTCTTATATGAAGCAGATACCGAACGTTTAGAAAATGCGATGAAGGCAGGAAATACAACGGCTAAAGCAATTATTGAAAGTTATGCTCAAGCAGAATTCTTTACAAAACTTCCAGACGTAGAAGAAGAAATTAAGGTCGTTACATATATCTCTGGAGTAGGAGATATTTCTACAGATTTATTATCCCCAGGTAGTGATGCGCACTCAAGATCTGATCGTGAATTACACGGTCAGTGTATTTTTGAACATAATAAAGATATGCAAAACGAGGTGCTTGAATTGAAAGCACAACACCCAGATAAGCGTATAATGCTTATAGCCGAAAAAGGAACCATGGGGGTAGGATCTTCTCGTATGTCGGGTGTAAACAACGTAGCCCTATGGACTGGAATATCATCAAGTCCATACGTGCCTTTTATAAATATTGCACCAGTAATTGCTGGAACTAATGGTATTTCTCCAATTTTCTTAACAACAGTTGGTGTCACGGGTGGTATAGGAATTGATCTTAAGAACTGGGTAAAGCAAAAAGATGAAGACGGAAATACAATTGTAGATGAAGATGGAGAACCTGTTTTAAAACAAGAATATTCAGTAGATACTGGAACTGTACTTACTATAAATACAAAAACAAAAAAGTTATATAACGGCGACGAAGAATTAAAAGATATCTCAGCAGCTTTAACACCACAAAAAATGGAGTTTATTAAGGCAGGAGGATCGTATGCCGTAGTTTTTGGAAAAAAACTACAAACCTTTGCAGCTAAGTCACTAGGTATTGAGGTACCTCAAGTTTATGCACCATCTAAAGAAATATCAATTGAAGGACAAGGTCTAACGGCAGTTGAAAAAATATTTAATAGAAATGCTGTAGGAACAACACCTGGAAAAATATTACATGCAGGTTCAGATGTTCGTGTAGAAGTAAATATTGTAGGTTCTCAGGATACAACAGGATTAATGACGTCTCAAGAACTAGAAATGATGGCGGCAACTGTTATTTCTCCAATTGTAGATGGAGGTTACCAATCAGGGTGTCACACCGCATCAGTTTGGGATGATAAGTCTAAGGCAAATATTCCAAGATTAATGAAGTTTATGAATGACTTCGGACTTATTACAGCTCGCGATCCAAAAGGAGAATATCACGCGATGACCGATGTAATACATAAAGTTTTAAATGATATTACTGTAAGTGATTGGGATATTATCATTGGTGGAGATTCGCATACGCGTATGTCTAAAGGGGTGGCTTTTGGAGCGGACTCAGGAACGGTAGCTTTAGCTTTAGCAACAGGAGAAGCAACAATGCCAATTCCGCAATCAGTTAAAGTAACGTTTAAAGGGGAAATGAAAGATCATATGGATTTCCGTGATGTTGTTCACGCAACTCAAGCACAAATGTTGGAAGCATTTGATGGCGATAATGTGTTTCAAGGTAGAATTATTGAAGTGCATATTGGAACATTACCTGCAGATCAAGCTTTTACATTTACCGATTGGACTGCAGAAATGAAAGCGAAAGCATCAATCTGTATTTCACAAGATGATACACTTATCGAGTCTTTAGAGATTGCAAAGAGCAGAATTCAAATTATGATCGATAAAGGTATGGATAACCAAAAACAAGTGCTTCAAGGCCTTATCGATAAAGCAGACAAACGTATCGAAGACGTAAGATCTGGAAAAAATCCACCTTTAACTCCAGATGATAATGCCAACTATTTTGCAGAGTTTGTTGTGGACTTAGATATTATAGATCAACCAATGATTGCAGATCCAGATGTCCATAATGAAGATGTCTCCAAGCGTTATACACATGATACTATTAGAGAATTGTCTTTTTATGAAGGTACAAAACAGGTTGATTTAGGTTTCGTAGGGTCTTGTATGGTGCATAAAGGTGATATCAAGATTGTAGCAAAAATGCTTAAAAATTTGGAAGAAATTCATGGGAAAGTCCAGTTTAAAGCACCGCTAGTAGTTACAGCGCCAACGTATAATATTATTGATGAACTCAAAGCAGAAGGTGATTGGGAAATACTTCAAAAATATTCTGGATTTGAATTTGATGATGCGGCTCCTAAAGGTGCAGCTAGAACAGAATATGATACTATTTTATATTTAGAACGCCCGGGGTGCAACCTTTGTATGGGTAACCAAGAAAAAGCGGAAAAAGGAGATACAGTAATGGCAACATCAACACGTTTGTTTCAAGGCCGTGTGGTAAAAGATTCAGATCGTAAGAAAGGAGAGTCATTATTAGCTTCAACACCAGTAGTTGTGCTCTCAGCTATTTTAGGAAGAACACCTACAATAGAAGAGTATAAAGCTGCAGTTAAAGGAATTAAGTTGACAAAGTTTGCCCCGCCACTTAATAAAATGACATCTAAACCAGGACATCTATTGTCATTTTAAACACAATCCATTACGTGTGCTATACTTTTGGTAGCAAATTATAAGAAACCCTCACCGTATTATTAAGTGGGGGTTTTGCTTATATCTCATAATGTTGTATTGTGGTGTGATGATGCAGGGACAGAAATACAAGACCGATATAAGTATTGCTTTATACTATTTTCTTTCGAAAATATGTGCTTAATGTTGTTAGCTAAAATGAATATAAATAAGCTGAATTTGAGTAGTTTGGTTGTAGGTTTAGGACTTTTTTAATACATTGTTATATTATAAATATAGCAAAAATAGAAGTTATGGCATTTGATATTGAAATGATTAAAGATGTGTATTCAAAATTTCCAGAGCGTGTTAATTCTGCCCGAAAACTCAAAGGTAAGCCTTTAACACTTTCAGAAAAGATATTATATGCACATTTGTGGAGTGATATGCCTTCTGCAGCTTTTAAAAGAGGACAGGATTATGTTGATTTTTCGCCAGATAGAATAGCATGTCAAGACGCAACAGCCCAAATGGCATTATTGCAATTTATGCAAGCAGGAAAGAAAAAAGTTGCTGTGCCAACTACAGTACATTGCGATCATTTAATTCAAGCAAAAGAAGGAGCTGCTAAAGATTTAAAACGTGCAAATGATGTAAGTTATGAGGTGTTTGAATTTTTGGCATCGGTATCAAATAAATATGGGATTGGATTTTGGAAGCCTGGTGCAGGAATTATACATCAAGTTGTACTAGAAAACTATGCGTTTCCAGGAGGAATGATGATTGGTACAGATTCACATACTGTAAATGCAGGAGGGTTAGGAATGGTAGCTATTGGAGTTGGTGGGGCAGATGCTGTAGATGTTATGGCAGGAATGCCTTGGGAACTTAAATTTCCAAAACTTATAGGTGTTAAACTTACAGGAAAACTTTCGGGCTGGACAGCACCAAAAGATGTAATTCTTAAAGTAGCTGAAATTTTAACGGTTAAAGGAGGAACAGGGGCTATTGTAGAATACTTTGGACCTGGAGCTATTGCAATGTCTTGCACAGGAAAAGGAACGATCTGCAATATGGGAGCCGAAATTGGAGCAACTACTTCAACCTTTGGTTATGATGAGTCAATGTCACGTTACTTACGTGCAACAGATAGAGAAGATGTAGCCGACGCCGCCAATAAGATTAAAGATTATTTAACGGCAGACCCCGAGGTATATAAAAACCCTAAAGCTTTTTTTGATCAGGTAATTGAGATTAATCTTTCCGAATTAGGACCTTTGTTAAATGGGCCTTTTACTCCAGATTTATCAACGGCAGCAGGAAAGGAAATGACCAAGAAAGCAAAACATAATGATTGGCCACTAAAAGTCGAATGGGGACTTATTGGATCGTGCACCAATTCATCGTATGAAGATTTGTCAAGAGCGGCGTCTATAGCGCAGCAAGCCTTAGATAAGAATTTGATAACTAAAGCAGAATTTGGGATTAACCCTGGGTCAGAACAAGTGCGATATACTGCAGAACGTGATGGTATATTAGATGTGTTTGAAAAATTGAATGCCAAAATTTTCACTAATGCTTGTGGACCGTGTATTGGACAGTGGGCGAGGTATTCTGACCCAAAAAATGCGCCAAAAAATAGTGTTGTGCACTCATTTAATAGAAACTTTGCAAAACGCGCAGATGGCAACCCAAATACGCATGCCTTTGTTGCATCTCCCGAGTTGGTAGCGGCTGTGGCTATAGCTGGAAGATTAGATTTTAACCCAATGACAGATACCTTAATCAATGAAGATGGAGAAGAGGTAACATTAGATCAGCCAACAGGATGGGAGTTGCCGCCAAAGGGTTTTGATGTGAAAGAAAATGGCTATGTAGAGCCAGTTAAAGACGGAAGTGGTATAGAAATTACTGTAAATCCCCAATCAGAACGCTTAGAATTGTTATCACCTTTTAGTCCTATAGGTACGACTATTAAAGGGGCAAAACTATTAATTAAAGCATTTGGTAAATGTACAACAGATCATATTTCTATGGCAGGACCATGGTTGCGCTATAGAGGGCACTTAGATAATATTTCTAATAATATGCTCATTGGGGCAGTTAATGCATATAACAAGCAAACCAATTTTGTGAAAAGTCAACTAACAGGAGAATATGGAAGTGTGCCAGATACAGCAAGGGCTTATAAAGCAGAGGCCATATATTCTATTGTTGTGGGAGATCATAATTATGGCGAAGGGTCATCTAGAGAACATGCCGCAATGGAACCACGTCATTTGGGCGTGGCCGCTGTAATTGTTAAATCTTTTGCACGTATTCACGAAACCAATCTAAAAAAACAGGGGATGCTAGGGTTGACCTTTGCAAATGAAAATGATTATGATTTAATTCTAGAAGATGATACGTTTAACTTTGTAGATTTGCATCAATTTGCTCCCAAAAAGCCTTTAACTATTGAAATTGTTCATGCAAATGGAACAAAAGATACGATTCTTGCAAATCATACGTATAACGTAGGTCAAATTGAGTGGTTTGCCGAGGGATCTGCACTTAATTTAATAAAGAAACAAAATGCTTCTTAGTCAAAACAAGGGAGGTCTTAAATGACACTTTTTTTTTAACGATCTTGTTAGGTTTGTTTGTAAGAACGGTATCAATGGTTCGACTACTTAAAAAACATTAAATCTAAAAATATATTATGAATTCTATCTGGTTTTTTGAAGATGTTAAGTTGTTCAAATTACTTTGCCCTCATAAGTTTAAATCTTATAAAAAAGACCATGATTTTGACGCTTATGGAAAAAGTGAATATATCTATTTTGAAGACGACTCTTCAAATAAAGTGTATCTTATAGAAAAAGGAAAAGTAAAGATCGGCTATTATAATGAAGACGGAGAAGAGGTAGTTAAAGCAATTTTGACTAAGGGTGAATTGTTTGGTGAGAAAGCTATTTTTGGCGAACAAAAACGGAAAGAGTTTGCCCAGTCTATAGACCGTAGTACATCAATTTGCCCAATAGGCGTAGATACCATGCATGGTTTAATGAGAGATAATCAAACCTTTAGTTTTAAAGTATATAAGTTTATTGGGTTTAAACTTCAGAAACTAGAAAGACGATTACGCCTACTAATGTACAAAGATGCTAAAACAAGATTGATCGAGTTTTTAGAGGATTTATGTGTGGACTATGGGTATGGTTGTGAAGAAACAGGAGACCATATAATTAATCACCCTTATACGCAAAAAGATATTGCTTCATTGATTGGGGTCTCAAGGCCAACTTTAAATATTTTGCTTAACGAACTAAAGGAAGAGAAAAAAATAGATTATGAAAGAAAACAGATAAGAATTTATAAAAACATCGCATAGAATTAAAACGTTTTCTTGAAATTAGGTACAAAACAAAAGTCCAAATACCAAAAGTGGTATTTGGACTTTTTTGAGTTTTATAGTATTTTTCATTTGAAAGTACCGTAAAATAAAAATGCGTTTTATTCAAGTGATTTCAAATGACAAATGGTATTAGTTCAAAAAATATAATGTTTTTTTAAAAAAAGGTGTTTCTGTTAGCTAGCTAACATTTTAAAAGAATCATATGAAATACTTTTGACATGTAAAATTTTCAAAATTAAGAATAATGATTAGAAAAATGTTTTTATCGGTTGTAGCATTAGGAGTGTTAGCCGTTTCTTGTAGTGATAATGATGACAATGAATCAACAACATCTGGACTTACTTTAAATTTAGAAGGACTAGAAGCTTTAGGTGATGATTTTGTGTATGAGGGATGGATTATTGTTGACGAACAACCCGTATCTACAGGAACTTTTACTAGTGTAGATTTTCCGCAAACCTTTCAAGTAAATACTAGTCAATTAGAAGAGGCTACTGACTTTGTGTTGTCTATAGAGCCAGCTGATGATTCAGATCCAGAACCAGCAGCGACAAAAATATTATCAGGAACTTTTAGCGGAGACAGTGCTACTGTAAATTCAAATGCTATGGTAGGGGACTTTGGTACATCTACTGGAACATATATTTTAGCTACGCCTACAGATACAGACGATACGAATGAAGAAAGTGGTGTATGGTTTTTAGATAATTCTAGTGGTAGTGCTATGGCTGGATTAGACTTACCAACTCTTTCTGACGGTTGGAAATACGAAGGTTGGGTAGTGATGAATGAAATGGCTATAAGCACAGGAACCTTTACAGACCCTGCATCTGCTGATGATAATGCTGCTACATCGGTTTATAAAGGCGATGATAATGACGGGCCAAGCTTTCCAGGTGAAGATTATTTGCAAAACCCTCCATCTGGATTAACATTTCCAACAGATTTAAAAGGAACTACAATCGTTATTTCTGTAGAACCTTATCCAGATAATAATGCATCACCTTTTACAATAAAACCATTGGCACATGTGGTGCCATCAGATGCCGCAGATCATACAGCTATAACTATGGAAGACGGACCATTGGCGTCATTGTCTGGAACCGTAGTTAGATAAGATTTTTTTATTACTTTTTTAGGTTAATAGATATGGTGTAAGCTCGATTAAAGGGTTTACACCTTTTTTTTGCAATATATAGATGATATATAATCAAGATATAGCTTATAAGCTTCAATTGTTTGGTGTTTTGGTCGGATATTGTATAAGGTGTCAGTAAAATAGCAATGGATACTAGGATAGTTAGTTCTAATCAGTAATCATAAAATGATTGAATTTGCCTTAAAGTAATTGATTATAAAATATTAGCAAAGGTATAAAACTTGAAAAAAACAGTGTTATTTAGTGGGGGACAGCATATCTAGATAATTACATTGTTTAGATTTTATTTAAACGTTGTTATTTAGTACTATTGTAGTATAAATTTAAAACTTAAATATGAAAAATCTTATAACCTTAGGCTTTGTCTTTTTGGGGATATTTACTTTAGCTGCTCAAAATGATGAGAGCCAAAGTGATGATGTCAATGAATCTCTTTCCTTAAAAGAAATGACGCGTTTAATAGATAGTATAAATACTACCTTTACTTATAAAAGAGGTGTCATTCAATTGGGTAATGGTGTGGCAAATATTAATGTTCCAGATGGTTATAAATATTTGGATTCAGAGCAGAGTCAAGTCGTATTAACAGACTATTGGGGAAATCCACCAGCAGAAACATTAGGATTATTATTTCCTGAAAATTCAACTATAATAGGGGATGATTTTATTTATGCAGTTGAGATAACATATGCAAAGGATGGGTATATTGATGACAGTGATGCTAGAGATTTAGACTACGATAAACTTCTAGAAGAAATTAAAGAAGATACGAAGCTACAAAGTGCCGAACGCGTTGAGATGGGTTTTGATGCTATGGAGTTTTTAGGATGGGCTTCTCAACCATTTTATGATGATGTAACTAAAAAATTGCATTGGGCGCAAGAATTTAAATTTGAAAATACAGAAGTAAATACTCTTAATTATAATATTAGAGTCTTAGGTAGAAAAGGTTACCTCAATCTTAATGTCATTGGAGATATGCCTGTATTGTCAAAGGTTAAAAGTGATGTCAATGCCATTTTGGCAAGCGTAGAATTTAATGAAGGTTACAGGTATTCAGATTTTAATCCAGATATAGATGAGGTAGCGGCTTATGGTATTGGGGGACTAATTGCTGGAAAAGTTTTGGCTAAAGCTGGATTTTTTGCAGTCTTGCTAAAGTTCTGGAAGTTTATAGCAATTGGAGCGGTAGCACTTTTTGCAGGGTTTAAAAAACGTATTTTTGGTAGTAAAGACGCATAATAAAGACTGATGTTGTGGTGATGTTTATACCTTATCTTTAGAATTTGATATGATTAAATTTCAAAAAAAGCAAATAAGCAACTTAGTGTTGCTCATAGTTTTAGTCTTGCTAATAATTCCTCAAACTAGACTGCCTATTCAGGTTTTTTTTAATAAAGGATTGGCGATGTTTAGTCCAACTATAGAAGACAAGTCTACTAGAAGTATTTTGGATTTTCGGTCTTGGCAACTTCAAGATTTAAAAGGGCGTCGCATTAATTTTAAGGATTTAAAAGGGAGGGTTGTAGTGCTTAATTTTTGGGCAACATGGTGTCCGCCATGTATTGCGGAACTTCCCTATATAAAAGACTTAGCAGAAGATTATAGAGATAAGATTGAAATTATTTTAGTGTCTAATGAAGCGACGCATAAGGTCGAATCTTTTTTCAAAGCCAAAGACTATGATTTAAATAGTTACTTGCCATTATCGAATTACCCAAATGCGCTGGAGTTGTCGTCTATACCTCGCACATTGTTAATAAGTAAAAATGGGGAAATTGTTATCGATAAAACAGGTGCAGCCAATTGGAGTAGCAAAGCGGTAAGGCATGAAATTGAAATATTACTTAAAGAATAGCTTTGCCTGAAAGTATTGGGTTAAAGCGAGATTACTTAAAATTAATGAAAAAGCATATATGCTGTCTTCTATAGGGATGGTGAAAAGTCTAATATTTAAATTTTCGGTATTGTCGTACCAAACAACTTCATCTTCGATGAAACTACCTGTTAAGGTACCATTCACCAAAAGAAAAGGAATAAGCATTACTAAAAAGGTAAGATAAAATTTTTGAAGTAATTGAAATTGGTGTTTTAGAGTAAAACTAAGAACAATAATTGCTACAATGGCATTGATGCATGTGTAAAGTTGATTTACATTATAAATCCCGATAATACTTAAAACTAGAAGTATAACTATTGATGTAAGTAGAGTCGTGCGTTTTGAAATATGCCATTTAGGGAAGTAATATAGAAGTGCATAATGTGTAAATACGCAAGCGTAAGGTATGCAAATAAAAAATAAAACTTCTTCAAACGGTAAATTAAAAAGTTTAATGCCTATATAATAGTTTGGATTGAATCCCCAAACACCAATTTTTGTAAATATGATATCCCATATAATATAGAATGTCATTGTTGTTAATATCGCAATAAATAATGCTTTCCATCTTTTGTAAAGTTTTATTTTAGGATGAAAACTGAACAAAAATGGAACTGAAATAGACCCAATATTTAAGAGTAAATACAGGAGTTTCATGGGTTATTTTTTAAAATATTTTAAAGGAACAACAAGCATCCCGAAATTTTCGCTGCCCTCTTTTTTAGTGTGTTTATGGTGGATGTGGTGCGCGCGTCTCAGCCCTTTGGCATAGATGTTATTTGTATTACTGAAAAATTTAAATCGACGATGAATGAAAATATCATGCACAAAAAAATAGGTAAGTCCATAGGCGAAAATTCCTACCCCAATAGGTAGGCCTAGCCAAAACTCATGGTATCTCCATAAATATACAAAAGTAATGCTTACAACCGCATAAAAAACAAAAAAGGTATCGTTGCGCTCAAACCAATGTTTATGGTTTTTAATATGATGGTCTTTATGGAGGTAACATAAAAAACCATGCATGATATATTTGTGGGTAAACCAGGCCATAAATTCCATAAACCCAAAGGTGGTTATTAAAACAAGTATCCAAAGTAAAATTTTCATAATGCGTTTTGGTTATAATAAATTTAATTGATGTTTTACATAGCTTCTAGTGAGTAGCTCAAACTTTTTAAAGTTTGGTATGCGTATTCTAGAGTTCTTAATTTCCAGAGCAGGTGTCTCTTTTAATTTGTGCAATAATTGACGGTAATATCTGTAGGCTGTATATACCCCAAATCTAGCTTCCATAGGTAAATGTTTGATTCCTGTAAGTCCATGAGCAAAATCAGTTTCAATTTCATTAATAATAAGTTGTTTTGACTGCTCATTTAAGTTTTTTAAATCCGCATTTGGAAAATAACTGCGATTCAATTCATTAAAATCAGCGTTTAAATCTCTCAAAAAATTCACTTTCTGAAATGCAGAACCTAAAGACATTGCAGACAACTTTAATGCATTGTATTTGCTCTCGTCGCCTTTTACAAATACCTTTAAGCACATTAAGCCAACAACATCAGCAGAACCATAGATATATGCTTTGTATTCCTCAACAGTGTTGTATTCGGATTTGTGCAAATCCATGCGCATACTTTTCATGAAACTGTCTACTAATGATTTATCTATATTGTATTTGTGATAGCTGTGTTGAAAGGCATTTAGGATTGGATTTAAACTAATTTTGTGCACTAGGCTCGATTCTAAATCCTGTTCGAAATTATTAAATAAGGTCGCTTTGTCATAGTTATGAAAAGAATCAACGATTTCGTCTGCTGCGCGCACAAAGCCATAAATGTTATAGATGTCCTGTCGTATAGATGGGGCCAACATTTTGGTAGCAAGGGAAAATGAGGTGCTATAGGTTCTTGTGATGTTTCTAGAACATTCATAAGAGATAGAATCAAATAGAGATTTCATAACGTTTAGTTGTTTTGATATTAGATTGCGTTAGTGCTTGTCACTTTAGAATGTGTACTTATATAGTTGTGGATTAACTCTGCTGAGAGCTTTCCGGATATTAAAGAAGGCGGAACGCCAGGACCAGGAACGGTTAATTGTCCAGTAAAAAATAGATTAGAAATGGATTTACTTTGCAATTTAGGTCTCAAAAATGCAGTTTGAAACAAAGTGTTTGCCATACCGTATGCATTCCCTTTATAGGAGTTGTAATCTTTTACAAAATCATTAATACAGTATGATTTTTTAAATAAAATATCCGCTTTAACTGATTGAGAAGTCAAGGATTCAAAACGGTTAATGATTTTATTAAAATAAGCTTCGCGAAGCTCTGGAGTGTCTTCGATGCCAGGCGCTAAAGGAACTAAAAAAGTTCCAGATTCTTTCCCTTCAGGGGCAAAATAAGCATCCGTAATACTTGGGAAACTTGCATAGAATAATGGTTCTTCTGGCCATTTTGGATCATCGTAGATGGTTTTGGCATGTTGGTCGAAATCAGTGTCAAAAAATAGAGTATGATGATTTACGTTTTTTAGTTTTTTGTTAAAACCAACATAAAAGAGTAGTGCAGATGGGGCAAATGTTTTTTTATTCCAGTAGGACTCAGAATATTGGCGATTTTTAGGAGGTATTAACTGTTCTGTATGGTGGTAATCTGCGCCACTTAAAACAACATCGCAATGATAGGCTGTTCCATTTGAAATAAGACCAGTAGCTTTTTTATTATCAAGTATTATGCGCTCAACATTTTGATTGGTTTTTATCGTTACGCCAAGCTCTAAGGCTAGGGTTTTCATCGCTTCTATAACTTCATACATACCTTTTTTAGGGTGAAATGTACCTAAGCCAAAATCGGCATAGTTCATAAAGTTATAGAAAGAAGGCGTATTACTAGGTTTAGCACCTAGAAATAGAACGGGAAACTCAAGAATTTGCGCTAAACGATTATTATTGAATCGTTTGCGAACGTCTTTCTTTACAGTACTAAAAAATTGATTAAGCTTTTTTATTGTTTTGGGCGTAACTAATTCTAGTGGAGAAACACCAGGTTTATAGACAAGATCTTTAATGGCAATGTCATAATTTGATTTGGCGAGATTAATAAATGCATTTAATTCTTTAGAACTACCCTTTTCTTCCTTTTCAAATGTTTCATAGATACTGTCCAGACCTTCTCCTATTGTAATAGAATCATCCTTATCAAAATAGACACTATAAGCTGGGTCTAATTTATCTAAGGTGTAGTAGTCATTTGGTGTTTTTCCAAAGTCATTAAAGAAGCGTTCAAAGACATCAGGCATCCAATACCAAGTAGGGCCAATGTCAAATGTAAATCCTTCTCGTTGGTAGCGTCTTGCGCGTCCTCCAATACTGTTGTTTTTTTCAAAAATAGTTACCTTGAAATCTAATTTTGCAAGATAGCTGGCCGCAGCTAACGCTGAGAACCCTGAACCGATGATGTGTATAGATGTATTCATTTTGTCTAACAAATATATTAAAAAAGATAAACAAAATTAATTCATGTTGTAAATTTTATAAACTTTTAACGAAGTTATCTATGGAATTGTACAGTTTTATTTGGGTGTTTTCTTTTGGTAATTGATAGTTGTTAAGTTTCACTCCGAGTACAAATAATTCGTGTTTTGTATCTTTTAAAAGTAAGTCATTAAAAGTTTGAAGATAGTTTTGGATGTCTTCAGTTTCTGGTTTTACGGTGAAATAAGAGCCAAAAACAATGGTGTTGTAAAGTTTTGTAATGTCCTTTAAGCTTTCTATAGGTATACTCTGCCCTAAGAATATGGATTGATATCCAGCACATACAATTTCGTAATTAATGTAAAGTAAGCCTATGTCATGTATTTCATGCATCGGAAGAAACAATACAAAGGTTTTGTCTTTTCTATTAGGTTCTAAGGTTTGGACTTTTTCAATATTTATGAGAACCTTTTGTTTAATTAATGTTGAAATGAAATGCTCGTGTGCAGGGTTTATAGTATTAGTTTGCCATAATATTCCAATATCTTTTAGGAGGGGTATAAACACCTCATGAAATATCATTTTAAAGGTGTTTTCCTGGAGCAAGTTGTTGTATGTGGTGTAGAATGTAGATTGGTCAAAATTAAGCATTGCCATTTTAAGCGCGTTAACAGCATGGTGTTTTTGTTGTCCCTTTGACGCAAGTTCCCTTACCAGTATTGGTATGTCGCGAGTTTCCATTTTTGCAATTTTGGAAATTTTATACCCGCTTTCGTTAAGAAAAGAAATATTTAGCAATTTTTGGAGGCTTTCAATGCTATAATTTCGAATGTTAGTATCGGAACGATTGGGCTGCAAAAGATTATAGCGTTTTTCCCAGATACGAATGGTATGTGCCTTTATACCTGTAAGATGTTCTAAGTCTTTTATGCTGAAATTTGTTTTAATGTTGTTCACTTTTAATTCATTAAAGTTAGACAAATCTAATAAGAATAAAATTAAAAAGAGATAAAATTGTCTTAAAATGGATGAAGTGCCTAGAAATGGCTTTAAATTTAGAAATCGAATGTGTGAAAATGTAGTGTCCTATGTTGTTTGTTAAAGCAAAGTGATTATAATGTCATTTTACATTTGAAATCACTTGAATAAAACGTCATTTTTTTATATAAAGAAAAAAATCATCTTTTTCTTTAAGGTACTTTCAAATGGAAAAAGGTATTAACAAAAAAAGTTAAGCAAATGCTTAACTTTTAGCTGTGACCAGTCTGGGGCTCGAACCCAGGACCCTCTCCTTAAAAGGGAGATGCTCTACCAACTGAGCTAACTGGTCAATATTTGTCTTTTTGTGCGCACGAGAAGATTCGAACTTCCACGACCTAATGGCCACTAACCCCTCAAGCTAGCGCGTCTACCAATTCCGCCACGTGCGCTAAGAAATGGATTTTTCAAAATAAAAAAAGCTAAGCTAGAGCTTAACTTTAGTTGTGACCAGTCTGGGGCTCGAACCCAGGACCCTCTCCTTAAAAGGGAGATGCTCTACCAACTGAGCTAACTGGTCAATCATCCTTTGAATGCGGGTGCAAATATAGGATGTTTTATCAATTAAACAATGCTTTTTTTGCATATTTTTTAGTTTTTTTTCAATCACAATATATATAGCTTTGTAAATTAAATAAATAAGAAAAAATGATCATTATATTATTAGGGTATATGACTTCTGGTAAGTCTACAATTGGCAGACTATTATCTCAAAAACTCAGATATGATTTTATTGATTTAGATCATTATATAGAAAAAAAAGTAGGTGCATCCATTGAAAATATATTTAAAAGTAAAGGTGAAATTTATTTCAGAACATTAGAACATCAGAGTTTAAATGATATTTTAGAGGAGAAAGGTGACCTTGTTTTAAGTCTTGGAGGTGGTACTCCGTGTTATGCGAATAATATGAATGTTATAAATAAGAACGATAAGGTATTGAGTCTTTATTTAAAAGCTTCCATAGGTACTATTGTCGAACGTTTATGGCATGAAAAATCAAAACGTCCTTTAGTATCTCATATTAAAGATAGAGAACAACTTTTAGAGTTTGTTGGAAAACATCTATTTGAAAGGGCGCATTTCTATGAACAAGCAGATTATAACATCGATATAAATAGAAAACCAAGTAAAGTTATAGTAGAAGAAATTGAAGATCAATTATTTTAAATACGCTTCAAATTTGGGTCCTTTCAAATTTACTTGAACATGCTCACTTAATGATGTTGATAGTGAAATGCCTTTATAATCAGCTTTTACTGGGTATTTTTTGTGGTTTCTATTAACTAAAACAGCTGTTTTAAATTGTTTTAAAGGTACGTTTAAAAAATGCTTAACGCCATAGATCAATGTGGTTCCAGAGTTGAGAACGTCATCAATCAAAACGATAGATTTACCCGTGTAATCTGAGGCTGGAATTGATGTTTGAACTGGGTTTAAGGGTGTTTTCTTGTCAATACTTACTTTGCAAAGTATAGGTTCTATGTCAGAAATGGTCTTTAAAGCAGCTTGTAATTTCTTGGCAAGCGTATAACCATTATTAGCAATACCTGCAAGTATAACTTCTGTCTCATTTACATTGGATTCATAAATTTGATATGCAATACGTTTAATTTTATGATTGATTTCTTCATGAGATAAAATACTATTGTCTTTAAGCGCCATAAATTATTTTTTTTCAAAGATAAAAAACAGTTCGTTATCAGCTCTTCGTTTTAATAGAATAATAAGCTGTTTCTAATGTTTTTATATAGAAATCATTTGAAAATCTTCTTATATATTCTGCTTTTGAGCCTCTTAAGGGTGGCGTATTGTGTGAGAGGAAAATCAAATAATACTCCATCTAATTAACCATGGGGATTATGAGTTGGGATATTTTGTCAACATATGAAGTGCGCATATTAGGAGGTATAGCGCAAAAGAACGTTTGTTCTAAGACTAAATCAAATGTATCCTCTATAACAAAAAAGTCTTGTAGCATTAAATGTGTGTTTGGAAAATAAGGAACACCTCGTTTTAAATTTTGTAAGGACTGCTCGGAAATATCTGAAGATAAAGGTTCTTAAAGCGACTATGCCATAAGTATTCGGTTTCATAGGAGTTGCCTGCGCCAGAAATAAGTTTCTTTAAATCTTTATCTTGAAGTTGGTCTATATAGAACTTGCATTGGCGTTGTAATACCAGTTTGCCGTTAAATTACGCATTAGAAAAATGATGATTTTTATCTAACATAAAAAAGCGTATTTTAATTGAGTAATTAGGGAGTAGAGATGATATAATATATCCAATATTCCAACCAGTCGTTTTGGAGTGATACCCGGTTATCCAAGTAAGCTTTATGTAATAGGGACATCTTTGTCGTCTAAATAGTCTTCTATATCACGTCGGTCTTTTTTAGTGGGTCTACCAGTGCCTTTTTTGCGATAATAATCTTTTGAGTATTTTAGAAGATCTTGAGATTCAAAAGCTTCTTTGGGAGTTGTATCTACTCTATAGATGTCTACTAGTTTTGCGCTAACTCTATTTTGAGGGATATCATTTACAGTTAATTGATAATTAATCTGATTTTTTCTAAGTTCAATCGCATCGGTTGGGTAAACTTCTCTGCTTGGTTTTACCACAACGCCATTAACTTTAACATGGCCTTTTTTGCAAGCAGTAGTGGCTATGTTTCTGGTTTTAAAATATCGGGTGCACCAAAGGTATTTGTCTATTCGCATAAAAAAGTGAAAACTACGTTAATGTATTAAGGCAAAAATATTATAAAATTGTATCTTGCGGCCCTAAAAAAGCAAGCAATATGAAAATAAAACTAAATCCATTTTTTGTGTTAGTAGCAGCAGTGCTGTTTTTTGGATGTCCAGAGGATGATGATCTCACAACTATTCCAGAAGCTGATAGAACAGAACAGCAGGCTGAAGATGGCCCTTTATTAATTGAGTATTTAGAAACACATTATTATAATTCTGAAGAATTAGAAGGTATCTCTAATGTTTCTATGGATGATATTGTTGTTACCGAGCTTGATGAAGGGGAAAGTTTACCAACGGGGCATACGTTTTTAATTAATGCAGTTGAAACAGAAACGGTTACTTATAAAGAAGCTGAGTATAAATACTACATTTTGAGAGTGAATCAAGGAGGAGGAGAGTCGTTTAGTTTTGCGGATAACATTAGATTAAACTATTCTGGGAACTTAGAAAATGGTAATGTATTTGATAGTTCTATAAACCCAGTAGTGTTTGATTTAACCTCATTAGTTCCAGGTTGGACGTTAATAGCACCGACATTTAACACAGCCTCAAGTTTTGAGTTAAATGGAGATGGGACAGTTATTTATGAAGACGCTGGAGTAGGAATGATGTTTATACCATCAGGCTTAGGTTATTTTTCTTCGAGTAGTTCAGGTGGTGTTACATCATATTCAAATTTAATTTTCAAGTTTGAGATTTTTCAATTTGAAGAAAATGATCATGATAATGATGGGGTGCCTAGCTATTTAGAAGATATTGATGGAAATGGGTTTGTAGTGGATGAAGAAGATAATACAGATGAAGATAATTTTGTAGATTTTATAGATGCGGATGATGATGGTGATGGTGTATTGACAGTAAATGAAGATTTAGAGCCTGATACAGATTTGGAAGTAGATGAAGATGGTGATGGTGATCCTACAAATGATATTGGTGATGGTGATCCTACAAATGATGATACTGATGGAGATGGTATTCCAAATTATTTAGATACTGATGATGATGGGTCTAAGTTAGATGATGAGGATGGAGACGGTATTCCAGATTATATAGATAACAATTAAGTTTGTAATCAAAAAATACAATTAATTAAAAAAAGTCGCGTTTAGCGGCTTTTTTTAATTAATTGCAAAAGAAAATCCTAGGATTAGTTGATTGGATCTCGTGTCTAAACGGTTGATGTCAACATCGTTTGCGTTTAAAAAAAGTGCTTCATTTTTGCTGAACCCACGCTCGTATCTTAGGTCAATGCCAATCTTCTTAATGCTTAATGCAACACCTAATTGCATTCCAATAGAAAAATCATTTTCTAGAGATTTAAAAGTAATATTATTAAATTCTGAATCTAGGATATATTGGAGTGAAGGACCGCCAAGTGCACTAACAGGGCCAATGATTTTTAAGCCTAAAAGTAAAGGCATATCTAATTTTTGTAGATTAAAATCACCACTGTCGTATGTGCTTTTGGTTGCTGTGTATACTATTTCTGGTCTTAAGTAAATGGTGTTTCCTAGTTTGCCAAAAACACCAAAATGATAGCCGATGTTTCTCTCTGGAGATTCTTTAGTAGCTTCCACCGATGTAATTAGGTCGCCATTGGAATTATAATTAAGTCCGCCTTTGAAACCAAAGGCAGACCCTTTTTGTGAAAATGCTATTGAATATGTGCTAAGTAGGATTAATATAATGAGCTTTCTCATAAGATGTGTTTTTTACATTATAATTGTATAATAAAAAACGAATTTAAGCATTAATTATTTCCTAGCCATAGCAGCTTTCGATTTAGCGACAATAGCCTTGCTATCTAAGCCATATTTTTCCATAAGCTGAGCTGGCGTACCAGATTCCCCAAACGTATCGTTGGTGGCAACAAATTCTTGAGGTGTAGGACTGTTTTGTGCTAATACCCTAGCAACACTTTCTCCAAGTCCACCTAAGTGATTGTGTTCTTCGCAAGTGACAATACAGCCTGTTTTTGATACCGATTTTAGGATGGCCTTATCGTCTAAAGGTTTTATGGTATGAATGTTTATAACTTCTGCTGAGATACCTTCTTCATGAAGCGCCTTAGAAGCTTCTATAGCTTCCCAAACAAGATGACCGGTAGCAACAATAGTTACGTCTGTACCTTCGATCATTTGAATAGCTTTACCAATTTCAAATTTTTGATTTTCTGGTGTGAAAACAGGGACTTTTGGTCTTCCAAAACGCAAATAGACAGGGCCGTCATACTCAGCAATAGCCATCGTAGCAGCTTTTGTTTGATTGTAATCACAAGGATTAATAACGACCATATGTGGTAACATTTTCATTAACCCTATATCCTCTAAAATTTGATGTGTTGCACCATCCTCCCCAAGGGTCAGGCCTGCGTGGGAAGCACAAATTTTAACGTTTTTACCAGAATACGCAACGGATTGTCTAATTTGGTCATAAACACGTCCAGTAGAAAAATTGGCAAATGTTCCGGTAAATGGAATTTTTCCACCAATAGTTAATCCTGCTGCAATACCTATCATGTTTGCCTCGGCGATTCCAACTTGAAAGAAACGATCTGGGTTTTCATTTTTGAAATCATCCATCTTTAAAGATCCTATTAAATCAGCACATAAGGCAACAACATTTGGATTTGTACGTCCTAATTCAGTTAAACCAGCGCCAAATCCTGAGCGTGTATCTTTTTTTTCTGTGTATGTATAAGTTTTCATGTGTGTGTTTAATAAAGCGTTAGTAATCTCCCAAAGTTTCAGGATTTTGATTTAAGGCAGAGGCCAATTGTTCGTCATTTGGAGCCTTGCCATGCCAAGCATGAGTGTGCATCATAAAATCAACACCATTCCCCATTTCAGTTTCTAAAAGAACACAAATGGGTTGTCCTTTTCCTGTCATTGCTTTGGCTTCTGTCATGCCTTTTAGAATAGCATCAATAGAGTTACCAGCTTTAACCTCTACAACCAACCAATCAAACGCTTCAAATTTAGCTTTAATATCTCCCATTGCTAAGACATCATCTGTAGCTCCATCAATTTGTTTGCCATTTAAGTCTATAGTGCAAATCATGTTGTCAATTTTCTTAGCAGACGCATACATAATGGCTTCCCAGTTTTGACCTTCTTGCAACTCACCATCACCATGTAAACTATATACAAGATACGAATCATTGTTTAATTTCTTAGCTTGAGCAGCACCTATAGCAATAGACATGCCTTGGCCCAAAGACCCTGATGCAATTCTAACTCCAGGTAAACCCTCATGAGTTGTTGGGTGTCCTTGTAAACGAGAATCAATTAATCTGAATGTGTTTAATTCCTCTATTGGAAAATACCCTGCTCTTGCTAATACACTATAATAAACTGGAGAAATATGGCCATTGGATAAGAAAAATAAATCTTCATTATGACCATTCATATCAAAACCTTTGTTTCTTTCCATGATAGCATTATAGAGCGTTACAAAAAATTCAGCACATCCAAGAGAACCTCCTGGGTGACCAGAATTTACTTTGTGTACCATTCGTAGAATGTCTCTGCGAACTTGTATCGTTAAATCTTGTAATTGTTTTGTGTTTGACATGCTTTAGATGAGTTGTTTTTAAGTTGCAAAAATAGGTTTTTGATTGGGTTTATAAAAACCTTATGCTTTCTATTTAAGAAAAGAAGAACTGATTGTTAATAACTAAAACGATTAGCTTTCAACACGGCAAGTTTAAATAGTTTTTTTGAGTTTCCTATCTGTTGATAACGATATAAAATGGACATATGTAGGTTTTTATAGCGTCTATTGTCTCTTTTACAGTATTAGATAAAGCGTTATGATGTGCTATGTTTTTTGTTTTGTTTTGTGACACAATTTATAACTTGGTCGCTTTACAGTTGTAGAGGGAAAGACGTAAAAATAGGGATTACTTGTATTTAGCAAATAGCATTAGAAATCTATAGTAATGGCGTCTTAATTATGGGATACAGCATTAATTACAGAAGAAAGTGTGAAACAAAAATAGTTAAAACGATATGTTACGGTCTTTATTTGTAATCGGATAACAAGGACAGGGTTTCAATTCAGCTAAAGAATAGCGCTAATCGTCATTAAAGCCTAAAATATAATTGGCAAAAAATTAATTAAAAAAAACCTAATTTTGAAAATAATTCCATTTTCCATTTGGAAACTAGACAATAATATAATGTTTGATTTCAACTACTGTGAAAATAAATGACATATAATGAATATCACGACATTTCCAATACTTAATACAGAAAGGCTTATTTTAAGAAAAATAGAAGAGTCTGACAGTGAGGTTATTTTGTTTTTACGTTCGGATAAAACGATAAATAAATTTATTGAACGACCCGAAAATAGAAAAATAAAAAATATATCGGATGCAATGGCGTATATCAAAAAGATAAATCAAGAAACTAAAAATAAGATATCTTTTTCATGGGGGATTACCTTAAAAAATGACCCGAAAATTATTGGAACGATTTGCCTTTGGAATTTTTCTGAAAATTATAAAATTGCGGAAGTTGGCTACGATTTGAACCCAGTATTTCAGAGAAAAGGAATTATGAGTGAAGCTCTAATTAGAGTAGTTGATTTTGGTTTTAATGAACTTAATCTAGATAATATTGAGGCTTATACAGATGTTGAAAATGAAAAATCTAAAAAACTCTTAGCTAAAAATGGATTTATCCTTGTTAAGGATAAAAGCGATAAAGATAAAGCTTCTAATGTTGTTTTTGAGATTAAAAACCTAGGAGCTCAGAATTAACCGTAAAGGTTTTCAAATAGGTAAAGCATAGAAAATGTGCATAAAGAAATTTTTAAAGAATTTAATAGCATTGATATGTTAATCAATAATGCAGGAATAGGACCTGATTTCGATACTCAAATTCCAGAATTAGAATCTTTTAAATCGACTTTTGAAGTCAATGTAACTGATACTGTTTTTTTTAATCGAATCATTAATTCAACGGATAAATAAAAACAGAATTATTTGAATATTTCTTCAAAAACGGGGTTTT
Source organism: Flavobacteriaceae bacterium (assembly GCA_013215095.1). Classification (GTDB taxonomy): domain Bacteria; phylum Bacteroidota; class Bacteroidia; order Flavobacteriales; family Flavobacteriaceae; genus DT-34. The sequence goes on along the minus strand of JABSPM010000002.1, from coordinate 29,749 downwards.
TATATGCTTGTAAATTAGTGTGTTATGTGGGTTGTAGGGTGTCAAAAAGGACTTTTAATATGTAAACGAAAATTTTATCAAATCGACTAAAAGGAGCAATAAACGCTGCTTCCATTCATTCAGGCTGGGTAAAACGAAAATCATAGAAAGTAACCTTGCTAATGGCAGGTTAACACCTGAGACGTCAGCAGATAATATATATAATTTTTTGATTAATGAATTTAATAGAGGAACGTTCTGGAATTCAGAAAACGGTACTGAACTTTTATGGTAGGTAGCATAGTTATTTACTGTTAGTCAAAGCCAAAGTATAGATGCGATGTCTTAAGCTGTATATCAAATTTAAAAATGTCAAGGTTTTATTTGTTTTTAGCATAGTATGTAATTATCGCTAAATTGGAAAATGTGCGAAAACTATGGTCTTGAGGCAATGGGAATGCCGCATAAACTTTCGGTTGATAAGTTAAATAAATTAGGTTGTGTAATTTGCAGTCCATTTTGTAGAGGTTAACAAAGCTTCTAAAGCAAAATGGAGGATGATTACAAAAGGATATATGTATTTTGATACGTTAATTTAATTACAATTATAATGTTCAGAATGAAGAGTTATTTATCTTTGTCCACTGATCAAATTTTGAATATGATTTTTGAATTAAATAAAAAAGACCCTCAAAGTAAAGCCAGAGCTGGAAAAATCACAACCGATCATGGGGTGATAGAAACACCTATTTTTATGCCTGTAGGTACTGTAGCTACAGTAAAGGGTGTGCATCAACGAGAATTAAAGGAGGATATAAACCCAGATATTATTTTAGGAAATACATACCATCTCTATTTGCGTCCAAAAACCCCAATATTGGAACAAGCGGGAGGTTTGCATAAATTTATGAATTGGGATCGTAATATTTTAACCGATTCTGGAGGATACCAAGTCTATTCGTTATCGGCAAATAGAAAGATTAAGGAAGAGGGTGTAAAGTTTAAAAGTCATATTGATGGGAGTTATCATATCTTTACGCCAGAAAATGTAATGGAGATTCAGCGTACTATTGGCGCTGATATTATCATGGCATTTGATGAATGTACACCTTATCCCTGCGATTATAATTATGCTAAAAGATCGATGCATATGACCCACCGTTGGTTAGATCGTTGTATTGACCATTTAGATAAATTACCGTTTAAGTATGGTTATAGTCAAGCTTTTTTTCCTATAGTGCAAGGAAGTACATATAAAGATTTGAGGCGCCAGTCTGCAGAATATATAGCAAATTCTGGAGCAGTAGGGAATGCTATTGGAGGATTGTCTGTTGGAGAACCAGCAGAGGAAATGTATGCAATGACAGATGTGGTATGCGAAGTGCTTCCTGAAGATAAGCCAAGATATTTAATGGGCGTTGGCACACCTATTAATATTTTAGAGAATATTGCCCTTGGTATTGATATGTTTGATTGTGTAATGCCAACCCGAAATGCGAGAAATGGCATGTTGTTTACTGCTCATGGTACTATTAATATTAAAAATAAAAAATGGGAAGATGATTTTTCTCCGATTGATGACATGGATATTACTTATGTAGATACCTATTACTCTAAATCCTATTTGCGTCATTTGTTTATGGCAAATGAATTTTTAGGAAAACAAATTGCAACCATCCATAATTTAGGATTTTACTTATGGTTGGTTAGAGAGGCAAGAAAACATATCTTAGATGGTGATTTTAGAGTGTGGAAAGATAAAATGGTAAAACAAATGGATAAGCGCTTATAAATGAAAATTTTAGATTGGTATATATTAAAACGCTATTTATTTACATTTTTGATGATGCTTTTACTGTTTATACCCATTGGTATAACCGTAAATTTAGCAGAGAAAATTGATAAAATGCTCGAAAATGAAGTTCCGTTTTCCGCCATAGCACAATATTACTTAGATTTTACAATTTATTTTGCCAATCTACTATTTCCACTTTTTATCTTTTTATCTGTTATTTGGTTTACCTCTAAGCTAGCTAATAATACAGAGGTAGTTGCTTTTTTAAGTTCGGGAGTATCCTTTTGGCGTTTTTTAAGACCGTATATGATTGGGGCTACGATTGTCGCTTTATTTGCTCTAGTTTTGGGTATGTATTTGGCACCAGATGCTAGTAAAGGCTTTAATGATTTTTCTTACAAACACCTTAAGCGGAATAAAAAAACGAAAGAAACCCAAAATATATACAGACAAATTAATGAGAATCAATATATCTATGTAAGTAGTTTTGATACAAGACGAAAGAAAGGTAACAACTTTTCTTTAGAGTATTTTGAAGGTAATAAACTGATGTATAAGATTCACGCAAATTCTATAACTTATATACCTAAAGACTCGAGCTATAGACTTGTAGGTTTTTCTAAAAGAATAATTGGAGAATACGATGATGAAATTATAAAAGAACGACGAAAAGATACCGTTTTTGATTTTGATTTGGATGACCTAACGCCAGTAAAGTATATCGCAGAAACTTTAAATTATAATGAATTAACCGATTTTATAGACAAGGAAGAAGCAAGAGGTTCTTCATACATTAATCGCTATCGCGTTGTAAAACTCAAAAAGTGGAGTCTTCCAGTTTCTGTTTTTATATTAACCATTATTGCGGTATCGGTATCTTCCATAAAGCGCAGAGGAGGAATGGGAGTTAATCTAGCCTTTGGAATTTTAATTGCCATGATTTATGTCTTTTTTGACAAAGTTTTTGGTGTCATGGCAGAACAATCTAACTTCCCCCCAGAAATAGCAGTTTGGTTTCCTAATGTTGTTTTTGGTATTTTAGCGATTTATCTTTTATATAATGCCAAACGCTAAATTTAAAAATTACCTGCATTTACATATTTTAGTTTTTATAGCAGGTTTTACAGCTATTATAGGAGAATTGGTCTCTATAGAGGCGGTACCTTTGGTATGGTACCGTATGATTATAGCAGGTGTCATAATGTTTTTATATCTCAAATATATAAAAGCTAAAATGAAAATTTCAATACTCACATTTGCTAAGTTTTCTATTGCAGGTGTTATCATCGCCTTGCATTGGATTACTTTTTTTGAAGCCATAAATCAATCTAATGTTTCTATAACATTGGCTATGTTTTCTACGGGAGCATTCTTTGCATCATTCATAGAGCCTATTTTTTTTAAACGAGGCATTATATGGTATGAAATGCTATTTGGAATTATTGTTATTGTTGGTGTTTGGCTAATATCTCAAACCGAAATGCACTATATCAACGGTATTATTTTAGGTGTATCTTCAGCCTTGTTTTCAACTTTGTTTGCTGTAATTAATGGTAGATTTATAGAAGTGCATTCGGCCGCGGTATTCTCATTCTATGAGTTTTTAAGCGGAGTATTATTCATATCTTTTTACCTTTGGTTTAAAGGTGGTTTTGACGCTGCATTTTTTGCCTTAACACAGCGCGATTGGATATATATTTTAATATTAGCCTCCATTTGTACAGCTTATGCATTTATAGCTTCTGTGCATGTGATGAAATATATAAGCCCGTTTACAGTAATACTTACCTATAACTTGGAGCCCGTATATGGTATAATTTTAGCCGTTATTCTTTTTCCAGAGACCGAAAAAATGAGTTCGCAATTTTATTTCGGGGCACTTTTAATTCTTAGTACTGTGATTATTAATGGTCTAATAAAAAATATGAAATCTGCAAAAAGAGAGCTTTCATAAGGAGCGATCAAATTAAAGTTTTTATATTTGTACGCTAATTAAACTAATCTAGAATTTCTATGGAATATTTAGAATTTGAACTTCCTATTAAGGAGTTGGAAGAACAACTTACAAAGTGTCAGTTAATTGGAGAAGAAAGCGATGTTGATGTAACAGAAACATGTAAGCAAATTAAAAAGAAGTTAAAACAGACCAAAAAAGACATATATGACAACTTAACGCCATGGCAACGAGTACAAATGTCTCGTCATCCCAATAGACCTTACACACTGGATTATATCAATTCAATTTTTGGAGAGTCGTTTTTAGAATTACATGGAGACAGAAACTTTAAGGACGATAAAGCTATGATTGGCGGTCTTGGGAAAATTGGAGACCAAACCTTTATGTTTATTGGACAACAAAAAGGATATAATACCAAAACCAGACAATATAGAAACTTCGGAATGGCAAACCCTGAAGGTTATAGAAAAGCATTGCGCTTAATGAAATCTGCAGAAAAATTTGGGATTCCAGTAGTAACGTTAGTAGATACCCCAGGCGCTTACCCAGGACTAGAAGCAGAAGAAAGAGGACAAGGCGAAGCTATTGCAAGAAATATTCTAGAAATGACACGATTAAAAGTTCCAATTTTTACCATAATTATTGGTGAAGGAGCTTCTGGAGGTGCCTTAGGAATTGGTGTAGGAGATAAAGTAATGATGTTAGAAAACACATGGTATTCTGTAATATCACCAGAATCATGCTCATCTATTCTTTGGAGAAGTTGGGAATATAAAGAACAAGCAGCCGAGGCCTTAAAACTGACCGCAAAAGACATGAAGAAGATGAAGTTAGTTGATGAAATTATTAAAGAGCCTGTTGGTGGCGCACATAACGATAGAGATAAAACTTTTGCAACAGTTAGAGATGCAATTGTAAAATCTTACGAAGAATTTAAAAACTTATCACCAACCGAATTGGTAGAAAAGCGTATGGATAAATATGCGCAAATGGGTGTCTATAAAGATTAAATCGTTTAAACACTTAACTTATAACAATCCGAAGGTTTTATACTTCGGATTTTTTTAGCATTATTAACAATATTTTCGACTTATTAACAGTTAAATTGTTGACTTTTAGTGAACAATGTTGTAACTTAATAATTCATAATATCATAACATTTTATTTACATTAGCTTTTATGAAGCAACCAAACCAACTACAAGGCTATAAAGTTGACAAGAGCACTATAATTAGCTTAGAAAAAGGAAAAATACCTCCGCAAGCACTAGATTTAGAGGAAGTTGTGTTGGGCGCAATGATGATTGATAAGAAAGGTGTAGACGAAGTCATTGATATTTTAAGCCCTGAAGCGTTCTATAAAGAAGCTCATAAATTTATTTTTGAAGCCATTTTTAGACTTTTTGAAAATAGTGAACCTATTGACTTATTAACAGTTTCGAGCCAATTAAAGAAAGATGCTAAATTAGAATTGGCAGGAGGCGATTTTTATTTGATTTCTTTAACACAAAAAGTCTCATCTTCAGCACATATAGAGTTCCATGCACGTATTATTTTGCAAAAATTTATTCAGCGTAGTTTAATAAAAATTTCTAATGAAATTATTGAAGATGCATACGATGAAACCAAAGATGTTTTTGACCTCTTGGATAACGCAGAATCCAAACTCTATGAAGTCACTCAAGGAAATATCAAGAAATCTTCAGAAACAGCTCAGGAATTAGTAATTCAAGCAAAAAAGAAAATTGAAGAGATTTCTAATAAAGAAGGGCTAAGTGGTATTGCTACCGGATTTGATAAATTAGATAAGCTCACTTCTGGATGGCAACCTAGTGATTTAATTATTGTAGCAGCACGTCCAGGTATGGGAAAAACAGCTTTAACCTTAACAATGGCGCGTAATATTGCCGTAAATCAAAATGTTGGTGTTGCTTTCTTCTCATTAGAGATGGCTTCTGTGCAGCTAATTACCAGATTGATTTCTAGTGAAACAGGTTTGTCCTCAGAAAAACTTCGTACCGGAAAGTTAGAAAAACATGAATGGGAACAATTAAATGTCAAAGTAAAAGCATTAGAAAAAGCACCACTTTATATTGATGACACACCCTCATTGTCTATTTTTGACCTTAGAGCAAAAGCACGTCGTTTAAAATCTCAACACGATATACAACTCATCATTATTGATTATTTGCAATTGATGACCGGTGGAGGTTCTCATGGAGGTAATAGAGAACAAGAGATATCTATGATTTCTAGAAACCTAAAAGCATTAGCCAAAGAATTAAATGTGCCTGTAATTGCCTTATCTCAGTTGTCACGTGCCGTAGAAACACGTGGAGGAAGTAAGAGGCCATTATTATCAGACCTTCGTGAATCTGGAGCAATAGAGCAGGATGCAGATATTGTGTCATTTATTTATCGTCCAGAATATTATAAGATTGACGAATGGGATGACGAAGAACGTTCGCCAACTGAAGGTCAAGGAGAATTTATTGTAGCCAAACACAGAAATGGTGGTTTGGAAAACATTAGATTGAAGTTTATTGGACACCTTGGTAAGTTTGATAATTTAGATGATTTTGATTCACCTTTTGAATTTCATAGTAAAATGAATGATGCTGCCGGAGATGATACCTTTAAATCAGAAGGTTTCAAAGTAGATCCTAGTCAAGCTTTTGGCACTCCAGATGATGATGACGTACCATTTTAAGATTTACTAAAAATTACTTAAATTTCACTTTTAGGAATAATTTTTGACTATATTTCAGATATAAAATTTTAATAGTAATGAGATATCTCGTTCTGATCATAGCATTCTGTTTTGCAGGAAATAGTTACGCTTCTTATATCTTAATTCCAATGGATGCAGAAAGCCAAAAGAATCATTTGAAAGCATACGGAATTACGTTTTGGACCCTAGAAAAGCAACAAAAAGTCAAATGGCTCCTCAATTACAAAGGAGGCGCATTTTTGTTGCCAGATTTTGAAGAAATCCAAAAAGAATGTCAAATTAGAGGTGTATCATACGAAGTTATAAGTACAGCAAAAGCCGAAAGTATTTTGGATATGATTAATAGCCCAAGTCAAAATATGGAAGCTGTTGTTTTAGAAAAAGCACCAAAAATTGCCGTATATACACCAAACGGAAAACAACCTTGGGATGATGCCGTAACTATGGTTTTAACCTATGCAGAAATTCCGTATGATACGATCTATGACGAAGAGGTACTTAATGATGGCTTATTGCTTTATGATTGGTTGCATTTGCATCATGAAGATTTTACAGGCCAGTACGGAAAATTTTATCGCAGTTACAGAAGTGCAGCATGGTATATCCAACAAAAGAAAGATGCAGAAGCCTTAGCGGCCAAAATGGGATATAGTAAAGTCTCCCATGAAAAATTAGACGTGGCTTTAAAAATTAGAGACTATGTTGTTGGAGGTGGATTTATGTTTGCGATGTGTAGCGCAACAGATAGTTTTGATATTGCATTATCTGCTGAAGGAGTAGATATATGCGAGGCTATGTTTGATGGTGATGGAAGTACACCTAATTACCAAGCAAAAATTGATTATAACAAATCCTTTGCATTTACAAATTATATTCTAGAAAGAAGTCCAAATGTCTATGAGTTTTCGTCTATAGATATGTCATATAAACGAAAAATACCAAAAGAGGTAGATTATTTTTCGCTGATGGAATTTTCTGCAAAATGGGACCCTATTCCAACAATGTTATGCCAAAATCATACAGCTTTGGTAAAAGGATTTATGGGACAAACAACATCTTTTAGCCGGGACCAAATAAAATCCAATGTCCTTGTTATGGGTGAGCATAAATCCAATGGTGAAGCAAGATATATTCATGGTATTAAAGGGAAAGGTTTTTTTACCTTTTACGGAGGACACGACCCAGAAGATTATACACATCGTGTTGGAGACCCAAAAACCGAATTAGATTTACATCCCACATCACCAGGATATCGTTTGATTTTAAATAACGTCTTGTTTCCTGCAGCAAGAAAAAAGAAACAAAAAACCTAAAGTAAATTTTTTAACTTAAAGAATAAGAAACTTCAACGAGATTTTAGAAATGAGCCTATGAGACTATCAAAATGTTATTAAAAACACTAGGATACTTTCTCTTAATCATATAAATTTATGTGAATCTAATCAAAAAATTCATGTCATTTTTATCATTCTTTAAAGGCTATAAGTTCTTTACTATTTTTTGCTTTGCTAAGTATCATAATTATCACTTTAATATATAATGTTTTAAACGTTAAGCGTCCATTACCTATTTGGAGTCCATCAATGGTAAATAAAGAATTGGCGGATAGCACGGCGTAACATATAAAAAAGTACCATACTATTGCAGATTTCAATTTGAGAAATCAAAATGGAAAAATTATAAACCAAGAGACTTATAAAGATAAGGTTTACGTTGCAGATTTCTTTTTTACAACATGTCTCAATTTGTCCAATAATGGCTGGTTACATGTATCGTGTTTAAAATGAGCACATTAATGATGATGAGGTAATGTTGCTTTCTCATTCTGTAACACCGAGATTAGATAGTGTTGCTTGTAAACCCTTTTTTTTAAGGTCATTTAGCGCTTTATACATGAGATTATTATACGTGTACATATCTGGCTGATCTGGTAACTCAATAAGCTTTAACGGAAGACCAATAGCTTTGGTTTGTGTATGCAGAAGTTCATTGCGAATTCCATGCATAGTGACGCGGTTGTATTGACTATTTACCGTGGTTATTAAAGTTTTTACACTATAATCTTTATTTTGTAATAAACAATACAGCGTAAAAGCAGAGTCTTTTCCTGTACTTTAGTTGAAAAAAAATTATGTGGCATTGGTTATTTTGAGGTAGTGAAAAAGAAGCTATTCTTCATCAATAAAGGGGTTGTCAAAATACATCTCTTTAGCAAAACGATTAAAGCTATTATTATCACCCACAAGTGTAATAGGAGCAATATAGTTAAAATGTCTGCTAGAGTTTTCAATTTCCATTAATGCTCTATCTAATAAAGGTTCGCTTGGATTCCCCAATACACCCAGATTAGCAGTGTTTTCTTCTAGTTCAATGTCAGGGACAAGACCAGTTGACGGTACTTGGCCATCATTTTTATTCACGCTAATCGCAACTAACGGTTGCATAGCGTAAGTATGGCTTGGATTGGCACCACTTCTTCCAAAATTTGGAGAGTCGTATAAGGTAATAGAACCTTGAGATTTTCCAGTAGTATTTGTGCCAATTTGAACTACGTTTAATTCGGTATATGCCTTTAGACTATTAATAACCATTTCGCTAGCAGATGCAGAACTTCTTGTTGTGATGACAAAGACTTCATCAAGAAAAAGTTGATTAAGTGCTGTGCCATCTCCTAAGGTATTGGTAAAATTAAAAGTAGAGTTGTTCTCTTGTCGGTCTTCGTTATAAGTCAATTTTGTATAAACCTGACCATTAAATTGTCCGGTTATCATACTCCCTAACAAGGTTGCAGTATTTACAGAACCTCCTGGGTTATATCGTAAATCTAGAATTAAATGTTTTACATTATTAGCAGTAAATTCACCGAAAGCATTATTAAGTTGTGTGTCAAATTCATTTACAAAACCGTTATACATCAGATAGCCTACGTTTTCACCATTAACTTCAAGTATTTCTGTTTTAAATACAGGATTCTCAGTGTACACAACTTTTGTTAAAGCCATACTTTCATTAGTAGTGTCAATAAAATCATCACTACTGTCGTTGGGAGTACCGTTGGTATTGTAATTTCCAAAATTGATGCTATAGCTGTCATTAGAAAACAGTAAACTTCTGTAATTATCAATTGTAAGGTTTGTGCCATCTACGCCGTAAAAAACTTGCCCGCGTTCCAAGCCTTGGTTAGATGCACTTGTATTGGGCAAAACAAAACGGACATAGCCATAAATTTCTGAAGAACTTCCTGGAACATAGCGCAGGCCAAATTCCATACCGTTATGTTTACTAACGCCACTAAATTGTTGTTCGAGTGCAATATAATCATCAGTCATCCAACTATATTTGTCTACTGTTTCTCTTTGATGAATTAAGCTTTCAAATAAATTCTGAGGTTGGGTAAAAGAATTTAAATATTCGCCATATTCACTATTTGAAGTAAAACGGTCATTTGCTAAATTAGGAATTTGAGATTTGTATAAGTAAAAGGCGTTCATACCCTTCCAAACAAAATCATTGATTTCACTAGCAGTAACCGTATTATCATCTCCATCTTCAAAACAACTTGTAAATAATCCAATTAACAAAAGAGGTATTAGTAGTTTTGCGTTTAATTTCATAACGTATTTTTTTATGGTCTTTTATAAACTATAAAGTTAATTACATTATTGTAAAATAAAAAATTTTACTTCAATGTAACAAAATATAAAATCTTTCGTCGTAATAATAAATAGCGCATAAAAAGCTATTAACAAACCAATCAAAAATGACACAAACTGAGTTTTTAAACATAGTAATGCCTTTTAAGGATAAGGTATTTCGTTTAGCCAAGCGATTGCTTGTATCTCAAGAGGAAGCAGAAGATGCTACTCAAGAGGTGTTATTAAAGCTTTGGAATAACAAAAAGCAGTTTGAAAAGTATAGAAATATTGAGGCGTTTTCTATGACAATGACTAAGAATTTTTGTTTGGATAAATTAAAGTCAAAGCACGCTCAAAACTTAAAAATTGTGCACAGTAATTATAAAGATAATAATGTGCCATTGCAAAAACAAGTTGAGCTTAATGATAGTTTGGATTGGGTGGGTAAAATTATGGAAGACCTTCCAGAGCTACAAAAAATAATATTACAACTTAGAGATATAGAACAATATGAGTTTTCTGAAATTGCAAAAATGCTAGATATGAATGAAACAGCTATTAGAGTTGCTTTGTCTAGAGCGCGTAAAACTATCAGAAAACGCTTAACAAATACACATAGTTATGGTGTTAAATAATATAGAACAATTAATAGAAAAGTACGAGAACGGTACAACCACTTTACAAGAAGAGCAGCAGTTAAAAGACTATTTTTCGCAAGCGACTGTAGCGCCACACTTGGAAGCATATCAATACCTGTTTAAGTATTTTTTGCACACCCAAAATGAACAGTTTACGAAAACCATTCCGCTAAAACCTAAGAAGACAAAAAAAATGTACAAGTGGATTTCGGTAGCAGCTGTAGCAGTTCTAATGTTTGGGATTTATATGACAAGTACTTCAAAAGTAAGCAATGGTATGACAGTAGAGCAGGAGTTAGCTTATAACCAAACCAAAGCAGCCTTTAACTTGTTAGCTTCAAATTTCAATAAGGGAACCCAAAAAAAAATGGAGGCTCTTGGAATTATGACAAATTCTTTGGAAGAAGGAAATGAAAAGTTTGCTTATCTCAGAGAGTTTTCAAATTCAACTAACAAAATTTTTAAAAACGATTAATTAAAATTAAATTTTAGAATACATGAAAAAGATAGTGTTAATAATAGCCGTGATTATTGCTCCAGTAATGTCTTATGGACAGAGTTTATTTGATAAATATGAAGATTTGGATGAAGTAACTTCTGTAGTGGTTAACCAAAAAATGTTTAACATGTTGTCGCAAATAGAAATTAAGACCGATGACACTGAGTTTAATGACTATAACAAGATGGTTTCAAATCTTAAGAGTTTGAAAGTGTTAACTACAGGAAATGCAGCCACTGCAATAAAAATGAAAGCGGATGTAGAAAAGTATTTAAGAAGTTCAAACTTGGAAGAATTAATGCGTATTAAAGATGGCGAACAAACCGTTAATTTCTACGTTAAAGAAGGTAAGGATGACAATCACGTCAAAGAGTTGTTAATGTTCGTGTATGGTCTTAAAGAAATGTCTAAAAACGAAAATATTGTAATTAATGGTAAACAACGTGAAATAGAAACCGTTATCTTATCGTTAACAGGAGATATTGACTTAAGACAAGTGTCTAAGTTAACCAGTAAAATGAATGTTCCAGGAGGGAAACATTTGGAAAAAGCTGGAGATAAGAATTAAAAAAAGAAAATAATTACGCAAGAGGAATGACAACATCAATTAAAACAATATGTGTACTCTGCTTCATAGTTATTGCTTTTATGAGCTGTAACCAAGGAGAGACCCTTCAAAGCTACTTTGTTGCTAATCAAGAACGACCAAGTTTTATTGCCGTCGATGTGCCTATTAGCTTTTTAGATTTGGATAATATAGAATTAACCCAAATACAAAAAGAAGCATATGAATCCATTGATAAACTAAATATGTTAGGTTATAAGTTGGATAATGATAATGGCGATGAATATAAAGCAGAATTAGAAAAAGTAAGACGAATTCTGAGGAATGAAAAGTACCAAGAGTTGTTTAGAGCAGGTAACAATTTAGATGGAAAAATTGTAGTAAAATACATTGGAGAGGATACTAAGATTGATGAGCTAATTGTTTTTGGTAATATGAACGACAAAGGGTTTGCAATCATACGCGTTTTGGGAGATGATATAGAACCTTCGAAAATAATGACGCTAAGAGAGGTTGTTGACCAAATTAATATTGATGAAAAAGGCGTCGAAACGTTTGTGAATTTCTTTAAATAGAAACGGTTAAGCGGAATCACTTCGATACCATATTGAAGTTAAAAATGTTAATGTGAAAAAAGCCTATCCAATTTTCGGATAGGCTTTTTTATTAGTAATGCAATATAGTACAGTCTTTTCTTTATGTAATGCAAGAATCATTCTAGCTATAAATTGTTTAATGCTATCTATATTTATCTATGCTATTTTATTTGTAGAATATATAACACGAAAATTTCTACTTTTCTTAAGGCTTGAAAAACTCTATTAAATGCCTGTATAGTTGCTTGGCGTTATGGCTTTCAATTCTGTTTTTATATTTTCAGATATGTCTATGGTATCAATGAAATTTGAAATAGAACTTTGTGTAATCACTTCATTAGTTCTTGTTAAACCTTTTAAAGCTTCATATGGATTTGGATAGCCTTCACGTCTTAAAATGGTTTGAATAGCTTCTGCAGCTACAGCCCAATTTTTTTCTAAATCTTCAGCAAATTTACTTTCGTTAAGTAACAATTTATTTAGACCCTTTAGTGTTGATTTAAATCCAATGATAGTGTGTCCAAAAGGCACGCCAATATTACGCAAAACTGTGCTGTCTGTGAGGTCTCTTTGTAAACGAGAAATTGGGAGTTTTGCAGATAAATGCTCAAAAATAGCATTTGCAATCCCTAGGTTGCCTTCGCTGTTTTCAAAATCAATTGGATTTACTTTGTGTGGCATCGCACTACTTCCTACTTCACCTTTTTTAATTTTTTGTTTAAAGTAATCCATAGATACATACGTCCATATATCACGATCCAAATCTATCAATATTGTATTAATGCGTTTTAGTGCATCAAACAAAGCAGCCATGTGGTCATAATGTTCAATTTGTGTTGTAGGAAAGGAATGCTGTAGTCCTAGTTTTTCTTGCACAAATTGGGTCCCAAAAGTTTTCCAATCGATTTCTGGATACGCTACATGGTGCGCGTTAAAGTTTCCTGTGGCACCACCAAACTTTGCAGCGCTTGGTACATCATTCAATAAATTGAATTGCTCCTTTAAGCGTACAACAAAAACCATAATTTCTTTGCCCAAACGCGTAGGTGAAGCAGGTTGGCCATGTGTTCTTGCTAACATGGGAACATTTTTCCATTCTTCAGCGAGCTCCTCTAGTTGGTTTAAAACGGTCAAATATTCTGGAACATAAATTGCATTCATTGCCTCCTTGATACTTAAAGGTACAGCGGTATTGTTAATGTCTTGTGAGGTTAGACCAAAATGGATAAATTCTTTGTATTTAGATAATCCCAAAGCGTCAAACTTATCTTTGATAAAGTACTCCACAGCTTTTACATCGTGGTTGGTTACTTTTTCGATGTCTTTGATAGTTGTAGCATCAGCGTCATTAAATTCAGTATATATTTTTCTTAAAGCCTCAAATAATGACGTATCTATAGCTTCAAGTTGAGGTAAAGGAATTTCGCAAAGTGCGATAAAATATTCAATTTCTACAAGGACACGATATTTGATAAGTGCAGCTTCTGAGAAATACGGGGCTAAGGCTTCCACTTTGTTTCTGTAACGACCATCAATGGGTGAAATCGCATTTAAACTAGATAATGACATAGTGTGTTGTAAGGTTTATAGTTTCTAATAAAAGCGCAAAGATAATTCTTTTGATAGTTTTTAAAACGATATTACTTATAAGTTTTTAACCAAACATTAGTCGTTATGAGCTTGTTTTGTAATAGGATTTTGTATAAGTTTTTCTTGGGTTTTTAGCGTGTTTGTATGGTGTTTTGAGATGTGTTAAGCATTCTTAACCAAAACATGAGGTGTACTCCATTATTCCTTATTTTAATGATGTATCATTTTTTTAATTTGTCCAACAGTTTTCTAGAGCGTGCTTTATAGGCAGGACTTCCATTTGGATAACCACGTTCCAAAATTAATATGAGTTCTGGATGTACCCAATCAAACTCTTTACCTAACAAGAAAAGCGTATTCATTGAGTAGGCTTGAGGTGCGATCTTTTTATCGGAAATTAAATAATCAAAACTCAATGCGATTATGCGTTCTTTGTGTGTATCTGTTAAAGTGTCTTTTATTGAATTTGCATTTTTATGAAAATAAGCCGCTGTTATATATTCACAAATTTTTGCTATGGGTCTTACAGCAGGATCAAGATGTACTTTTGGCATCTCTAAAGTAATCTGGTCTAGATAAGGTGAAATAAGGTTGAGGTCTTCCCTAGCAGTAAACTCTAATAACCAAGCTGCACGTACAGAAATTTTATGATCTACATCAAAAACAATGTCTAGTATGTTGGGCAGTAACTTTGGATTGTCAATGACCATCTGAGTATGTTTTTTTCTATTTTCTTTAGAATGATTAACCTCATTTAGGATTGTGTAAAGTGTCTCAGTGGTCATCAAAATTAAACACATTAAATTGAATCATAAAAATAGCGAAAATAATTTTCTATTTAAAATGATTTTTAACCTTATTATGGCGTTGTTAGAGTCTAGTGTTTGTAGGCACAATAAAAATAAAGTCAAGGTATTTAATAGAAATTTCATTTTGAACTCTTTTTGTACGCTAGGACATTCAAATACATCATACATATATAGTAGTTTAATGTGTTTCATGATGATTTTGAGTCAAATCTACTAAGACATACTTTTAGATAAAAATTCCTTAGAAGTAATCAAATATCGCCTTAAATTGCGCCTATTAGTTAGAAATTTTAAAATGATGTCCAAACTTCTTATTATTGGTTTTGTATGGCCCGAACCTAAAAGTTCGGCTGCAGGAATCCGGATGTTACAATTGATACATGTGTTTTTAGACATGGCTTATGAAATAACCTTTGCTTCAGCTTGTGGAAAAACTAATAATGCTTTTGATTTAAGTGATTTAGGAATTGCAGTCAAAGACATTCAAATAAATGATTCTAGTTTTGATGTGTTTTTAAATGCGTTTAAACCAAATATGGTACTTTTTGATCGTTTTATGAGCGAAGAGCAATTTGGTTGGCGTGTTGCAGAACAATGTCCTTATGCTTTACGTGTTTTGGATACCGAAGATTTACATTGTTTGCGAAAAGGGCGTTATCAAGCACTGAAAGCACGGAAGACATTTAATGATTATTATTTGTTTAATGATTATGCAAAACGAGAAATTGCAAGTATCTATCGCTGTGACTTAACTCTAATGATTTCTGAAGTAGAAATGCAAATTTTAAAAGATCGTTTTAAAATTTCAGAACACCTATTGTGTTATGTGCCCTTTATGATGCCAATTATAAATAAAGAAACCTGTCAGCACTTGCCAAATTTTGAAGCACGAGAACACTTTGTGACTATTGGTAATTTTATGCATCCTCCTAATTACGACGCAGTATTGTTCTTAAAACAAAAGATTTGGCCATTAATACGAAAACATTTACCTAAAGCTGAACTTCATATTTATGGCGCTTATATTTCTCAAAAAGCACAACAATTGCATAATAAGAATGAAGGTTTTTTTGTTAAAGGTTTTGCTAAAGATATAGATGAAGTGATGCGAAAAGCTAAGGTGTGTTTTGCTTATTTGCGTTTTGGAGCAGGCTTAAAAGGCAAATTGATTGATGCGATGCAAAACGGAGTACCGTGTACAATGAGTAGTATTGCTGCGGAAGGTATGTTTGGATCGCTAGAACCAAATGGTATTATTGAGGATGAATTGGAAGCCTTTGTGGCTAAAACGGTAGCCTTGTATAATGATGAATTGCTTTGGAATATTGCTCAGCAAAATGGTTTTAGAGTTTTGGAAGAGCGCTTTGAATCCAATCAACATAAGGCAGTATTGCAAAATACAGTTTTAGCTATATTTCAAAATTTAGAAAGACATCGTCTAGATAATTTTATAGGAGGAATGTTAATGTATCATACAATGCAAAGTACAAAATTTATGTCACGTTGGATTGAGGAAAAGAAGAAATAATTTTCATAGATGCTAACAAATAAGCAGTGCTATAAGAATAAATTTTGGTCTGTTGTTTGGTTTATGTAAATCTATTTCAATGTGTTAATGTCTTATGAAATCAGTCATTCGCTGTCATTTTTGACAACAATATCCGCTTACGTACCAACTAGGATGCAATTTTCATAGACTTTTGCATTGGAGATTATGAGATGTTTCATCTTATTGAAATTGATTTTGAAGGCGCTATTTATCCTGACTAACGAAAAATACATTGCTGATTTTCAAATATTTGAAAATCATCATTAGTTAGTCGTAACTATTCAGTAGATATCAACATTTCACTAACAATTTGTGAGTTGAGTTCTTCTTGATTTTTAAAAAATCATTCGTTTTATTTACATTTGTTGATAAGTTAGTAATCGTATTTCTTGTTACATTTTGGTTATTTTTTTTAGTTTAAGACCTTAGTAAAAAAGAAAGTTTTGATCGATAAAAAGCATATAAGGCAATTGTTAAAAGACTTTGAAGTTCTTAAACAGGAGAATAAAAAACTACGCTTACGCATTGCGGAACTAGAAGAAAAACTATCTACATACGAAAATCCAAAAAACAGTGGCAATAGTTGTATCTCACCATCAGAAGCCCAATTTAAAAAGGCAAAAAGTTGACGTGTCAAATCTAATAAACCCCAAGGTGGTCAGAAAGGACATCAAGGCAATAAACTAAAAATGGTTGCTACTCCAGATGTTATAGAAATACACGATGTTAGCCAATGCTATTGTTGTGGCAATAAGCTTCAAATAACTTACAGCACTATACTTCACGTCAAGTATTTGATATGACGTTAATAAAAATACAGGTCACAGAACATCGCAGATTAACCAAAGCATGTTTGCATTGTGGTTCAGGTCAATACAGGTATTTTTCCAAAAGACATTGCAGCAGAAATACAATATGGCAATACTCTAAAATCGCTTTGTGTGTATCAGCTTTTTTGCGCATCATTTAAACAGATGTAGACCAGCTATGGATAACATAGGTTTATTAGAACTCTATAAAGGCACACTAATTCATTACAGATTTAGTAGTTATTTTGGGTATAACTATGATCACAGCCTTTGTAATGTGCATATTTTAAGAGACCTTATTTATATAGAAAACACTTTCATGCTTGTTCGGCTAAATAAGTTAGAGAATTACTCATTAATGCTAAAATAGATAGAGATACCCAAAAAAAAAATTAAAAGCTTCCTATTATTCTAAAGTTTTCAATAAATATGTTAGCCTTATTAGACCAGTCATTAAAAATTATGATAAAACATTTAAGAAAATCGATCAAGAACGACTGGCTTTTGCTTTAGAAAAACACAAGTATAAATTCATGAAATTTATTAAAAATACTAATATACCTTTCGATAATAACCAAGCAGAAAGAGATCTCAGAATTATAAAGATAAAGCAAAAAGTATTTGGTTGTTTTAGAGCGCAAACTCATGCAGCATACTTTACTTGCATTACGAAGATATAAAACACCTAATAAAAAAAATAAAGAAAATGTACTTGAGAATATTCAAAATACTTTTCTTAAAAATCCTTTTATCCTCGGGTTGTTGAATAGTAACAAATAGGTTAGATTATTCTTTTAATATACTGAAAAACAACGCTTTGTTATAATACTATATCAATTAAGTCACTGATAGTCAGAAGATTAATTTTTAGTCATGTGCTAAAAATTTTTATACAAAATCATTGCGTTAAATGGATTATTTACTTGCTTTTTACCTGTAAAATTTTGCGTTTTATCTATTAATTTATGAAAAAGTGAGATATGATAAGGAATATGGTTAGATTGGAAAACAATTAATCAAATATAAATATGAAAAAAATTACTTTATTTTTTACTTTTTTTGCCTTTGTTTTTGGCTTAAAAGTGCAGGCACAGTTTGGTTGTGCTAGTGGTATTGTGATTACCGATGGGTACACAGCTTCTAGCATTACCACACCTGGTAATGGAGGTCCAGAGGACTGGAATGATAACCCTACGGTTGAGTGTAATGGCAACTCTTCCTATTATTGGGATGATGATGTATATCTTTTTGAGTATACGGCAGGAGCGACTCCTGTACAAATTTCTATGACAATATTTACAAGAAATGCATGGAATGGTTTAGGCATTTTTGCTACCTGTAACGGTACGGCTTTAGATGGTTGTATTCAAACAGCAGTTAGTTATTCCTCTAATGTTAGTCAAACGGTGACGGCAGAAATTGCTGCTGGGCAAACAGTATATATTGCTGTTGGTCAATTTGGGACGCCTAATGATTTAGATTTTGATGTTACAGAATTTACAGTGACAGAGTTAGTTAATGCACCAGACTGTGCCGCTAATGCTATGGCAGCACCAGATAGTTCTTGTGGGAGTAAAGATGTACCTTTATCATGGGATGTTGTACCAGAAGCAAGTGGCTATAAACTTAGTGTTGGATCAACCTCAGGGGCTACAGATATTATGGATAATGTTGATTTAGGAAATGTAACAGCTACTGACCTTTTAGGTGAATATTTAATGTTAGGTACTACGTTCTATTGGACGGTAACACCGTATAATATAGTCGGTGATGCAACTGGATGTTCAGAAAATTCATTTACAACTGCCGCTACAGGATGTTACTGTGAATCTGTTCCATCAAGCCTTGACGGTAATGGGATTACTAATGTAAACTTCCAAGGCACTGATTTTCCAAATGGTGCTGTTACTTATTTTGATAATACTGCAACAGTAATAGACATCCAACAATCGGTATCAGCGCAGCTAAGCATTGATTTTGAAACAGGTTATACGTATGGGACGAATATTTGGATAGACTTTAATGATAATTATATATTTGAAGAATCAGAATTAGTATTTATTGGAGAAAGTGGATCTTCTGATCCAACTACTTTAGACGCCACTTTTCCTGTTGATATTAGTGCAGCCCTTGGAGTACATAGGATGAGAATTGGTACAGCGGATTATGGTCAAACTACCCCTGATCCATGTTATTCTGGATCTTATGGTGTGACTTTAGACTTCACGGTTAATGTTTTAGAAGCACCATCATGTGTTTCTCCAACAGGATTAACTTTAGCAAATATAACAGAGTCAGGAGTAGATGTTTCATGGACAGCAGGTGGTTCTGAAACGGAATGGGAATATGTTGTGCAGCCAGCGGGTACTGGAGAACCTACGGGTAATGGTACTCTTATTAATACAGCATCAGTAAACCTTACTGAATTAACCCCTAGTACAGATTATGAAGTTTATGTGAGATCCGATTGTGGTTCTGTGTATAGTGTTTGGACTGGACCAATTAATTTTACAACTTTAAATACACCGCCACCACCACCTAATGGTGTAACTTGTGCGACTGGTACGTCTACTTTTGTTTTTACAGAAGATTTTGAAACATCTGCTACTGGCTGGACAGGAACAGCCTTTTCTGCGGATAATGGCGATTGGCATATTACTGCTGGTAATACTAACTCTTCTGGTACTGGTCCTAGTGCGTCTCATAGTGGAGGCATGCACTTAGAGTATGAAGCATCGGGAAGTTCCACAGCAATAGCATCTGCTATTTCACCAGCTATAGATTTATCTAATGCTACAGATGCTGCAGAATTATCATTCTTTATGCACGCTTTTGGTGCTGATATGGGGCTGCTTAATGTTGGTGTTTCTAATGATGCTGCTGGACCATTTACAAATCTTTATGCATGGAATGGCGATTATCAAACAGCGGATACTGATGCTTGGGTACCTATCGGTGTTAACTTAGACGCTTACTTAGGTCAAGTGATCTATATNGAATTTAGTTATGGAGGTGCAGGTACAGGTTTTGAAGGTGATATGTCTATAGATTTTGTGAGAGTTGAAACTTGTGGGGATTTATGTCTTCCTCCAACAAATATAACTGCTACAGCAGATTCATTCACACAAGCTACAATTTCTTGGAATGCTGGTGGAACTGAATCGGCTTGGGAGTATATGGTACAACCTGCAGGAACAGGTGAACCTGCAAGTGGTACAATGACATCAAATATGACTGAAATTGTTGATGGTTTAATGGAAAATACAGATTATGAGGTCTATGTGAGATCGATATGTGGAGGCGACTATAGCTCATGGTCTGGACCTGTAAACTTTAAAACCTTTTATTGTGAATCTGTTCCATCAAGCCTTGACGGTAATGGAATTACCAATGTAAACTTCGAAGGTACTGATTTTCCAAATGGTGTCGTTACTTATTTTGATCATACTGCAACAGTGATAGATGTTCAACAAGGTACAAACGCTCAGTTAAGTATTGTTTTTGAAACAAGCTTTACCTATGATACGAATATTTGGATTGATTTTAATGATAATTTGGAATTTGAATCATCGGAATTAGTATTTCAAGGAGAAAGTACGAATGCCAGTCCAACAACTTTAGATGCTTCGTTTATGGTTCCTACAGATGCAATGCTTGGTAATCACTACATGAGAATTGGTACAGCGGATTATGGTCAAACTACCCCTGATCCATGTTATTCTGGATATTATGGTGTGACTTTAGACTTCAAGGTGAATGTTTTAGAAGCACCATCATGTCTTCCCCCAACAAATGTAACTGCTACAGCAGATTTATTAACACAAGCTACAATTTCCTGGAATGCCGGTGGAACTGAATCAGCTTGGGAGTATATGGTACAACCTGCAGGAACAGGTGAACCTGCAAGTGGTACAATGACATCAAATATGACTGAAACTGTTGATGGTTTAATGGAAAATACAGATTATGAGGTCTATGTAAGATCGATGTGTGGAGGCGACTATAGCCCATGGTCTGGACCTGTAAACTTTAAAACCTTTTATTGTGAATCTGTTCCATCAAGCCTTGACGGTAATGGGATTACTAATGTAAACTTCCAAGGCACTGATTTTCCAAATGGTGTCGTTACTTATTTTGATCATACTGCAACAGTGATAGACGTTGAACAAGGTGCAAACGCTCAGTTAAGTATTGTTTTTGAAACAAGCTATACCTATGATACGAATATTTGGATTGATTTTAATGATAATTTGGAATTTGAATCATCGGAATTAGTATTTCAAGGAGAGAGTATGGATGCTAGTCCAACAACTTTAGATGCTTCGTTTATGGTTCCTACAGATGCAATGCTTGGTAATCACTACATGAGAATTGGTACAGCGGATTATGGTCAAACTACCCCTGATCCATGTTATTCTGGATCTTTTGGTGTGACTTTAGACTTCAAGATGAATGTAAGCGAAAGCTTATCATTAGGTAGTCTTGACCAAGAATCTACATTTTCATATTTTCCTAATCCTGTAAATGATCAGTTAGCATTAAGCGCTCAGGATAATATTCAAAATATTAGTGTGTTTAATATGTTAGGACAACAAGTTATTAAACTAGCGCCTAATGCGATAGATGCCGTTGTTGATATGAATGATCTACAAGTTGGAACTTATTTTATGAGAGTTACTATCAATGGTGCTGCGAAAACTGTTAAAATTTTAAAGCAATAAAATTTTGAGTAATAAATAATTGAAAAGGGGATAAGTATTTGTTTTATCCCCTTTTTTTGTTGTTTAAATTGTGGTCAATAGAAATAAGTTGCTATGGGAATATATGTCTATGAATTTGGTGTTAATTTGGAGCAAAACATAGAAGGTCATATAAAGTCAAATTAAACAGTACATCTTCTATGGTTTCTAAAAGACCAACTGCCGTGCGCTTTAAGAGAGTGTCTAAACAAGGTTAGAAGGATATCAATACCGTGAAATATATTACGAGATAACTAGTTTAGCGAGATTCAAAGTAAATATGAAGTTTTCATTTTAAGTGAGATCTAAAGGAGGTTGCATAAGGTTTTAGTATGAAGAATGTCAGTATTTAGCGATATATGAGTTGCTGATATAGCATTGAAAAGTCTTTAAATTTGTGAAATACCCATTGGTTAAGGCATATTATACTTACGATACAATGACTAATGGCTTAGAGAAATACGTTTTTATCAGCCTTATATACTGCGATATAGCCACAGTGTCTAAGATTGTCCGATTAACTTGAATTTGCGTGCTAAAAAAGTTTGTGAAATATTGTCAGGGTTAGATATAATACCTATTTTTGCATCCATTTTAAACAATATATAATATTTATTATGAATAATTACGAAACTGTTTTCATCTTGAATCCCGTTTTATCTGAAGACCAGATAAAGGAAACAGTAAAGAAATATGAAGATTTTCTTGTTTCTAGAGGAGCGAAGATGGTAGCCAAAGAAAATTGGGGCTTAAAAAAATTAGCTTACCCAATTCAAAACAAAAAGAGTGGTTTTTATCACTTATTTGAGTATCAAGTAGAGGGTAGCGCTATTGACACATTAGAATTGGAATTTAGACGTGATGAGCGTTTCATGCGTTACTTAACTGTAAAGTTAGATAAGCATGCAGTGTCTTGGGCAGAAAAAAGAAGAAATAGAAACAAAGAAAACGCTTAATTATGTCAATTGAACAGCAAGCCAAAGGAAAAAAAGATGGAGAAATTAGATATTTAACTCCATTAAACATCGAAACTAACAAAACAAAAAAATATTGTCGTTTTAAAAAGTCTGGTATTAAGTATATTGACTATAAGGATCCAGATTTCTTATTAAAGTTTGTTAACGAGCAAGGTAAATTGTTGCCACGCCGTTTAACAGGAACTTCATTAAAATATCAAAGAAAAGTATCTGTTGCGGTAAAAAGAGCGCGTCATTTAGCGTTGATGCCATATGTTGCAGATTTAATGAAATAAAACTATTATAACTATGGAACTTATATTAAGACAAGACGTTGAAGGAGTTGGTTTTAAAGACGATATTGTAACAGTTAAGAACGGTTATGGTAGAAATTACTTAATTCCACAAGGACATGCAATTTTGGCAACAACTTCTGCAAAGAAAGTGTTAGCTGAAAACTTAAAGCAAAGAGCTTTTAAAGAACAAAAATTAGTAGATGATGCAAACAAAATCGCTGAAGCTTTAAAAGCTTTAGAAGTTAAGATTGCATCAAAAGTTGGTGCTGGAGACAAATTATTTGGTTCTGTAAACAATATTGATGTTGCAGAATCTTTAGAAAAAGCAGGACACCCTATTGAGAAAAAATACATCACTGTTATTGGAGGAAACGTAAAGCGTTTAGGAAGATACAATGCTGTAGTACGTTTGCATCGATCTGTATCTGTAGACTTACCATTCGAGGTAGTTGCACAAGCATAAGTATTTGGTTTTATTAACAAAAAGTTAATAAAATTTCAAACTGCATACAAAAGCCGCTCATGAAGCGGCTTTTTTTGTGTTAAATTCGTAG
Organism: Flavobacteriaceae bacterium; assembly: GCA_013215095.1. Lineage (GTDB taxonomy): Bacteria > Bacteroidota > Bacteroidia > Flavobacteriales > Flavobacteriaceae > DT-34. The sequence continues at coordinate 6,053 of JABSPM010000002.1, read as the reverse complement.
TATTAATCATTAACAAATTAATTTTATGAATTCATTGAGAAGATTAATCTCATCTACACTAATGTTGTTTACAGTAGTAGCAGCTTTTGGACAAGTCACCACTGCGAATATCAAAGGTTTAATTTTGGATGAAAATTCACAACCCTTATTAGGAGCAAACGTAGTAGCATTACATACACCTACAGGAACAAAGTATGGTGCGGCAGCTAATTTTGATGGGAGGTATAACCTCTTAAATCTTAGAGTCGGCGGACCATATGTCATTACTATAAGTTATGTTGGGTATAAAGATAAAACCTTTAATGATGTTTTTTTGACTTTAGGCAAAACACAAAACATTGATGTAAGCATGACAACAGATAGTGAGCAACTAGATGCTGTTGTTATTACTGGGAACTCGGGTACGGGAACCTTTGGTGATGATCGTACTGGAGCAGAAACAAGCGTAGGAAAAAGAGAACTGACTCGATTACCGACAATCTCGCGCTCGGCATCAGATTTTACAAGATTAGAGCCTACAGCAAGTAACGGCTCTTTTGGAGGTAGAAATGATCAGTTTAATAACTTTTCTTTAGATGGCGCTATTTTTAATAATCCATTTGGATTAGATGCAGCTACTCCAGGAGGGCAAACGAGCGCGCAACCAGTATCTTTAGATGCAATTGACCAAATTCAGGTTTCTACAGCACCTTATGATGTTACACAATCTGGATTTACTGGTGCGGCTGTAAATGCTGTAACAAAAAGTGGTACTAATGAGTTTCATGGAACATTTTATGGTTTCTATAGAAATGAAGATTTTACTGGAAATAAAGTAAAAGGCGATAACATCTTTGTACCCAAATTGGACCAAAATCAAGTTGGGGTTAGCATAGGAGGACCAATTGTGAAAAATAAATTGTTCTTCTTCGCTAATTTTGAAAAAGATGATAGAGTAGACCTTGGGTCGTCTTGGTCGCCTAATAGAGGAACAGGAGCTATAAATGAGTCTAGAGTTTTAGCAGCCGATATGCAAACTGTATATGAAGCGCTATATGGTGTGCCAGATCCAAATAATCCTGGTGGCAGAATTGGAGGAGTTGGGTATAATCCAGGAGCATACGAAGGCTTTACTTATAATTCAGAATCAACAAAAGGTATCATCAAATTAGATTGGAATATTAATGATAATAACCGTTTGGCAATCATTTATAACTGGTTGAACGCGTCTAAAGAGAAGCCTGCGCACCCGACAGCTTTAGGATTCAGAGGACCTAGTGCAGCAACATTACAATTTGAAAATACAGGTTATGAAATAAATAACAATTTAAAATCTGTGCAACTTGAGTTAAACTCTACCTTGTCTTATGAGACTTCCAATAAACTTCAAATTGGATATACGCATTTTGATGATTTTAGAAATCCATTATCAACGCCAGCACCTACAATTACCATCACCAAAGATGGGTCTAATTATATTATTGCTGGTCACGAACCTTTTTCTATTCATAATAAATTAGATCAAAAAGTACTGCAGATTACAAATAATTTAAATTTTTATAAAGGTGACCATACCTATACTATTGGTTTCGCTTTTGAAAAATTTGAATTCGACAATTCTTTTAATTTAGGTGTATATGGAGCACAAGGTGTATTTTTTCCAACAACAACAATGGAAGATTTTCAAAGCATGGTAGATAATGGAACTATTGAAAATTTTTTACAACCTATGTTTGATAATGCTATTGCTGCTCATAATAATTTGAATGCTGCAGGACAAGGGAACCCGGGAGGATGGGCATTAGCAGAAACTAATGTAGGACAGCTTTCTTTTTATATGCAAGATGAATGGAATTTAAGTGAGAAGTTCAAGTTAACTTATGGATTGCGATTTGACAAGCCCTTGTTCTTTGACTCGGCAGAGAAAGCACAGGATGTTATAGATAATGCATGCTGTTATTCGCCAGATATTCCGTATTACAACCCAAATACAGGAGAAACAGTATTTTTAGATAATACGCAAATGCCTAATAGCGATTGGTTAGTTTCTCCAAGACTAGGATTTAATTATGATGTTAAGGGAGATGATACTGTACAAATTCGTGGAGGATCTGGACTATTTACTGGACGTTTCCCATTTGTATGGTTAGGTAATCAAATAGGTAACCCCAATGAGTTTTTCTATCAAATGGTAGATCCAGATTATAAGTTTCCGCAAGTATGGCGAACAAATCTAGGTGCTGATAAGCGTTTTGAAAATGGATTGACTTTAACTGCTGATGTATCTTATACTAAAGATATCAATGGTGCGCATGTTCAAAACTGGGGATTACAACCACCGTCAGGACAATTGAATGGTGTAGATAATAGACCAATTTATACAGATGATGACATTATTAATAATGCCTATGTGTTTACTAATTCTGATAAAGGTCGTATTTGGAATGTTGCGCTTAAAGCTCAGAAAACATTTAAAAACGGTTTGTATACAAGCTTAGCTTATAGTTACTTAAATTCTAAGGATGTCAATTCTATTGAAGCCGAAATTACTGGAGATGCTTTTGCTTTTAATCCTGCTTTGGGCAATGTTAATAATGACCAGTTGGGCTTTTCTAAATACGGTGATACACATCGATTTGTAGGTGTGGCAAGTAAAAAATGGACCTATGGAAAGGATAAGTTTGCGACGACCATTTCTGGATTTTTTGAATATGGTAAAGGGGGACGTTTTAGTTATACTTACGGCGGAGATATTAATGGAGATGGCTCGGTATATAATGACTTAATTTATATTCCTACATCTAGTGAAATTAACGAAATGACGTTCTCTGGTACAGGGCAAGCAGAAGCTTTAGAAGCTTATATTCAACAAGATGATTATCTAAGTGAACGCAGAGGTGAGTACGCTGAGCGCTATGGAGCAATGGCACCTTGGAGAGGACGTTGGGATATTAAATTATTGCAAGATTTCAATTTTAAAGTAGCTCCAAACAAAACCAATATGATTCAATTTAGTATAGATGTGTTAAATGTAGGGAATTTAATTAGCTCAAATTGGGGGCTCACGCAGCAACCGAATAATGTGCAAGCAATAGGATTATTAACTGATGAAGCAGGCGCATTAATTTTGGATGAGAATGGTGCGCCTACTTATACATTTAATCCAGAGTTAAATACAACATTTGGATATGATTCGAGTTTAGATTCGCGTTGGCAAGCGCAGTTTGGATTGCGTTATATTTTCTAAGAAAATCGAATATATATGATTAAATTTGCGCTCCTTAAACAATTAGGGAGCGCATTTTTTATTATGAAGTATACAAGATTATCAAAAGAGCAGTTTGAAGAACTGCATCAAGAATTTATTAACTTCTTAGCAACACAGTCTATTACAGCCGACGAGTGGCAAGAGATAAAAGCACATAAACCCGAAGTAGCAGAGCAAGAATTGGATGTCTTTAGTGATTTGGTTTGGGAAGGTGTGCTTACGCAAGCAAAGTATTTGGAAAATATTTCTCCACAGCATATGTATTTGTTTCATTTGGCTGAAAATCAGATTGAGTTGGTAGGGTTAAAACTAACCAGAGATGATATAGATTTAAGTACAAGAGAAGGGTTTTCTTGGTTAAGAGAACATTTGATGGATGACTCGGTTGAGTTATTTCAGGCTAAAAAAGAGTATTCGGAAGATAAGCAATTAGATAAGTTTGCTTTAATCCAGCAAGGTGCTTTTATTACCAAAGGGGAATTATTTAAGTATTTTGAGAAGTTAGTTGGATAGCAAATCAATAACAAATATTAAATTTGATGCTGTTTTTAAGGGGCATTTTTAGTGCGTTTTGAAGAGTATTACAAAACCCTATTTATAACTTGTAATAAGTCGTCCTAATTTAAATATTTTTAAAGAATAATTTTTTAGTTTTACATCGCGTATAATAGAATAAAAGGTACCTGTATTCACAGGATAAATTATGGCACAGAAACCAAGAATTCCTAAGGGAACAAGAGATTTTTCGCCAGAGCAAGTGGCTAAGCGAAATTATATATTTGATACGATAAAGTCAAATTTTGAAAACTTCGGATTTCAACCTATAGAAACACCAAGTTTTGAGCTTTCAGAAACCTTACTTGGTAAATACGGGGAAGAAGGGGATCGCTTAATATTTAAAATATTGAACTCTGGAGAAAAGGTTAAAAAGGCAGATTTAAAAGCTTTGGAAACGGGCAATTTACCAAGATTTTCAAATTCCCTATCCGAAAAAGCCTTACGCTATGACTTAACTGTACCATTTGCACGTTATGTGGTGCAGCATCAGAATGAAATTGCTTTTCCGTTTAAGCGTTATCAGATTCAGCCAGTTTGGCGAGCAGATCGACCGCAAAAGGGACGTTTTCAAGAATTTTATCAATGTGATGCCGATGTCGTAGGCTCCAAATCGTTATGGCAAGAAGTTGAATTTGTGAAATTGTATGATGCGGTTTTTACAGATTTAAATTTAAAAGGGGTTACGATTAAAATTAATAATAGAAAGATATTATCGGGGATTGCTGAGGTTATAGGCGCAGGTGATAAACTTATTGATTTTACTGTAGCTTTAGATAAGTTAGACAAGATAGGAGAAGAGAAGGTAAAAGCAGAAATGTTATCTAAGGGAATACCTCAAGAAGGTATTGCAGCTTTACAACCTTTGTTTGGTTTAGAAGGGCACTTTGATTCTCAAATTGAAACCCTAAAAGGTATTTTAGCAAGCTCTGAAGACGGGAAGAGAGGCATAGAAGAATTAGAATTTATAGATCAAGCCATTTCTGCATTAGGATTGCAGACCGCCACATTAGAGCTAGATGTTACTTTAGCAAGAGGTCTGAACTATTATACTGGAGCTATTTTTGAAGTTACAGCACCTCAAGGTGTGCAAATGGGATCCATTGGAGGAGGAGGTCGTTATGATGATTTGACGGGTATTTTTGGATTAAAAGATGTGAGTGGTATGGGTATTAGTTTTGGCTTGGACAGAATTTACTTGGTATTGGAAGCCCTTAATTTGTTTCCTGTTACAGTGAAGTCTAGGACCAAAGTGTTGTTTGTCAATCAGAGGACAGAAGACGTATTGTATAGCATGAAGGCTATTCAAGAATTGCGTGCTCATGGCATTAGTGCAGAATTATATGCCGACCAATCTAAAATGAAAAAGCAAATGAACTACGCTAATAAAAGAGAAATACCATACGTAGTTTTAATAGGAGAAGAAGAGGTTAACTCTGACGTTTATGCTTTAAAAACGATGGATACTGGATCTCAAGAACTCCTGAAACTAGAGCAACTTATTGAAGTTTTAAAATAACTTAATTTAGAATGAATAACTTTGGGAAATATCTCATTTGAATATGGTGCACGGAAGACTACCCTTAATTTTATGCGCTATAAACGAAGTTAAGGTTATAGGTGTTGTTATAAGTATTCCGATGAAATACTATTAAAATATAAGCTCTAATACTTCTATTGGAGTTTATATTTTAATGCAGATAATGTAATGCGATTCTAAAAGTTATTTGATTTTAGGAGGTTGGTGGTTTTTTGAGATGCACATAGAAATTAGCAGTGCTAAAATTCATTTATTAATTGCAAATTACTATAATGATTAGTATTGGATGAATTTAATTCTACTTGATGACGAAAACCAATATGTAGTTTAGAAAGTTGTCCTTTAAAACACCTTGAAAAATTTGGAGATAGTTCTAGTCTATAAATACTTTGGTTATAAAACGCTATAAACGGAATTAAGTGTTTTTCGATATAGCCGTTGGTCTTATAGAAACCTTGCTCATTATGAGTTGGTAGCTGATATCCTAGTTTAGCCCAAATATCTAATTAATTTTTTTAAGTTGAATAATCTTCCTGTAAAGGGACTTGGATGGGAGTCATACACCAGCTATAATACGATTTGAATTTAATTATTTCGCATAAAAGCGTTTATATAATGATAATTGCTAGTTATTGATTTAATTAGATTTTCATCCATGTTTTTCACAAATTCATGTAGCCAATCTTTGACCTTTTCTAGGGAATCAAAACA
>JABSPM010000019.1 GCA_013215095.1 Flavobacteriaceae bacterium | reverse complement strand
TGAAGCGCGGAATCAATCATAAAATCATATATTTACGGTGGTAATGAAGTGAGGACGTTCTTTTTTGTAATTTTTTTGGAGAAGTAACCGCTCAAAAATGGGCAACCGCTGAAAAAAACGCGTTAACTACTATCCTTTTGGACTTAAACATAAAGGGTATAATAATGTGGTTACTTCAACGAATCCAGCACAGAAGCATACTTTTAATGGACAACCATTTGATGAATCATTGAGTTTAAATGTGCAAGAGATGACATTTAGGCAATATGATCCAGCTATAGGTAGATTTAATGGTATTGATAGGTTTGCTGCACTGATGCCTTCAATTACGCCATATCGTTTTGGTTTTAACAATCCTATTCTTTGGGCAGACCCAACAGGATTGATTGAGGAAAGTGTACTAATGGATATGTTCGAAAGAAGTGGTTCAGGTCTTACAACTTGGGAAAACGACGGGCATTCTGGTTTTTCCACAGATGATGGTGGTTATGTTGGTTATACAAGTAATGACACAGCATTTAATGCTTCGCCTGGTAGTTCGACTGCTTTGCCAGAAGTAACAGTTATTTTAGGAAATCAACAGAGTTATCAAAATGCTGCAAATCAAATAGAACAAAATATTTATAAAACAAAATGGTATAATGATGATGATGATGTAGATTTAGTTGGCTTGGGTATAAGTGCAGCTGGTAATGTAAGTAGTGGTTTTTCAGGTTTTGCAACTTATAAAGTAGCAAGTGCTTTTAAATCGAATAGCTCTATTTGGGGTTTTCAGAATTTGACTCCTAGACAGCAAGCTTGGAGAAGAAATGTTGTTTTAGGCCCCAAAGGTCACGCTGGTTTAGGAATACCAGGCAACGGATTGGGCAAATATGGAACGAAGCTTTTAAAAGGAGCAAAAGTGTTAGGTCCTGTTGCAACAGTAGCAGGTGTTGGTTATTCGGGTTATAAAATATATAACGGTACAGCAACCACAATTGATTATGTCGATGCAGGTGTTGGTGTTGCTTCTCTAGGAGCTGCAGTATTTTTGGCAAGTAATCCTGTGGGTTGGGCTATTGGTGCAGGGGCAGGCATCTATTTTGCAGGACGTTTTATTTATGATTTAGTTGACGAAGCAAATGATTAATTTAATGAGAAAAATATATTATTCTTTATGGGCAGATGCTATTAACTATGAAAGGTTGAAAAATGGAGGAGAAAGTCATTGGAAAGCATTCACTTTTACATATATGTCGATTTTTCTTTCACTGAATATTTTGGCTTTATTAAGCGCTATTCTATTTTTTACTGGATATGAAATAACATCTCAATTAAAAGAGCAATTAGAAATATATTTTTCTAGTGAATTGCTGATAAATTTCTTTTGGGCGTTAATATTGTTATTCATACCTAGTATTGTTATTACTTATTTTTGTGTTTTTTATAAAAATAAGTATGAATACATTTTAACTAATTACAAGTTTAAGAATGGCAGATGGTTATTAATATACTTTTGCTTAACAGTTATAGCTTTTTTTGGATTTAGTTTATTGAATAAATTTCTCTAGTCCATCAAAAGCCCCAGCAGCAGCTGATACCCCCGCTCCCGCTAGTTTATAACTAGTGGCGGTTATGAGTAAGCAATTAGAAATTAAATTTTAAAAATAGATAAAGCCACAGCGGCAATGTTGTGGGTTTGTTGTTTTTTAGGAGTAAGCTTTTTTGGCGTTATAATCACGTAAGAAAGCGTCTATGGTAAGCAATAGAGCATCACGTTCTCTTTGTGGAAGTTGGTTAATATCATTTAATCTTTTAAGCATTATAGGGTCTTGTAGT
>JABSPM010000018.1 GCA_013215095.1 Flavobacteriaceae bacterium | reverse complement strand
TTTTGAAGCGCGGAATCAATCATAAAATCATATATTTACGGTGGTAATGAAGTGAGGACGTTCTTTTTTGTAATTTTTTTGGAGAAGTAACCGCTCAAAAATGGGCAACCGCTGAAAAAAACGCGTAAAGTTATATCCTTTCGGCTTACAGCACAAGGGTTACAATAATGTTATAAATGGTAGGGAACACCCATATACCTATAACGGTAAAGAAGAACAAAATGAACTAGGCTTAAATTGGTTAGATTTTGGATGGAGAAACTATGATGCAAGTTTAGGTAGATGGATGAACATTGACCCATTGGCTGAAGATTATTCTTCTGTTTCACCTTATGTTTATGGCTTAAATAATCCTTTATTTTTTATCGACCCAGATGGTAGAAAAATTCGTAATGCAGACGAAGAAAGAAAACAAAAAGCTGAGCAAGAATTAAAAAGAAACCAAAATGTTGTAGCTAGTGCAGAATCTAAATATGGTACGGAGAAGGGTGATTTTAAAAATAAAGCACAATACAAGAGGTATAAACAAGCAAAAAGGAATGTAAATAAATCTGAAAGAGCAGTAAAAAAATATACAGCTAGAGCTAAAGAAACTCAAGCTAAAATAGATGAGTTTAAAAAGAATGCTCCAAAAATGTTTGCTGCTATGGATAATATTCAAAACGAGTTTGGAGAAGAAGTTGATATTATGATGTCTACAGAATCATTATCTGATAATAATGGACAAAATGCATTCTCTTATACAGAAGACCCTGATAATACAGAAGTAAGAGTTTCTACGCCTGAATTTGGAATAAATACATTAGGAATACAGATAGACCCAGTAATGGAAAAATCATATAGAGGTACAGTACCAACTACCTTAGAAGCAGTTAAACACGAGATGGGTCACGCAAACTATACAATTCAAAATACACAAGCGTATCATAGGTATTATTTAGAAAACTTGAAAAACTTTAAAGCGGGGCATAGAAAAGATGATAAAAGCGGAAAAAGAGCAGAAGAATGGGAAACAAAAAAAGACCTTTAAAATGAAGAAGTTAATCACCTTGTTATTTATCACAACAATAATTTTTACAACAAATGCTCAAAATTTAAGTTCTAAAGATTCTACAGCAATATTATTCAAGTCTAAACTTTTTACAGTAAGTGAATATGGAATAGGAGATGAAAAACAAATAATAGAAGATATTGAGAACCAAAAAGCAGTTTTTTTAAAGACCTTTTATGAAAATTTTGTATTTGTTAAAGTTGATTTTTCACAGCAATATAGAAAATTGAACCAAAGTATATCGACATTGAATCGAGATTGTAGTTATTATTTAGCGTTTAGTATTTTGGACTCTAGATTTTATAAACTAGGAGGATTTGATACAATAGATATAGACGATTTTTTTAATGATTTAAAATTAAGAGAGAAAGGAGTTTTTAATGGAATATCAGGTGAAGAAGTTGATGAAATAGATATTTACTGTCTTTATGATTACTTTGAATGGAGTAAAAAGAAAAGAAAGAAAAAAGGTTTTTCCTGCTTTAAAAATTGTAACAAGTTAACAAAAACCCAAATAATTTTGAATTAAATTATAAAACCACTCTTCGGAGTGGTTTTTTATTGCAATACGTTTTGGAGTTTGGTTTGCTTTATAAAAGCATCGAGCATAGCAAAAACGTGTTCCTTGTCTTTTGGCTTCATCTTGGTAACTTCCTGTATGCGCTCAATCATTTTTTTATCGAGTTCCAAATCGGTATGCCCAACAAGCCAATCGAGAGAAACATTTAAAAGTTCCCCCCGCTCCCGCTAGTTTATAACTAGTGGCGGTTATGAGTAAGCAATTAGAAATTAAATTTTAAAAATTAGGAGATCCACAGCAGCAATGTTGTGGATTTGTTGTTTTTTAGGAGTAAGCTTTTTTGGCGTTATAATCACGTAAGAAAGCGTCTATGGTAAGCAATAGAGCATCACGTTCTCTTTGTGGAAGTTGGTTAATATCATTTAATCTTTTAAGCATTATAGGGTCTTGTAGT
>JABSPM010000017.1 GCA_013215095.1 Flavobacteriaceae bacterium | reverse complement strand
TCCTAAGCAGCAAGTCTTTAAAAACAAACGCATTGCCATTAAATTTTGACCTATTAATTCTGTAAATCTATTGTAAGAAACTGTTGTTGGAAAATCATCTTTCATATGTTTTGAACATAGAAAATATAGAAATGTTTAAAGATCCTAAAACCGCTTAATTGAAATAGAATGCAACGTGTAATTACTTCGCTTTTTGACATTTTTGAAGGTCGTTTTGATGGGGTACCCAAAAGTATTTTATCAACGATTTGGTCATATTCTTTACAAAACTCATCAACTAAACAGAAAATTTCAGTAACTTTGGAATAGATTATCACGGATATATTTTTAGATTAAAAAATTGAATTTCAACACCTTAATTTACTAAAAATCTATCTTTTTTACTAGTAAAATCTATCTAAATATTAATCGAACTCAGGTTAATAGGGATAGAAATTCTTTCAACTTTTTTAAGCTAAAATAATACTAATCCCCAACTTTTACGTGTGACCCATTTTAATTGAGTAATTTAGGATTAGAGAAGGTATTAATGGCGAAACCATTGACCTAAATTTATAAATTGTATACAATTTATAATGTCATTCCTCATTTTTTAGCCACTATGATACATCCAAAATAATACGAAAATTGTATAAGTACTAACAGGAAAGCTAGAGTATAAGGAAGATCAGTTTATCTTCTTATTTAGTTTCTGATTCTCATATATAAAAGCTTTTATAATGTTTTGATATACCACTGCCCTCTAGGGAGTTCAATAGGTTGTGATTTGGAATATAGTTCTTTTAGTATAGTCAATCTATTGTATTTATTTATGATACCAGTTATTATTAGACTACAGGGCGCATTGGTGTTCTCAACGAATTGCTATAAAGTGTGTTCTCTAAAGGGTATCGACACAATCATATGAAAGTACTATAGAAATTTTTATAGTATGGTTTATATGTCTTGAAAAAAGGATAAGGTTTTGGACGTCGCATTGGTGCCAGAGACATGCAAATATAGATTGAGAGTATACCCTAAAGCTAAGAGTGTTTTAAGCCGCATAGATCCATTTAAATCGCTAATACTAGAGTTCTATCAAATCTATTTGTGATAATATCAAATACCTTTTACCGAAGCAATTTTTGCAACACCAAGCGCTTATGTATAGATAAACTTAGACGAAATATAATAAAATTCTGTAAGTAAAGTGCTTTTTTTTCGATAAAATACAGATAATATCGATAAAATACAGTATATTTGTTTTTTTTATGAAGAAATATTCAGGTTAGGGTATATAAACTGGCGTTTGAATTTTAGAATAACCTAGCTTTTAGATGCCATGTAAACGATTAGGATTCTCAATTATTGGGAAGTATTCAAATTGATTATTATAATAAAACATATAAAAATGAAAAAAATAATATGTATAGTTTGTCTCTTAGTGTTAAGTGCACAAGCGCTGTATAGTGAAGTGGGTATAGGATTATATCCTGATGACTCAACTGTTTTAAAGGTGTCGCACATGGAAACTAGTGATTTGTTCTCTGGGATAACAACCGTTCAAGGAAATGAGATATCAAATTTAGAAAATCATTTAAGTCCTTTTAATTTAGTTGAGGATGTTTCACAATTGAATTTGGCTATAGGATCTCGTCTAAATTGGAGCCCTTTTAGGGGTTGGTTTTCATCTATTGAAGATATCATGGGTAAATCTGGAGATTGGGAGTTGGAAGTCGATGAAATTTTACAACCTGTAAGAGTTTATGAATACAACTCGACTTCGCAAGATACAGATGGTGATGGTGTAAATGATGATGTAGATATCGATGATGATAACGACGGAGTTCTTGATACCACCGAATTGAATTGTGGTATAGGGTTAGCTGCAACAACCACAGCAAATACGGTTACTACTGTTGGGTCACAATATTTTGAGGGTGTATTTACGAACAATGATGGAAAGCTTAATTATAGTGTTGATTTTCAGAATCTTAATACAGCGTTGAGTGCTGGCAACATCTA
>JABSPM010000016.1 GCA_013215095.1 Flavobacteriaceae bacterium | reverse complement strand
TCCTAAGCAGCAAGTCTTTAAAAACAAACGCATTGCCATTAAATTTTGACCTATTAATTCTGTAAATCTATTGTAAGAAACTGTTGTTGGAAAATCATCTTTCATATGTTTTGAACATAGAAAATATAGAAATGTTTAAAGGTTCTAAAACCGCTTAATTGAAATAGAATGCAACGTGTAATTACTTCGCTTTTTGACATTTTTGAAGGTCGTTTTGATGGGGTACCCAAAAGCATTTTATCAACGATTTGGTCATATTCTTTACAAAACTCATCAACTAAACAGAAAATTTCAGTAACTTTGGAATAGATTATCACGGATAGATTTTTAGATTAATAAATTGAATTTCAACACCTTAATTTACTAAAAATCTATCTTTTTTACTAGTAAAATCTGTCTAAATATTAATCGAACTCAGGTTACTAAATTGAATATTCGTGAGGATTTTAGAAGTAGCGATAACATACAATAGTTTATAGCCAATTTAATCTCGAATGGTAAATATAGCTGTTTTATGGTGATATTTCCTAGGGATCTAAGTCTCGAACGCGAGGGCGTGATGTTCCTAAGTGAAATAGATGTGGTCATAGATCAAGCTAAATTAAGTTTTTATCTTGTCTAATCGCAGAAGCAGAAAGGGTTTTTAGCTTCGTCATTGCTAAGGAACAAGCGACATTGTAAGTTGTAAATAAAAATACGAATTATTAGTACCAACCATTAATCTTCATCATCATCAAAGACTATACTTTCGTAAGCGCCGATATCTGGTGTTCCACTTCTAGGTGTGTTGAGAATATCTGAATTCAAATCTCCAAATACGATACCTTGCCCATCAGCAGGGGAATTATCAGGTATTTGTAATTTATTAGCAAAAGGATCCAAAAATTGTGGGTCTTCATTAAATATAACTTGCTCGTAAATATTTGTATCATTAAAATCATAATTTTCCCCCGTAAGGTTACTACCGCTATTATTGAATCGCACTAAGCAATTGGTGAATTTAAAATTAAATTGATCATTACTGTCATCATCTAAAAGGAACTCTAAATTATCATTACCATATATGATACAGTTGGTAAAATTTGCAGATTCTAATGCGTTTGTAAATGTATTATTATCTGTATCTACAAAAAAATTATTTAATAGAACAGAAGGGTATTGTCTAAAACTTGTATTCCAGTAATTTACAATAGTGGAATGTACGAGGTTGTAATTTCCTCCGTAAGTTCCAGCAAATGAGATTTGTCCCGAGTTATTAATAACGATGTTTTCTGCATTGATTGAAGTTGCTCTACCCAATATCCCATAATGACTAGAATTATAAATTTGCGAATTGGTAATGCGTAACTTTTCTGTATCGTTCATATTTCCATCTACAACCAATGCGGCGGTGGCATTTTTTATAGTGGCATGATTAATTGTATTATTGGTACTTCCTGTTAATAGCCAAATGGCTTGCCATTGCCCAGGGTTATCTTGGAAAAGAGGCTCTAAACGATCGCCTTCAAAAATTACTTCTCCTTCCATAAGTTCAGCATCAGTACTTGGTGTTCCATTAACTTGTAGCGATCCTCCTTCGGTAACCAATAGTCCAGAATCGGCATGAAAATGTACACGTGCACCTGGGTCAATAGTTAAAGTTTTTCCATCATTTACAGCCGCATACCCATAAATTACATAGGGTTTTTCATTGGTGAAGTTCAGTTCGTTGTCTTCTAGAAATCGGCCTTGAAGGGTGGTTTCGTCAGCAACACCATCACCATCAATATCGAAGGTAAGCGTTTCTGTTATAGTTTCTCCTGTTTGGTCATCCGTATATTTTTGTGGGTAAATAAAAACAGCATCTTTAACCAATGTAATTAAATCTACTTTTTGAAGATTGGAACCCGCATCAAATTCTATAGCGTCTGTTTGTAAAAATTGATTGTCATCTGAGGTCAGTTCTTCAATATCTATTGTTGTTTCAATAAAGATATACATGCTGTCTTTGGCAAGCATCTCAACATTTTCAAAAACCTTACCAAAGGATTCATTTGTACCATTACTAATGCCTGTCATGCCATCAATGGTCATGCGATAATAAGAATCATAGCCTTTAGTAAATCTAATGCTTGGAATAACAATGTCTTCATTAGATTGGTTATATACTTTTAGATTATAAGTGCTAGAGCCTATATTGGTAAAAACGGTATCCAAATAAACCGTGTCTTTAGAAAATCTGAGATTTCCAGAACTCGGGGAGAAGTTAAAATCTTTGCGACAAGAGCTCCAACAGATTAAAATAATTAGGCTTAAGGTAAAGTACAGTATGCGTTTCATTTATCTTATTCGATTTCGTGTAAAAATAGAACATTTAAATTAATTGTTTATTATATGGGCTATAAAATTAATTGTCCTTTGTCATACCATCTCTACTTCTAAATTAATAAATTAAAATGATGATTTTTCTTTTTTATCTAACACAAAAAATCATCATTTTCCTAATGTGTAATTTAACAGCAGAATTTATATTACTTCTGAAATTGTTTTGTAGTCTATATTGATCTGGTTTTTTATTATGTCGTTACTTTTTTTGAGTATTAAAGTTGCTAATAGATATGACTTCTTTGAGGGTGCTTAAAGAAGTGTTTAATTTTGAAGCTTTATTAAAGCTTATTTTTGAAATGGCTTTGGTCTAGGATTTTCTAAATGATTTAAAACTAGAAATGCATTAAACTTATTGTATGTGTGTCGAATAATGAAATAGTGTTTTTACACAAATATTGCCTAGGTATTTCGTTCCGAAGTGCTAGGTATACTAAATCTAATAAGGGGGACTTAGCATTAGGAATTATATGCATACTAGGTGGTGCGGGCACTGTGGTTTCAGATGCCTTAACTACTTGATTTTGGTATACTCTGTTTTAGCTTGTAATAAAATTCATGTCTATCCGCATTATCAGGCAACCCAGCGACTTGTCCGTCTCCAAGTTCCATTATAATCCAATCTCCATTTTTCTTTTTAGCGATATCCATTGTAAAGAAATCGCTGTCAATAGTTTTAGCAATTTCAACAAAGTGATCAAGTTCGGGTTTCGTTTCTCCATAGTCACCTTCGTCCCAATAATAAAAAACCTTTACTATTTTCTTATAGGCAAAGAAGATTCTAAATTCCTTGGTCAAAGGCATTCCACTTTTTGAGTGTACGGTTAGCTGCTCAAGCGCTTCAAATTGTCTAAACACTAATCCTTCATTTAATGAGTTACCTCTTAATTCTATAAATTTGTTTACAATTTTTGCTACTTTATCAGAATCAGAAGCGTTTGGAATAAAACAAGCTTCATTCCATTTATGCTTTTCAGATTTCACAAAGTCTTTTACGATTATTGAACGTTCTCCAAATTCTCTAGTTAATTTGCATATAGCATCATGGTCTATTTCCTTTGTCCAGTTTGATTTTGGAGTTTTGGATTGGATTTTATGGTAGGATTCAGGCAAGTAATGACAATGCTTATATGACGCTGGAGAATTGATTAATTCAATATTCTTTTTTAAAAGTCCATCATAAAGGTTTTGATATTGTGTTGGATTAAGCATCCATCCTCGGTATATGCCATACTCTTTATGTTAAGCGTCTTTCACGAGCCTTAAAGCTATAGCAACATTTCCATCTGTTAATTCCTCAAAACTGATTAAACTATAGTTAAAGCCAAGGTTAATAGCAGATACTTTTTCTTCTTCATAATCAGGTTCGATTATTTTATTATCAAATACACAATCGCAATATAATATTCTCATTTTTTTGGGGGGGGAATGGTGTAATTCATTAAATTTAATTCATTCTTTATAGATTTCCAAAGGTATTCCATTGGGGTCTCTGAAATAAAATGCATAATAGGTGTCCGTGTATTTTGGATAATACTTTGGTTCACGAGTTATAGTAGCATTCAGGCTTTTAATCAGTTCATATACGTTGTCAACCTCAGTTTCAGATTTCAATTCAAACGCTAAATGGTCAAGTCAGATATCTCTAACAAATGGTTTACTTTCTTTATGTTTGTCAAACCTTATCCAAAGATTGTGCTCGGCTTGTTTATAGGATTTCATTTTGCCAAAATCGCCTTGGTCAATATGGTCAATTTTAAATCCTAATTTGGTCATGAGTTTGTCATAAAAAAAATTCAGAGTCATTAAAATCTTTTACGTTAAGTATTATATGTCCTATTATTGCTTTCAAAATTCAGTTTTGTAGTGGTATATCCCATGTGTGTTGATAGCGTAAATATAGGGTTTTTACAAAAAGATCGTCTAATAGCTTGGTGTACAAAATTTAATAAAAGGGGCTTACCATTAGGAGACATATGTATATTATTTGGTGGGAGCGGTGTCTTTATGATCGTTAGGAACAGTTAGCTATTCGATTAATCAGTATTTATGCCTTGGTTTACTTCATTTTATAGCATTGTTCGAATATAATTTTTTGTCGATGTTATTAAAAATATTGAAGTTAAATTGTGAAGTTTTCTGAATAGAGGTTTAAACTTATTTTTCAATAATTTTAACCTCAAATAATTTATCCCAATGCTTTCCTGTAACAAACAAAGTTTGTGTTTCATTATTCCATGCAAGCCCATTCAAAACATCTAGTTTTTTATGTTGTGTTACCTTTTTCTTTAATGGAGAAAAATCAATAACCCCTTCAATTGCACCATTATCTGGGTTGATAATAGCTACACCATCTTTTTGATAACGATTGGCGTAAATTTTACCATTAACCCATTCCAATTCGTTAATTTGATTCATTTTGCCCTTGTTTGTGTAAGCTTCGATATAGCGTTCTTCGGCTAAGGTCTCAGGGTTTAAAATCCATATTTTTTCGGTACCATCTGTCTTGTAAATTACTTTACCATCATTACATAGGCCCCAACCTTGCTTGCTTTGATTATATTTAAAGGTACTTTTCTTGTCAAAAGTATCAAGATTATAAACAAATCCAATTCCTTTTTGCCAAGTCAATTGGTAGATATTTTGATTCATAATAGTAAGACCTTCTCCAAAATAGGCTTTATCTAGATTTATGTTTTTAAGTACTGCTCCCGTTTTGTAATCTACTTTTCTTAATTTGGATGCACCATATTGTCCAGTGCTCTCATATAAAATACCATTATGAAACTCTAAACCTTGAGTATATGAGGTGATTTCATGAGGATATGTGTTTATAATTTCGTAAGTATATATTTTTGGTGCTACATTGTTAATGATTGTAATTGGAGAAGAAATGGTAGTCGTTAAGCCGTCATAAGTTACTGCCGCCGTTAGCATATATGTTCCCAATTGATACTTTGAAAGTTCTGCGTTGGACTCAACTTTAGTTCCATTTAATTTATAGCTTACAGACTCAATATTTAATTCTTTTGGATTATTAATACTGAGGGTTAAGGCTTCATTTTTTCTTATTTTGCCCTTGTTTGTGTTGGTTTTAATAGAAAAATCATGATTTTTTTCTGGTCCACAACCAAAAAATAAAACGATTAAAAACGTGGAAATTAGAAACTTAATATAAGTCATGAGTGTTAAATATTTTTGAAGCAATTTATTTATTAAAATTCATTTGAAAAAATAATTGTGAAAATATTAAAAGGTCGTATATTTGCACCCGGCAAGTCCTACACAACCAGCTCCTGTTGAATCCTCCAGGGCGGGAACGCAGCAAAGGTAAATGGTCGTAGCGGTGTGATGTAGGTAGCTTGCCTTTTTTTATTTTAAAAATTACTATAAATCTTGATAAGGCATATTGGGTCGTATTAAGATTTTTTATTTCATCTAAATTTTATTCAAAATGTAGTTCTCTTATGTTTTGATTTCAGGACCAACTTTATAACTTTACACCTTATAATCTTATAATAAAACTATGTCTAAAGTAGTATTAATAACAGGAGGTTCTTCTGGAATAGGTAAAGCGGTAGGAGAGTTTCTTCAGTCCAAAGGATGCATTGTTTACGGCACAAGTAGAAATCCTCAGCGCATAAAAGACTCAAAGTTTCCTCTAATAGCTTTAGATGTCACAAAAATAGAAACGATAGCCGCTTGTATTAATGAAGTGGTGTCTAAAGAGGGCCGTTTGGATGTTTTGATTAATA
>JABSPM010000015.1 GCA_013215095.1 Flavobacteriaceae bacterium | reverse complement strand
TGAAGCGCGGAATCAATCATAAAATCATATATTTACGGTGGTAATGAAGTGAGGACGTTCTTTTTTGTAATTTTTTTGGAGAAGTAACCGCTCAAAAATGGGCAACCGCTGAAAAAAACGCGTTAACTACTATCCTTTTGGGCTTAAACACAAAGGGTACAATAATGTTGTAACATCAACCAATCCAGCACAGAATTATACTTACAATGGAAAAGAGAAACAGGAAGAGCTTGGTTTAGATTTGCTTGATTATGGAAATAGAAATTATGATGCAGCTTTGGGTAGGTTTATAACTATTGACAGATTCACGCAAAAGTATTTAGATAAATCACCCTATCACTACGGTGCTAATAATCCTATTTTATATGCAGACAAAGCAGGTGATAGTATTATTGTTACAACTAATGAAAGACTTTACGATGGAGTTGCCAGAGATGGTTATGTTGAATCTGTAAGGAATCATGACGACATTGGGCGTACTTATTTAGCTTCAACTTTTTGGGTTTATAATGAAACAATTAAAGAAATTGATGCTACTTTTTACATACAACAAAACTTTACTCCATTTTTAGCACCTGGTTCGGATAATAGATTTACTCAAAAAAACCCAGGTATACGTCGCGAAGCTTTTGCACACGAGGATGGGCATAGGGATCAGTTTTCTGAAAGTATTTTAAATAGTACAGACTTTAGCGTAAAATTAGATACACATGAAGGAGAGAAAAAGTATAGCGGAGGAGTGCAAGATATTTTAGATGCTATTTATTCTGATTACGAAACAAATTTAACTAATGCTTTAGAAGGAATTAAAACGGATAACCCCTTCAAACTTACAGAAGATGATGTTAAAGCGGATGAAAAAGCAAAATTAGATGTTAATGTAAATAGCGCACTTAATTCTATAAGTAAAGATGTTAGAGATAGATTGTCGGAATCCAATAGAAATGATCCAGGACACTCTGATGCTAATAACCGTTCCTATCGATATTTAGGAGGCAAAAGAAATTCCAAATACAATAGTGGTAGAAAAAGCATCATTTTTTGGGGAAATAATTAAATAACTTATGAAAAATTTTTTAATATTATTTTTTGGGCTATTTGTCTCAATCTGTTTTTCGCAGAACACATATGAATTGAAAGAGTTTGAATTGGAAGAATTAAAAAGGGGGCTTAATTATGTTCAAAAATATGCAGATTCTTTAAATAATTTTGAATGTGATAGATGTAAAGTATTGCCTGACTTTTTTTATGAACACGATTTTGATAGAAAAAGTGGGTATAAGATTTCAACAGCTTTACATTCATCTGTTTCTATCCGAAAACTCATTATAGACAAAATAGATAATGAGCCTTTATTAAATGCTGTGTTGAGAGCCAAAGATAAAAGGCTTCGTAAACGGACTAAATTACCAAGGAAACATTATATGGGTTATGTTCCAATACCTTTTCAAGAATATAGTATGCTTGAATTAGTTAAATATCGCTTACAAGAATTAATGAATGAAAAAAATATGGGTAAAAGAGCATCAAATTATCCCAATTGATTTTGTGTTATTAAAATTCTAGAAAATTAACCACATCAGCAATGTTGTGGTTTTTTTATGCTTTAAAGCGAAGCTACATTTTTGTTGAAGAAGTCCTTAAACTTTTTAGAAGTAAGCATTTTATCAATCATTTTAAAGATAATAGCTCTATCATCAGTATCAAGTTCAGAAATCAAACGTA
>JABSPM010000014.1 GCA_013215095.1 Flavobacteriaceae bacterium | reverse complement strand
TCCACGAACTCGGTCAGTTGTTGTTTTTGTTAATAATAAGCGTAATTCTTTCTCGCTCTCTAAAACTGAAATTTGTATCTTTTTTGGCATTCTACAATATACAAAATATTACAGTAATATCAAACAAGAAATGGTATTAAACGCTTATGATGAATTATGAAAGTTTTAGGTAAAAACCCCCAACCTTGTCTGTTGGGGAAATCACATTGCATTTATTTAAGTTATTTCAAATAAAAAATACTATTAAAACGAGGCGTATATTAAGAATTTTTATCCAATCCTTTTTTCAGCACATCTTGAATCCCTTCTAAATGCGCACTAAATGTCATCATTTGCGCTAAAACTTGTGTCATGCCATTTTGATTACCAAATCCTTTAAGCTTATTGTTTTTTATAAAAGTTGTTTTTATTGCTTGCCAACGTTCTAGTT
Source organism: Flavobacteriaceae bacterium (assembly GCA_013215095.1). Classification (GTDB taxonomy): domain Bacteria; phylum Bacteroidota; class Bacteroidia; order Flavobacteriales; family Flavobacteriaceae; genus DT-34. The sequence goes on along the minus strand of JABSPM010000014.1, from coordinate 26,391 downwards.
CTGTGGCGTCAATAGTTTGTGTAAGCGCTTTATATTTTAATAAATTGGCTTCTGCAGCAGTAGTTAAGGTTTGTGATTCATTTTCATAATGAGATAATAAAAGCGCCTGCAATTCTTTAGGATTCATAATTGGAACAACCTTAGCAACAAGTTTATTCATATCGCGATATGAACCTTGTAATTTAAAGGAGGGTTCGGTACGATAATTGTCATCCATTGCTGCGGATTTTATATAGGTTTCGTTGACTTTTAAAACCGTATTGCGTATGCGAATTACTTTATCTAGAACCGCCATGTAGTCTTCAACTTCTTGCTTGGTATGATTGCCTTTAAGCATAAGTGCATCTCTGTTGCCCGTTTCTACAGCGTCAATTAGCGCATAGATATCCTCAAAATGTTTACTGCTTAATTGTTGTAAAATAGGATTAGAGGTTAATGCATTTTCAATGAGGCTTAATTTGAATAAATCTGATGTATCTCCAATGATATCTCCCAGGTTATAAATATCTGCGCGATTGGCTAACATGTCAGGTATTTGAAATTTATCGCCATGTTCGGTATAGGGGTTACCCGCCATTATTACACAGAATTTTTTACTTCTAAAATCATACGTTTTGGGTTTGCCATTATACACACCCTCAATTTTTCGAGTACCATCGGCAAGCGAGATGAATTTTTGTAAAAATTCTGAGTTACAATGTTGAATATCGTCCAAATATAGCATCACATTGTTTCCCATTTCAAATGCTAAATTTAACTTTTTGAGCTCTTCTCTAGCAGCAGCATTCGTTGCTGTAGATGGGTCTACAGAAGTGACCTCGTGACCAATTGCAGGACCATTTATTTTCATGAATATCAAGCCCAGACGGTTAGCCAGATATTCCATTAAGGTCGTTTTTCCATAACCTGGTGGAGACACTAATAAAAGCATACCCATACGGTCGGTACGTTTATGCGCTCCAACAGTTCCAAGTTGTTTTGCTAAATTGTCTCCAAACAATGGCAAATACACCTTGTCAATAAGCTTGTTTCTTACAAATGAAGACAAAACTTTTGGTGTAAACTCCTCTAGCTTTAATTGTGTTTTAAGGCCTTCTGTGAGTTGGTGTTTTGCTGCCCGAAATGCATTAAATGCAGGAACTTCTTGCGCTTGAAATACCTGAAGTTGTCGTGTGAACTTATGATAATTAAACTCAAAATTACCATCTATAATACTATTATGCGTGCCTTTTAAGTTCGCAATTGTAGCATCTGGACTAATTTGAATGACATCAGAGTTAATCTCATTTTTAAATAAAATTAAAGCTACTAGTTCATAAATGTAATCTCTACGATTATTGGCGTGTAATATAATAAATGAACTCGCCCATTGTGTGATGAGTTCTAATGCAGATGTTGTAATAGATTGCGCATTGAGTGTCACTTTTAGAGCCTTGTTAAAAGTCAGTAGGGCTTCTTTTTGTTCTAAAGTTTTAATAAACTGCTCATACAATTCTTGGGCAGTTTTACTAGTGCAAAAATGGTTGTCATTTTGTAGTTCATCAAATAAATATAAAGCGGTTCTATCGTTAAGCGTTTGCCCATTTTGATGAAAATTTGAGGATAGGATACTAAAAAATGTAGAATTCTTTAGCGCTTCGCTTAAAGCAGTAAGGGTTGTTTTATATGCAACACTTTCTGGAAATGTAGCAAGTACTTCTCCTGCAGATTTTAACCTCTGGTTCCATTTTTGTCTCTGTTCAGTATTCAAACCACGCCAAAAGAATTGTCCAAAAGCACGAACCAATGGCATATATTTAAGGCGATCTAAATCACGATGTTTATTTACGAGTACCTTTAAAATCTGTGCAGCGTCTTCATCATGAACCCCTTTAATATAGCCCTCAGAATAGTTTTTACTACTTTCTTGTTTTATTAGTTCTAATAAATCTGCGGTGTTTAGAGTGTTTAAATCCTTAGAAGACTTACAAAAGATTTTATACGCAAGGTAAGCCGACCTGTAAATGGTCTGGTTTTCTGACACCAATTCTTGATCCCAATATTTTTGAGAGGATAGCAGCCTACTATCTTCGATGCTTTGATAAAAATCGGTTCCTGTTAAATGGTATTTTAGGGTATTGTTTTTGTAAACAATGGTTAAATCTAACACTTGCTTATTAACACCAAATTTATGTTTTCCAAGACGAATAACGCTTTCTCCATTTTCATAAAGATCTTGGGTGTCTTTAAGTTTTCGTATGGCATCTTCTTTAGCTACTTTAAGTTTGGTTTCTATGGCTTCTGCCTTTCCGCCATCCTCTAAATCATTTAGGTTAATAATAATATCTCGTAGCTTATTTATCATCAAATCAGAGGCAAAATACCCATTGATTTCTACTGTGGTTTTGAATTGCATAGCTTTTTTAGCGACTCCTTTAAGAATGCGATTGGCAGCGGATTCTAAGCTGATTGCTTTTTTGCTTCTAGCTTCAATGAGTCCATTTTTTCTAGCTTCAAAAGCATTGTAAATTTCTTCACGTTTTTCAATAATGATAGTGATGAAGTCTTCAAAATCTGCAAATCGGCCTTCCAAATCTTCAAGCTGAATAGCCACTTTGTTGAGAAATTCGTCTGTTTTTTCTGGAGTATTAGCAATATCTAAATAGTTGATGATACTTTGATCTACCAATTTGAGTTGTGCGGTAAATTCAGCTGAAGCTTCTCTGGCACCTAAAGATTTTAGCTGGTTTTTTATTCCAGCTTTTAATTGATTAATCGTTGCAAATATCAAAGCAATATTGTCAATGATTTTTGTAGCATGAGACGCGTCTTCAATTTCTAAATTTGACACAATAGTAATGAGCATTTCTAGATCATTGGCAATTTGATTTACCTCATTTTCTAAGCGCTTGGTTTCAACAACTTTTTTAATGTCTTTTAATGCGTTTTCTTTTGCAGCAACCCTCTTATGATAAGGTATAAGTGCTTTATCATCCAATAGGAACTGTACACAACGTTTTGAGATTGTATCATGATGATTTGCAATTTGGTCTTCATAGGCGGTAATAGCTTCAGTGTCTATATAGCGCATGTCATTGAGTGCGATAACTTCTCCTCTTAAGGTGCGCAATTTTGATAAACAATTGACAAAGTCTTCAATAGACTTAAATGAACTGCTTTTTATTTTACCAAAAAGATGATTAGCTTTCGCTTGCATCTCTCTAGTATTATGGTCGGCATTTTTTCGAAGTTGTACGACTTTTTCAAATTCATCAATTGCCGAATTGGCGGCAGAATGAATTTCTGTAAGTGGTACGTTGAGTGAAAAAGTATCAGGTTCTGTAATCCAATAATAGCTGTTTAGTAGATCGTTAGATGTTTTAGAAATATCATCGTACAACCCATTGTAGCTATCTTCTTTGTTGAGTAAGGTGATGAGCGCTTGACATTCTGCCATCGCTTTTACGATATCTTTATTTCCAATTTTGTATAATAAAGTGTCGCTATGTTTAGATGGTATTGCTTCACCTTTTGTAAAAGGGGTTTGCCAAATCTGAATAACATGATGCTTGGTTTGCTCGTCTTCTGTTTTAAAATAACAGAGTTTTCCATCTCTAAGAATAGTGTAGCCGTTACAAATAATAGGTGTTTTTACCTGTTGCTCAATAACGTTATAAGCCATTAAGATATAGAGCCCCTTAATGCTTTCGTAATAGACATATAAGAAGTCTTCTCCGTTGGGAGAACTTACTTTCTTTTTATATTTGACATTAGAAATGTTATTGTCAAAGTACTTAAAATCTCCGGATTGTAAATAGTACCCATTAGCAAACACGATGCCTTGTTCATCAGGTAGTAATTGACAGGCATCTGCTATACTGTCAATTTTTTTTACATCTTGAATTTTATGATTATAAACAAAAAAACGAGACGCTTCTTGGAAAGGTTTGATGTCTAAAACGATAAGGTTACCCAAATCTGCATAGCGGTACTGTCCGTCATCTAAGGTTTGATCTGCATGTTCTACAGGCTCATTATAAATGCCTTTGCCATCATTGGTGTTATCTTCAATTTTAATTGTTAAGTCGCCGCCAATGGTTTCTACAAAAACCTTATCTAATATTGAAATATGGGGGTGTTCTCCATAAACATGATGATCTCTGCTTGGAGTTTCCCAGTGAAAACCATGCTGCTTAGGAAATGTGAATTCATGTTCGCTGCGATTATCAATATAATTGAGTTGGCCATCATTGATAAGCCATTTAAAGGTTTTAAGATCGGTAACACTTTCACTCAGCTGAAATACCATATGAAGGTAATTTCCAACAACTGCAAACTTTGTAAAGACCGTATTTCTATAGTATTTATAGAGATTGGTAAAATCATTTATAAAAACGGGGTCATTTAAAAGCTCAAGCGGTTCAGTGGTAAAATGATTGTCATTAAAGGTGTAAATACTAAAAACATCTTCAAGTGTAATTTCTGTTCGCAGTCCAAAATGGACATTATAACCAAACAAGCAAAGGTCTCCAATACTCACAATATCTCTCGCAATACAGTTGTTTTCTGTATTGATGCGGTTATTAGAAATGAGTTTTATTTCTATATTACCAAAAACAGTTTTTCGAGCTTCATTTAGTTGGTTTAAGCGGGAAAGAAGTTCACTTTTATGTGTGTTTAAGCGGCTCAGAATAATTTCATAAGTGCCACCATCCAGTAGTGTCGTATTTGAGGTGTTGGATTGTTCCATTCTTAAGGTGTGATTAAAACGTATAAAACAAAAACTAGTGGTTATATTTGCTATTAAGATGTCATGCAGTTAAGCTTATTATATCTACTTTAAAATTCATATACCAAGTTTATATGATAAGACTTTTTTTGCGCTACAACTTAAGTTGTAAAAGCCGCGCTTACAGGAGATATAAGCGCAGCAATGTTATCCTATTGTTTTATTCGATAAACCTAGTCCTTTGGCTAAGTTAGAAAGGTTTTCAAATAAGTTGAGCTCACTAGAGTCTGATGTTTTAGATTTTAAGTGAACCAATAAGTTGGCAACAGTTATATTTTTGATGTCCTCAGAAGATATGCCATATTTTTGAGCAAAATCTTTGATTTTGTCGAGTAAGTTTCCTTTCACGTCGTCACTACCTAAGATAGCGTCTTTGACATCAGTAATAGTGTCAGAATGATTAATTAATCGGTCTATACCTTTAGATTTAGTAATTTGACCAATGATTTGGTTGAAGAACATGGTTTCTCCACCAACAATATCAATATTTGCAGCTTTTAAGGCTTCACCAATCACTTGTGCTTGTGCATCGGCAATATCTTTTTGGATATTGATTTCTGCCAAGTCTACTTCTAGTTCTTTGTTTAAGCGAAGCTTAAATTCTTCATGTTCTTTTCCAACACCATCTAATTTTTTCATAGCATTTGCTTTTTCTTCAATACCCGATGCTTCTGCTAAGGCTTGCTCTTTGATAACTTCAGCTTGCGCAACACCCTCTTCTTTAATTGCTTGTGCCTTGGCTAAGATACCAGCAGCTTCTGCTTTAGCTTTTTCTTCAATAATTGTAGCTTCTACCAATCCTTGGCGTTCATTGGCATCTGCCTTTGCGTGCATCACTTGGGCTTCAGACATTCCTATGGTTGCTTCTTCTTTAGCTTTCGCTTCTGCTAATGTTTTTCTAGCTTCAGCTTCTTTTTCACTTGCTTGTTTTTTGGCTTCAGCTTCAATATTGATTTCCTCGGCTTTTTGTTTGGCAGCTTCTTTTTCAGCTTCTGCTGCTTTAATAGTTGTAATCAGTGCTTCTTGGGCATTGGCTTCTGCAATTGTAATTTTTACTTGCTTTTCGCGTTCTGCAGTTTTAAATGCCTCGATATCTTTCATGTTTTCTTGCTCTTCAACTACGCCTTTTTCTAGCATTACACGGTCGCGAATCACATCTTGAATGTTCTTCTTTTCTACCTCAACAACTTTTTCCTTTTCAATTTGTGCTAAGGTTACAATACGTTCTCTTTCTGTAGCTTCTAGCATGCGGTCTTTTTCTACGCGCTCTGTCTCAACAGCATCTGTACGCTGTTTGTTTTTTGCTGCTACAATGATTTGGCGTTCCATGTTTTCTTCTGCAACTTTTACTTTTTCTTCCGTAGAAATACGCGCAGATTCAGATTTTAAACGTTCTTCTTGAGACACTTTTAGGATTTCGGCTTCCTCGCGTGCCTTAATATTTGCTATTTCACGTTTTTGTTGCTCTTGTTTTTCAGCTAATTGTTTATCCAATTCCAAGATGGCTTCAAAAGCTTCAACGTCTTGTTTGCGTATTACTTTTTCTTCATCACGTTTTATAAGGTTAGCTTTCATGTTTTGCTCAGCAGTAAGCTCTGTAATCTTTTTAATTCCTTCGGCATCTAAAATGTTGTCTGGTTTAAGGAACTGTACTGAGGTTTGCTCTAAATAATCAATTGCACAGTCTTCTAAGGTATAGCCATTAAGGTCGGTTCCTATAATATCTACAATTTCATCACGAAATTCGCGACGCGCCTCATATAATTCTACAAACTGGAATTTTTTTCCAACGGTTTTTAAGGCTTCGGAGAATTTTGCTTCAAAAAGCTCTTCTAAAGTTGAAATATCTGAGGCTCTTTCACAACCTACTGTTTGTGCTACTTTTTTGATGAATTCTACTTCATTGTTTACGCGCACAAAGAAAGCTACTTTGATGTCTGCACGCATATTGTCTTTACACAACAGTCCATTTTCTCCAATACGTTCAATTTGTATTTTTTTTACTGAAATGTCCATGATTTCAACTTTGTGAAATACAGGTACAACGTATAATCCTTTATCTGTAGCAACTTTGGTGCCTTTAAATCCTGTTCTTACTAAAGCCTCTCCTTGTGGTACTTTTTTGTAGAATAGCGCAATGATTGCAAAGTAAATAACGATTAAAAACAGAATAAGTCCAATACCTATTCCAACAAATTGTGTGATGTTTTCCATATTAACTGTTTGGTTTTGTGGTTTGTAATTTAAAAATGTGTTGTATTTAAAATTTGATATCTTCGATATTAACGATTCGCTCGTTTGGGTCTTCGGCCGAAATAACCCAATAGAAATTTTTATCCGAGGATTGTTTTGTAATAACAATTTCTTGTTTGTAGGTCAAAGTGATGCCATTTTTCGGTTTAACATAAACAGAGATGGGATTATTATCTACTAGAATTTCAGCAGAACCCATTTTGTCTTTAGATATTTTTGAAAGCATGGTACCTTTTCTACCTATAAAATTAACTGGTTTGTCGCCGTCTGGATTTAAGTTTTTAAAAAAGCCTTTAAATGGTGTTGTGAAAATTTTGGTTAAAACCAATGATGGTAAAAGTCCTGCTAGTAATAAGGTATAACCGTAGTTGGTGTTATATGATGCAGTTATTGTCGTAGAAATTATGGTACTCAACCACCAGAAAAATACCCAACAGGTAAAGGTGAACATAAATGGCAATCCTACAAAGTTGAAATACATGAGCAGGTGTTGCCACCAGATTGATTTTTTTGTGTTTGGTGTGCGGAAATCTTCTTTATTAATTTCGGCATTTAATACATCGTTAAAGGAAGCGGATTCTAAGCTAGTATCAACATTTATATCGCTATCCACGTCTATATCCACATCGATGTCCAGGTCAAAATCAATACCCGAAATCATGTTAAAAATCCAATATAAAATTAATAAAATAACCAGTATACTTAAGGTTAAATTAACTGGAGAAAACGCTATGTCAAAAATAGTATCCAATGTTAAAAAATGAATTAGTATGAAAATTGTTAAAATAGAAATTACAACATATATTAAGTTGTGATTTCCGCTTGTAAGTTACAGATTATTTAGATGTCTTAAAAGACTTATTTGAACTACAAGTTTATATGATAGGTCTCTATTTTAATTAAAATGTTACAAGATGTCATAAAGGGTTTTAATTTGATAGCTTTGTAGTCATGGATTTTGAGTTTGAAAATTATTTGAAAGGGCTTACCAATGCTAAGCAATGTACTTTAATAGAGGAGATACAGTCATTGTGGAGTGGTTATGGTTATGTTGCACGATATCAAATTGATAATGGTGACATGACTTCTGTAGTTGTAAAATGTATTCAATTAGAACATTCTAACACCCACCCCAGAGGGTGGCATACGAGTATTGGGCATCAAAGAAAATTACGTTCTTATGATGTAGAGACCTATTGGTATAAATATTGGTCTAAATCTTGTGGGATGACATGTAAAGTTCCTAAATGTATTGGCGCGTTAGAGCAAGGACATAAGAGGTGGATTATATTGGAAGATTTGCAAGTAGAGTATCCTTTGGTAAAACAGCAAATAGCTATAGAAGAGGTTGGTGTTTGTTTGCAATGGTTAGCAAATTTTCATGCTAGATTTCTTAATACTAAGCCAGAAGGCCTTTGGGAGATAGGAACGTATTGGCATTTAGAGACACGACCAGAAGAATTTGAAAAAATGGAAGATGACTTGCTTAAGTCAAAAGCACATGAGATTGATAAATGCTTAAATCAATGTCAGTTTCAAACTATTGTGCATGGCGATGCTAAATTGGCTAATTTTTGTTTTTCGGAAGATGGAAGACGCGTAGCTGCTGTAGATTTTCAATATGTTGGTGGCGGATGCGGAATGAAAGATGTGGCGTATTTTCTTGGTAGTTGTTTGTCTGGTGACGCATGTGCATATTATGAAAATGATGTCTTGGATTATTATTTTGAGTGCCTTAGAACCGCTGTGTCTAGACGAGATGTAAAAATAGATATTAATGCTTTGGAGAAAGAATGGCGGGAAATGTATCTCATAGCATCTGTTGATTTTACGCGGTTTTTATTGGGATGGATGCCAACCCATAATAAACTGAATACTTACACGCGTAAGATTATGGAGACTGTACTTTCAAAAATTTAAAAGGCTTTAGGTTTAAAATCATTGGAATACGAGGTGTATCTTGATATAATGCCATTTGATAAGATAGTCTTTTAGACTAACCTGTCTTATTTAAACACATAAACCACTCTAGATAGAGTGGTTTACAGTTACTAATGCAATTATAGTATTGCAATAAAAAAAGTTGTTATTGTTAGGGTTTAGGATATGGTTAAATTCATTTTGTATTTGAGATTTTTAGAAGCCAATAATCCTATTGCAAACATAAGTAGTGCTATGGCAAATAGAATACCAATTGTAGCCATGTTGGAATGTGCTTTTTGACGGTATTGATAGGTTGGTATGTGCTCATAATCCTTAGATGAAAAGGGAGTGTTATTATATAAAAATGGAATGAAATGCTTACGCCATTGCTCCGAAAACGCGAGGGCTTGATTTCTAAAATTCTCATAATCTGTAGTTGAAGTACCTGCGGTGTTATTTAATGCCGCTTTTACGCGCATTGACGGAGATAACCACTTGAGTTTATCCAACCAATTTTGTTGTTTTCGGAGTTGCTTGTTGTAATTAGATACAACAGGTTTTAGTGCTTTATCTATAAGCGCTTGAGACGCCATATATCGATGCCAAAATGTTCGATTTTGTGTACTGTCATTAATCGCAAACTCGGGATGGTCTCTCAAATAATTATCTAATATTTCATCTTGTTTTTTTGTTGCATTCGCTTTAATCGAGCGCATTTTATTTACCATAATTGTTCTAGATGGCATAGGATATAGCGTATTACCAACTTGATTAATTACTGTAGGAACGAGTAGTACAAATAAAATCCATAAGCCAATCAATACTAATGCATTTTTTGCGGAATTCATTCCAAAAATGTTCACCAAAAATGCTAAGGCAAACCAAAATAGCATATACGCACAAATTACGCCTATTAGACTAAAAAATGTTGCCATCTCCTTAAAAATATTAATCCCATTGCCACTGAAAATAAGGTACAATGTGAGTATTACAATCACAGATAACCATAAGAAACGTAAGACCAATTTTTGAAAGACCCAAAATGTTAAAGAGACAGGTTGGGATGCTAATAGTTTTAAAGCACCACTCTCTCTTTCGTAGGATAAAATATTAAAGCCAAATGCAATAATGATTAATGGCAAGAGATATACAATAACAAAGGTCAAATCAAAACTTCCAAATAAGAGTTGCGTAGGACTGGTCATTTCGGTAAAACTTAACTCAAAATCATTAGCTTGTACTGTAGGTTTTACATAATGGCTATACATGTCGCTTTGCCCTGTAGAAATAAAGGTCCACTGATGCGGTGGCATCTCTACAAGACGTGGATGTTTGTTACCTATAGTCATTGGGTTACTTGGCAATCTCCAACGAGATACAGAAACTTGGAACCCTTGTTCTATTGAGTCTAATACGCTGAGCATTTGTGCTTCAGAGGTTTTTAATTTCTCTTTAACTGAAGAAATTTCTTCAAGACGTTTTTGTGTTTTTTGTTGTCCATTAAATACTGCAAAGCTAAATACGGCAAAAAGTAAAATGCTAAGCACTTGAATCCATTGGCTTCTAATAAGGCGTTTGAATTCGTATATGAAGTTGTATTTAAACATGATTATTTAAGTTTAATAGTTAAGTATAACGTACTAAAAGAGAGCAGTACCCAAAGCCCTAAAATGATAAGATAGCTTTTATTGGTATCTATTATAGTTGATAGGCTTTGTGGGGTGTAGTTAAACTGCGGTAAAGCTGACCAAGTTGAGCTGTCTGCTTTGTACTTCCAATCACCAAATACAGAATTTTGTGCAAAATTGTCATTCAAAAATTTTTGAGTTTGAATTCTATACTGTTCTGCGGCATCCGAAAAATGCCAATGTGTAGCATAATCGGTTTGCGCAATAGACATGCTTAGAAATCGTGTTGGTAAAAAAGGTGAAATCGCAGCTAAAGTTTTGTACGTTTTGTTTTGATTCTCATATTGGGCTTTAAGGTTATTATAATGTTTGGAATATATAGCAGCTTGATATTCTTCTCCTTTTTGCATGCGGTAACCGTCAAAGTTAAAAGGGAGTTGATGCAGACTATCCACCTTGTATTCTTTTAATACTTTTTCTTTTAGTAGCTGTGCTTCTTCATTCCAAGTGTTATGACCATCCAAACCTTGCTTCTTATCTTTTGTTACCATTGCCTGAAATTCTTGTCGTGTTGGATAGGGATATTTGTTTTCTGCAAGTGTACTCGCTATTTTTGGAGTAACAAGACAAGTGAAAATCCATACCGACAAAGCGATTACAAGTGAGAGTCCTGAACGTTTAGAAACATAAGAGATAAGCATGACAATATTGATAAAAACAATATAAAAACCGATGTAAATACTCCACATTGAAATAAGTGAAGTCCAACTAAATGTGCCATAATCGTTAAGATTAGATAATAATATCCCTGCGATGATAAATACAATTGTTGTACATAAAAATATAGGTATAAACAAGGATAACCACTTCCCCAAAGTCAATTGATTAATAGAAGCACCACTGCTTTTTAGTAAGAACAATGTACCCTGCTCTTTTTCTTTTGTAAAAATGTTATAACCCAGAAGTATAATTAATAAAGGTATTAAAAACAACAATATAAAATCTGGAGTTAACTCACCAAATCTTGAAGTTCCAGTTTGATCTGCTGCCGCACTAAATTGAGCTTCATTGCGATAATGTGCCTCTAAGAATATTGTGGTACCTACATACTTGTCAACACCTTTGTCTATAAGAGATAGTGGTTGCTTAGGTTTAAACGCATAGGTGCCGTAATGCGCGGCCGAATGCGGATTTTTTTCACCTTGATTATCCCATATATGACGTTCACTTTCAGTAGCCTTAAGATATTCTTTATTGGCATTGTTATACTTTTGCATGCTTAGCCAAACCGAGGTAAACAGCAGTATAACAACAATAGAAAAGGCAATTTTGGCTTTGCCATTTCTAAATGATTCCTTAAACTCTTTGCTTAATGTTTTTAGTATCATACTTCAAGAGTTTTGTAATCCATAATCTTTAAATAGGTGCTTTCTAGGGCTGCTAATGAAATTTTATCGGTCTCAAATTCATATTTGAGTTCGCCTTCTTTCATAATTCCAATATGAGTAGCCACGTCTTTAGCTCTAAAGATATCATGGGTGGCCATAAGAATAGCAACACCCTTATTTTTTAGGTGTTTTAAAAGTTGTCCAAATTCGTTACTTGCCTTCGGATCTAAGCCTGAAGTAGGTTCGTCTAAGAGTAATACTTTGGTGTCTTTCGCTAGAGCAATAGCAATTCCTACTTTTTGACGCATTCCTTTAGAAAATTTTGACAAACGTTTATGAAAAGCTTCTCGCTGTAATCCAGCGTCATCTAAGAATGTTTCTAATGCTTTTTTGCCAAATGATTTTCCGCCAATACCTGAGAAATAATTTAGATTTTCTACGGCAGTGAGGTTTGGGTAAAGCATCAAATTTTCTGGTATGTATGCTAAATATTGTTTGCTTTTTAGAGCTGATTTCTGGACATTAATGTTGTTAATAGAAATCGTTCCTGTATTGGGTGTTATAAAGCCTAAAAGAAGATTAATGGTTGTTGTTTTTCCTGCACCGTTAGCACCTAATAGACAATAAATTTCACCTGGTTTTACAGTGAGATTGAGGTTTTTTAGGGCTTTGAAATCGCCATAGGACTTGTTTACGTTATCTAGAGTAATCATAGTATAAAATGAGGTTGCGCATGATAATTTCATGCAATGAATATGAAGCATCTCCATACTTATAAGCTTTTAATCAGATTAGAAGTGGCAGTGCTATTTATATATGTACTTGTGTAATTCATAGAATCACAATACATGTATTTTGTATTATGTTGTATGACTTTCTAATACATAATTCAGATTTAAAATATTGATAATAAAAACAAACTTAAGGTGGCATACGATGCCTAAGACATTAAGAGCATTACTTTTACATGTTGAGTAATAAAAGCACGTGTTTTTTAATTCAGAATAAAAACAGATGACAACTGTGATTTCGCTTTAGTTCTAAACATAAATGGTACTTTCTTTTTACTGTAATAGCAAATGATATTGAATAAAATCGAATTGATGTTAATTCTATAATTAAGGCGGAGGTCTTGCAAAATACTGCGAAAGTAAAACGCTTTTGATTTCTATAAGTATATATATATATGAAATCAATTCAAAATTTCCCAAAGCTCTATGTTCAAAAAAACAAGGTGTTTGAAAAAGAATAGCATCGTGTGTTTTTTGTTCTATAGGAAACATGCAATAGACACAATCTGTATGATCCAGAGTGTCATTATCATGAGATAAGGCATGCAAACCAATACTATTTGATCCAAGAAGGAACAATCCCAAAAGAAGCGCTACAAATTTGGTTTTCCAATGCATTTAAAGGGGTTATATTGCGTTGTAAACTGTAAAGGTTAATTTTGAGCGTTGTAATTTTATTATTGCAACAATGTTGCTAAAATAATTATTATTTTTGTCAAAGCAACATTATTGCAATAATAAATAAATTTTTATGCGAAAAACGATAGCTAAAACCAAAATTTTAGAACTTATTACAAGGTCCAATACTAATTTATCTCATGCGGATATCAAAAATTTGTTGCCTGATGGGTTGTGTGATAGAGTAACGATATATAGAGTTTTGGATCGTCTATTGCAAGAGGGACTTATACATAAGGTGGTAAACATTGATGGCGTTGTTAATTATGCGAGCTGTAAAAATTGTGAGGTTGAACACAGTCATAATCACATGCATTTTAGTTGCGAAAAGTGCAAGTCTGTAACCTGCCTAGATGATATAAACCCCAGTTTTAAACTTCCTAAAGGATACGCCGTCAAAGAGATTAATTTTGTGTTATCTGGGGTGTGTCCTAGTTGTTCTTAATCCCTAATAGCATTCAAAAATTCCTGAGTACTTTGGCAAACGTCAAGAGCAGTATGGGATTAAAATAGTAATAAAAAACTTGACGTTAATCAAAATCTAAAGCATAGTACTTCATTCGTTTCTGTAAGCATGAGATTTATGAATTGAAGTTATATTTATATGAAGTATTTTATTGTTAAATTAATTTGATTTTTTTAATGCATTTTATTCAAGTAATTTCAAATAGAAAATGGTATTATACCAGTTCTTCTGTTAAATTACACATTAGAAAAATGATGATTTTTTATCTAACGTAAAAAAGTACATTTTAATTGAGTAATTTAGGAGTAGAGATGATATTAAACGATGGTTTGAGTGATGTTCTTAAAAAAAAGCCCCATAAAACTTTGATTTTACAGGGTTTTATTTGAAAATAAACAGTGGAGTCGGAGGGAATCGAACCCTCGTCCAAACAAGCTACAAAAGTGCTTTCTACACGCTTAGTTTTTATTTAATTTTCGATAATAAGCTGACTAAAAACGGCCTACTTAGAACTTAGCTTCTTAATTTTCGAGTTTCTATAGAAGCTCTAGAAACTCTAGGTTTACTTTTTCGATGTCTCTAATTAGAACGCCATAAACCAAGGCTTTCAAGAGACATTTAGCTTGCACACCTTGTGTGCCGGGGCTTGAACTTACTATAATTCAGTTATTAAGCAGCTAAAGCGTAGTTATTCTCGCCGATTAAAATTTGATAAGGCCTTTAACGCGTGTCATTATCATTACGCGGCGTGCTTACAGTTCCATAGATCTCGCTGTCAAAACCAGTCGACCCCTTATGTCAAATAACAAAAATTTGTTTGATGCTATTTGAATATAATACAAATGCGATATGCGCTTTTGTCGTTTTTTTAGAACTGTCCTTTATAAAAAGGAATGCGAAGTTACAAAAAAAGTTGTGCGACCGCTTAATTCCTGTTATTTTTGTTTGAAAATTTATTCCAAGATCATTATTTTGACACATGTAAACTTCAATTTTGCTTTTTATAGAGCAAGTTGTCCCTAATAATTGTCTTACAAAAACCTAATAACAGATATATATGAAATTTGCAATCATTAAAGAAAGAAAAAATCCACCAGATAGACGTGTTGTGTTTTCGCCAGAAAAATTGGCACAAGCAAAACTTAATTTTCCTGATGCAGAGTTTAAAGTTGAACAATCTGATATTAGAATTTTTAGCGATACAGCTTATTCAGATTTAGGGTTTGATGTGGTTGATGATGTCAGTGATTGTGATGTGATGTTGGGAGTTAAAGAGGTTCCAATTGAGGCTTTGATTCCGAATAAAAAGTATTTTTATTTTTCGCATACTATAAAAAAGCAACCTTATAATAGAAAATTACTTAAGGCAATGTTAGCCAATAATATTGAAATGTATGACCATGAAACCATTGTACGAGAAAATAATTCGAGGTTGATTGGTTTTGGTCGTTATGCCGGTTTGGTTGGGGCTTATAATGGCTTTAGAGCACTTGGATTGAGAGATGAGATTTTTAGCTTGCCAAAAGTGGAGCATCTATCAGATTTAAACGCTGTAAAAGCTGAGTTGGATAAAATTACGTTGCCAAATATTAAAATTTTATTAACAGGAACAGGTAAGGTAGCCAAAGGCGCAAAAGAAATTTTAGACCATTTAAAAATTAAAGAAGTCAGCGACGCTTTATTTTTAACTTCTGACTTTACGGAGCCTGTATATTGTAGAGCAGATGTTATGGAATACAATAAGCGCAAGGATGGTAAAATTGGGGTAAAACAAGACTTTTATAATGATCCAAGTGGCTATGAAAGTAATTTTATGCCTTATGCTAAAGTTACAGATTATTTTATTGCAGGTCATTTTTATGGAGATGGTGCTCCATTTTTATTTACAAGAGACGATGCTAAGCAAAACGATTTTAAAATTAACATCATAGCAGATGTATCTTGTGATATTGATGGGCCTGTTGCAAGTACTATAAAACCATCTACTATTGCAGATCCTTTTTATGGTTATGACCCACAAACCGAACAGGAAGTCGCCTATAATGCAGAAGGTGCAATTACGATGATGGCTGTAGATAACCTTCCATGCGAATTACCTAAAGATGCCAGTGAAGGATTTGGGGATGCATTTTTAGAATACGTTATTCCAGCATTTTTTAATGGTGATAAAGAAGGAATTTTAGCAAGAGCTAAAATGACAGAAAATGGAAAATTAACCGAACGTTATGCTTATCTACAAGATTATGTCGATGGCCTAGAGTAAAACTATTTTGAATTTGAAAGTGCCGTAAAACAAAAGAATTATTTTTTTTCTTTATATAAGGTATAATATGAAAACATAACCTTAGCTTCGGTTTCTTTTTATACTGAAAGAGAACGCAGTAAAGGGTGTTTTATTCAAATCATTTCAAATGTAAAATATTGTACGATGTAAATGTTATTAAAATATAATAAAAAGCCTATCCAGTAGGATAGGCTTTTTTTAGATCTAAAAAAATAATGCTGTATATTAAATAACTTTAACGTTTACTGCGTTCATTCCTTTTTTACCTTCTTTTAATTCAAATTCAACAGCATCACCTTGTCTAACCTCGTCTATTAGACCAGAGATGTGTACAAAGTACTCTGAATTTGAACCTTCTTCAGTAATGAATCCATATCCTTTAGAATCATTGAAGAATTTTACTGTTCCTGTGTTCACTATGTTTGTAATAAAATTTAATGGCGTAAAGGTAATATTAATTATGTGGCTTTTGCCAAATTATGGATTAAATTTTAGTAAAATTAGTTTTATCAAGAGGTTATAATCATTTGTGATACCTAAAACACCTATAATTTTTTCGCGATATGTTCTGATAATAAAGGGAATTATCTAGGCTTTATAGCTGCGTTTTATCGTGTGTAAAAGTTGATAAAGAGCAATAATATTTCGTAGATGATTGCATGTTTTAATGTGTTTTTTACAAAATGATAGGTAATGACGAGACGGTGCTTATATAATTATGTGTCATTTTGTATTTATATCATTTTCCATTTGAAAGTACCGCAAATGGAAAAGATATTTTTTTTCTTTATACTAAAAGATATAAGGCCAAAATTGCGTTTTACTCAAGTCATTTCAAATTAAAAATAGGGGCATTTTAAAAAAAACTTATTTGATTACAGTTTATAATTTGCTAGTGAGATATTTTATATGTGATTTTGCTATTCGGATGTGTTTTCTTATATTTCGGAACATGTAACATAAGTCAGTACGCATCAGCTTCTTCATAATAAGTTAACCCTACTATATACGGTAGCTGAAATACGACAAACTAAAAAATGCCCCAAAAAAAACAAACGACTTAAAAATGGTGTTACAGGTTTTAAACTATATAATAGCTTTAGTTTTTTTTGGATTTTGAAATGAGATTGTAAACAAGGGAGGTTAAAGGAACATCTAGTCTCTAGTTATGAATCATACAGAACTCTTAAATTTAAATTATATATAGATGAAACGACTTTACATTTTAATGACTTTTTTATGCTGGAATTTGGCATACAGCCAAATTGTTAATCCAACGTCAGCAACGACAAACTTATCAGCGAATTTTAGTACTCATCTTGAGTTCGTCTATAACGGGACAGGATTAGAAACCTTTCCAAGTCTTTCTGCAAATCACCTCAGTACTACACCTCTTAATTCTTTCATAGCAGTTGAAACAACTGGATATATTGATTTTGATTTAGGTGGTATTTATGATATTGATGGTATTGCCTTTTGGAATCAAAACTTAGGTGGCCCTTTCACTAATATGGGTGTAAATAGTGTCACATTTCTATCCTCAATGGATGGTGTTAGTTATACTGAAATACCAGGAGCACCTACTAATTTTGCTGAAGTTATGGTTGGTCTTGCGCCTCCTGAAGTTTTTAATTTTACTGCCGTTAATGCAGCATTTATTAGAATGGTAATAAACAGTAATCATGGAGGAGATAATACTGGATTTGCAGAAATTGCTTTTTCTGCCGGAGAAGGACTATCAACCAATACCTTTTCTTTTGGTAATCACGTAAAACTATTTCCAAATCCGTCTAGTGATTTTATTCAAATTTCAGGTTTGAATAAACGTTTAGGTTACAACATAGTTAATGTTTTAGGTGCTCAAGTAAAAATCGGGAGCATGAACAATAATGAACAAATTGATGTTAGAAACTTTACACAAGGTTTATACGTTTTAAAACTTGATAACGGAACTGTAATTAAATTTATAAAGAATAAATAACAATAACTTTCTAAACCTCCTACGCGCCATTGTAATAATTTCACCTTATTATGAAGACGATTTACAAAAATATAAACCGTATCATCTGCAAGAAAACCTGATAAGTCACTTGAAACAATTACGTATAAACTATCAAAACTTTTACGCATATCCGTTGGACCCAAATACAACTCAAATTTAAAACTACTATCTAAAGCTAACATAATTTCTAATTTTTAAAAAATCAAAAATAAGCTTAGGCACAAAGCATGTCAAGATGGTTTAGACGGAGAGATACGTATGACTTATTTCGTCTTAACAACTGAAAATAAGCGTTTTAAAAAGCAATATATTGTCTTATTATAGTGAGTTTTTGGGTAGTGGAATAGTTATAGTAAGCTAAGGTTTTAATATATGGTCTGCTTCAAATTCATTTTTGAGCATTTTGATGGCTATAAAACAATTTTAGACATATCAAAATACCAAAAAGGTTAGTCTGTTTCATTGTGTTGCGTAATACCATCTCCTATTAAGAGCTACTTTTTTGTAATGTACAACATGAGTTAATGAAATTTATAATGTAACAAATAGATGAAAAAAGCATCAAAATAAATTGATGCCTTTTTAGTTATAATGAAATCTCGATTTGATTGGCTAATAAGTCTTCAAAGGTTTCGCGTTTACGAATCAAATGCGCCTTGTCTTTATACCATAGCACTTCAGCTGGACGATATCTCGAATTGTAATTGCTAGACATCGTAAAGCAATAGGCTCCAGCATTTCTAAAAGCGAGTATATCACCTTCTGTAATTTCATTAATACGCTTATTATTTGCAAAAGTGTCAGTTTCGCATATATACCCTACAACAGAGTAAAATCGCTGTTTGCCATTAGGGTTAGAAATATTTGTAATTTCATGCTGTGCACCATAAAGCATTGGACGTATAAAATGATTAAAACCGCTATCTACTTGAGCGAAAACCGTTGAAGTTGTTTGTTTTATAGCGTTAACGCGAGCTAGGAAATAACCAGCTTCGCTCACTAAAAACTTCCCAGGTTCAAAAGCCAAGGTAAGTTCTTTACCGTAATTTTTACAAAATATTTTAAAACGCTTCGTGAGTTTATCTCCAAATTCTTCAATATTAGTTGCAATATCTCCTGTTTTATAGGGTACTTTAAATCCAGATCCAAAATCAATAAACTCCAAGTCTGAAAAATGTTTAGCTGTATCAAATAAAATTTCACTAGCATAAAGAAAGACATCTATATCCAGAATGTCACTCCCAGTATGCATATGAATCCCGTTAATAGTCATTGCTGTATTGTCTACTATTCTTAAAATATGTGGAATTTGATGAATAGAAATGCCAAATTTAGAGTCAATATGCCCTACAGAAATATTTGTATTTCCTCCAGCCATCACATGTGGATTTATACGAATACATACAGGGATTTTTGGATATTTACTACCAAATTGTTCTAGAATATCTAGATTGTCAATGTTGATTTGAACTCCCAATTTCGCTGCGGTTTCTATTTCTTCAAAAGCGACACCGTTTGGCGTAAAGATGATGTCTTTTGGGGTAAACCCTGCGGTTAGGCCTAATTTTACTTCTTGGATAGAAACAGTATCTAAGCCTGCGCCAAGAGATTTTATGAATTTTAAAACCGAAATATTGGATAAGGCTTTAACTGCATAGTTAATTTTTATCTGTTTGACTTTATTAAAGGCTGCGGTTAAACGTTTATATTGTGTTTCAATTTTATGTGCGTCGTACACATAAATTGGGCTTTCGTATGCATTAGCAATCTTTAATAAAGTTTTTGTTTCCATGGTTTTTAGATTAATAAGGTATTCATAGTTGTTATTTTTTTTAAATAATGAGCGCTAAAATTAGAAAGTAATTTTGTTTTTGAAGTACTAAAATGAAAAAATATAGAAGCAATCGTAATAAATTGAAACATGATTATAAACTCTCTAAAAAAGAATTGGTTTAAAGGTTAAGGTTGTTTACATTTGTGGTGCAAAATTTAGATTTCACAAAACATGAATTTACACGAATATCAAGGAAAAGAATTACTAAGCAGTTTTGGAGTACGCATTCAACGTGGAATTGTTGCTCAAAGTGCTGATGAAGCTGTAGAAGCAGCTAAGAAATTAACTGAAGAAACAGGCACAGGTTGGCATGTTATTAAAGCTCAGGTTCATGCTGGTGGACGTGGAAAAGGTGGCGGAGTTAAACTGGCTAAGAGTTTAGACGATGTAAAGACATTAGCAGATCAAATCATTGGGATGAATTTGGTAACACCTCAAACTTCTGCAGAAGGTAAAAAGGTACACCAAGTATTAATAGCTGAAGATGTGTATTACCCAGGGGATAATGAGCCCGAGGAATACTATATGTCTGTACTTTTAAATAGAGGTACGGGTAAAAACATGATTATGTATTCTACCGAAGGAGGAATGGATATTGAGCAAGTTGCAGAAGAAACACCACATTTGATTTTCACAGAAGAAGTGGATCCTGCATTAGGACTTTTACCGTTCCAAGCGCGTCGTGTTGCTTTTAACCTAGGATTATCTGGTATAGCGTTTAAAGAAATGACCAAGTTTGTTTCTGCTTTATATACAGCTTATGTGAAGTCTGATGCCTCTTTATTTGAAATTAATCCTGTTTTAAAAACAAGTGATGATAAAATTATGGCAGTAGATTCTAAAGTCACTTTAGATGATAATGCCTTATACAGACATAAAGATTTAGCAGAATTAAGAGATAAGCGTGAAGAGAACCCAATTGAGGTTGAAGCAGGAGAATTAGGACTTAACTATGTAGACTTAGATGGAAATGTAGGTTGTATGGTAAATGGTGCTGGTTTGGCAATGGCTACTATGGATTTAATTAAGCAAGCAGGTGGAGAGCCAGCTAACTTCTTAGATGTTGGGGGTACTGCAGATGCTGCAAGGGTAGAGGCTGCTTTCAAAATTATATTAAAAGATCCTAATGTTAAGGCCATATTAATAAATATTTTTGGAGGTATTGTACGCTGTGATAGAGTAGCGCAAGGTGTAATAGATGCC
The DNA here is from genome assembly GCA_013215095.1 of Flavobacteriaceae bacterium. GTDB lineage: Bacteria > Bacteroidota > Bacteroidia > Flavobacteriales > Flavobacteriaceae > DT-34. The sequence continues at coordinate 5,173 of JABSPM010000014.1, read as the reverse complement.
TATAAAAATATGGGAGACGCTATTAATGTTCCTATTATTGTACGCTTACAAGGTACTAATGCAGATATTGCTAAGGAATTAATTGATGGGTCTGGATTAGATGTACAGAGCGCAGTAGAATTCCAAGAAGCAGCTGATAAAGTTCAAGCTGTAGTTGGGTAAGTAATGATAAGTTAAAGAATATAACTTTCAAAAGATATATTAAAAAGAGTAGTGTATATGGCACTACTCTTTTTTTTTGCGTTTAAATCTAGAATCCACCGTAAATTGGTAGTTGTGCAATTTTACATTTTAAATAACTTCAATAAAATGCCCTTTTCTCTTTTAGTTAAAAAAAAGCCCCTTAGCTGCGACTATACTTTCATATTCTACTTGGTATATAGAAAAAATCATCTTTTTCTTTACGGTACTTTTCAAATGGAAAATGGTGTTATTTTAGTATTGAATAGGGTGAAATATTGGTTAAAACAAAACTGTAGAGTAACAGTGTTTATTTTATAATGGCATTATTTGAATTGATTGTTATATTCTCATAACTTGTGTGTTTTTTTAATCTTGAATTTAGCGACGAGCTTAAATTTACGCTTTTAAAGTTTCTAACTTTTCTTGATAAACTTTTATTTGATCTCTTAATTGTGCGGCTTTCATAAAATCTAGTTCTTTTGCAGCGACTTCCATAAGTTTTCGTGTCGTTTTTATTTTTTGCTCTAATTGCGGTTTACTTAAATAATCACTTTCTGGTTCCGCAGCTTTTAAAGCTTCTTGCTCATAATGATAAGTACTTACCGAATTTTGCGTTAATGCATTATCAAGGCTTTTGTTCAATGCCTTTGGAACAATGTTGTTTGCAGTATTATAATTAACCTGTTTTTCCCTTCTATAATTGGTTTCATCAATAGTTTTTTGCATGCTTTTAGTAACTTTGTCAGCATACATAATAGCGCTACCATTTAAGTTACGAGCGGCTCTACCAACGGTTTGTGTTAGAGATCTTGCAGAACGTAAAAATCCTTCTTTATCTGCATCTAATATGGCTACCAATGAAACTTCGGGTAGATCTAAGCCCTCTCTCAATAGGTTTACACCAACGAGCACATCAAATAGACCTTTGCGCAAATCTTGCATAATTTCTACACGCTCTAAGGTGTCCACATCACTATGAATATAACGCACTCTAATTTGAATACGTGCTAAGTATTTGCTGAGTTCTTCAGCCATACGTTTGGTTAAAGTAGTAACCAAGGTACGTTCATCCTTTTCTACACGAATTTGAATTTCTTCAATGAGATCATCAATTTGATTTAAACTAGGTCGCACTTCAATTATAGGATCTAATAACCCTGTTGGACGTATCACTTGTTCCACGTAAACACCATCTGTTTTTTCTAATTCGTAATCTGCAGGTGTTGCACTAACATAAATAACCTGATTTTGTAACGCTTCAAACTCTTCAAATTTTAAAGGCCTATTATCCATAGCAGCAGGTAAGCGAAAACCATATTCTACTAAGTTTTCTTTGCGACTGCGATCACCACCATACATGGCATGAACTTGAGAAATGGTTACGTGGCTCTCGTCAACTACCATGAGATAATCATTTGGGAAATAATCCAATAAACAGAAAGGACGCGTTCCTGGCTTTCTACCATCCAAATACCTTGAGTAGTTTTCTATTCCGGAGCAATAGCCCAATTCACGAATCATCTCTAAATCAAATTCTGTACGTTCTTTTAAACGTTTTGCTTCCAAATGCTTGCCAATATCTTTAAAATAATCGTGTTGTTTTACCAAATCATCTTGAATATCTTTAATAGCATCCTTTAGAACTTCAGGAGAAGTAACAAACATATTAGCTGGATAGATATTTAGTCTGTCGTATCTTTCAATCACGTCATTGGTATTGATATTGAAAGCTTCAATTTCTTCGATTTCATCACCAAAAAAATGAATTCTAAAGGCATTATCAGCATAGCTAGGAAAGATATCAATAGTATCCCCTTTAATTCTAAAATTCCCATGATTAAACTCTGCTTCAGTACGAGCGTATAAACTTTGGACTAAACGATGCAGTAATTGTGTTCTAGAAATGATTTGGTCACGTTCAATAGTAATTACATTTTTTTGGAATTCAATAGGGTTTCCAATACCATATAAACAGGAAACCGAAGCTACCACAAGAACGTCTCTACGTCCTGATAATAGGGAGGAGGTAGCGCTCAAACGTAGTTTCTCAATTTCTTCATTAATAGATAAATCCTTTTCTATGTAGGTTCCTGTAACAGGAATATAAGCTTCGGGTTGATAATAATCATAGTAGGATACAAAGTATTCTACAGCGTTATCGGGGAAAAATTGCTTGAACTCCGAATATAATTGTGCGGCTAATGTTTTGTTATGCGCTAATACTAAAGTCGGACGCTGTACGTCTTTAATCACATTGGCGACGGTAAATGTTTTTCCAGAGCCAGTAACACCTAATAGGGTTTGATATTGCTGATTAGTTTCAATGCCTTGCACTAATTGTTTTATGGCAGAGGGTTGGTCTCCAGTGGGCTGAAATTTGGATTCAATTTTAAAACGCATAATGCAAAATTAAGGAAAACTTGGGTGGTTTTAATGTTTCGTTTTATTTTATGAACCAATGTATGGAACCAATGTATGATGATCAGGTATGTTTTTTATACTGTAAAAAAAATAATCCTTTGATAATTATGTGTAAAGGTGTTTTTAGTGTTATCGAGTACGCTCCAAAAGCACTGTGTTTTATTCGCGTTTTAAGCTAAAATGACCTTTATACATTTTTCCATTACTAAAGGTTGCAACAAACCAATAATCATCAGAGGCTAAAGCGCTCCCATTTAATGTACCATCCCAACCACTAGAATAGTTGTTTAATGTGGTAATGTGTTTTCCATAACGATTAAAAATTTGAATAACTGTGCCTTCATGAAATACATTGTTGATACCTTTGATATGCCATGTGTCATTAATATCATCTGCATTTGGTGTAAAATATTTAGGGAATCCTCTCACCGAAATAAGTTGTTCTACTAAACCACAGCCAATTTTGTCTCTTACATAAATAGTATGAAATCCAGAAGTGATATTTTCAAAATATGCACTATCCTGATAACTGTTGTCATAGGTATTAAGCGCATATTCATAATCACCTTCTCCCGAAGCGATAATTGTTATGGTATTATTGCTAGATACATCTTCAATTATAACATCATCAATAGTTGCAACGTTGGAAGCTGCAACAACAATTGATCGTGAATTCGAACATCCGTTAATATGTGTTACAATAACATTATAAGTTCCAGGTAAGTTAATCTCTATTGATGAGGTTGTGGCGCCTGTATTCCAGAGGTAAGTGTAGTTGTTAGGAAAATCATTGATCACATTTGCATAAAGTGTAATTGTTTCTGGTGAACTGTTTAAACAATAATAAATGGGGGCATCTGCGGTAATATCAGTTTCTAGCATTGGTCTATCTAATACTTCTAAGTCTAGCGTTGTCAAACTATAACATTGACCATTAACTGAAATTTTCACATAAATAGGTTGTACATATGCGATATTGTTTGTGTAATTTCCTGAAATAGTAATGTTGTTATAAACATCATTTAATGTTTCGTAAAATAAGAATGTTGGATTTTGCAGAGAGATTTGTGCTTCAATAGCCGTTTGCAATGCGTTTAAATTAAAAGTGGATATCCCGTCATAAGTGTCATCTTCGCAGGTTGTGAAAGTGTCTAAATCTAAGGGGTTGTAGGTTGCAGATAATTGTATCTCAGCGACCGTTGTACAACCAAAAGCATTTGCAACGCTTACAAAAACAATCTGGTTTTGAGTTGTATTTTGATACGTATTAGGATTTGAAATGCTATTACTACCCAGTTCGGCATCAGTGGCGCTTAAATAAAACCCTAAAACTTGTAGCTCTGTACTATTGTTGGTTACTGCGGGTACGGCATCCCATAAATTAAACGAGGCGAGTAAGTCTTGATTATTGTCACATGCACTTAAAGTCGTGTTAAACGTTGTCGGATTGGAGCTATATTCAATAGTGACTTCTCCATAAGAAATACAGCCATCATCTAAGGTAACTTCAACATTATATGTGCCAGGGGTTGTTACTGTATAAACTGCATCAGTTTCCGTTATTAATTGACCATCTTTAAACCATTCATAAGTGTTAGCGTTGGGATTAAATGCATCCAAATCTAGGAATGTATTTTCACAAATAGGATTATTTGTCGCAATTAATCTATCTGGACCCAAGTCGGTTGTAAGTTGAAAACTTCCAGCTTCTAAAAAAACAGCAGAGTCATAACGGTAATTTTTTTCATCGGCAATGACTAACTTAACATGATACGTTTCATTCGGCACTACTTGGGCTTTCGCTGTAAGAATAGTGGTTTGGCCATTAAAATTTATTGGTGCATTTGAATCGTTCCAACTTCCAAAATACGCCGCATTAATCGGGTTACAAGCTCCTGGTATTCCAGAATGTACTGTTGTTACTTTTACTGGAGTTTGTGTGTTGGGTACTAATGCAATATTAGTGTATTGTTGAGAATTTTGAGGTCGAATTAAAAAACCAAATAAATCAGAATATTTGCAAGTATTGGCATTACCTTCTTGATATTCTTCTGAGGCAAAAATGTACCTAAAACTAATGTGATCTGCAATAGCAGTAAATTCAAATTCTATAAGTGTTGCATTCAGTGTATTGGTTTCGTTGAGGGTTTGTTCTAAATCATCATCACCAACCCAATTGGTCGCATCGTCATCGCTAAGATAGGTATTGGGACCTTCTACATTATTGAGACGTCCAGTGCTTAATACAATGCCGCTCTCAAAAGGGAAAGTACTTCCTGTAGCGTCAAAATAGCCGTAACTCTGGTCCGTGTTTCCGAAGTTACCTCCAACAACGTTTGTGACTAGAACGTTATCTATGCAATCGCTATCAATTAATACGATTTGAATTTAATTATTTCGCATAAAAGCGTTTATATAATGATAATTTCTAGTTATTGATTTAATTAGATTTTCATCCATGTTTTTCACAAATTCATGTAGCCAATCTTTGACCTTTTCTAGGGAATCAAAACAGCTATTCTTGTAGCTATCCTTTATATATTTCCATACCTGTTCACAAGGGTTTAAC
>JABSPM010000013.1 GCA_013215095.1 Flavobacteriaceae bacterium | reverse complement strand
ATACCATTTCTTGTTTGATATTACTGTAATATTTTGTATCTTTCGATATGCCCAAAAAAATACATTTATCGATTTTAGAGAGTGAACAGGATCTACGTTTACTATTAACAAAGAATACAACAGACCGAGTTCGTGGTCGTATAAAAGCATTATTATTACTCAAACAAGGAAAGGTTGAATATCAAACAAAAAGTTAAAAACATTACAGAATATCAATATTTAATAAATAATTATTACAGTGTTTTTAATTGAGAAATGGTATAAGCAATATTTTTTTGTGTTTCTATTAGGGTAATTAAAACTAGTTTTTTGTAGTGTTATTTGTTTAATATATAGAGAAAAAAACCTAGAACGTATAATTGATTTAACAAAAAAATATTGCTTATATGAATTTTGATGATTTAAGTTTATATTTTACAATAGCTTGATTATATATAATACTTGTATATTCTATACAGAAAATTTTAATTAATTCTTAAATTGTCGAGAAATTTCATAAGTACGAATGATTCAAGTTTTTCCTTTTTATAAACAAATTGATCAAGTTGATTGTGGGCCTGCTTGTTTGAAAATGATTGCTAAATTCTATGGTAAAAGAATTGAGTTAAATGATTTAAATAATGAAACAAATTTGACTAAACAAGGGGTGTCTCTTAAAGATATTTTAGACGCTTCTGAATCAATGGGCTTTAATTCTAAAGTAATTAAATGTAGCTTAGATTCTCTTTTAAGAGATGTCACTCTACCATGTATAGTACCTTGGAGAGAAACACATTTTGTAGTTGTTTATAAGGTAAGTAAAAGAAAAGTGTATATCGCAGATCCAGCTCATGGATTATTGAAGTACTCTAAAAAAGAATTTATTTTTGGATGGATAAAAGATAATGTGAATTTATCTGAAAAAGGCTTCGTTTTAATGTTACAGCCTACAAGTTATTTTTTCGAAAAAAAAATAGATAATTATAGTAAAAATTATGGGTCAAAATTTTTGACAAGATATTTTAAACCATATAAAAGTTATTTAATTCAACTATTTTTTGGACTTATATTGGGAAGTCTTCTACAGCTTATATTTCCATTTTTAACGCAATCTGTTGTCGATTACGGTATTAATTATCAAAATATAAATTTTGTTTACTTAATATTAATTGCGCAATTAACTTTATTTACTTCTCAAACAAGTGTTGAATTGATAAGAAGTTGGTTATTGTTACATATGACAAGCAGGATAAATATAAACTTAGTTTCTGATTTTTTAATTAAACTAATGAAATTACCTATTAGTTTTTTTGATTCTAAAAATACAGGAGATATTGTTCAGCGAATTTATGACCATAATAGAATTCAGAGATTTTTATCATCAACAACTCTTAATACTCTTTTCTCTGCTTTTAATATTGTCATTTTTGGTTATGTATTGGCTTATTACAGTATAGTAATATTTTTTGTGTTTTTTTTAGGGTCATTTATTTATATCTTGTGGACTCTATTTTTTATGAAAAAAAGAGCTGTTATCGATTATAAAAGATTTAATAGCTCTTCAGCTAATCAAAGTAGTATTTTTCAGTTAATCTCTGGAATGCAAGAAATTAAATTAAATGGATCTGAGAAACGAAGAAGATGGGAGTGGGAAGAAATACAAGTAAAATTATTTAAAATATCTATTAAGGGCTTAAAACTTAATCAAATACAAAATACAGGTGCTAGGTTCTTTAATGAATTAAAAAATATAATAATTACATTTATTGCTGCGAAATCAGTGATAAATGGAGAGTTAACTTTAGGTATGATGCTATCTGTTCAATATATAGTCGGACAACTTAACTTGCCAATTAATAATTTTATAACTTTTTTTCAAATGGGACAAGATGCTAAATTAAGTTTAGAGAGACTTAAAGAAGTGCATCTGAAAAAAAATGAAGAAACGGATGAAGATATTAGTGAGATTGAATATTCTGGCATTAATATCAAAAATGTAAGTTTTAAATATAGAGACAGTTCTGTTTTTGCTTTGAAAGAAATAAACCTTTTAATTCCTAAAGGGAAAGTAACAGCAATTGTAGGTGAAAGTGGTAGCGGAAAAACAACTTTACTAAAGCTGTTATTAAAGTTCTATAAACCCAATAATGGTAATATAAAGATAGGAAATCATAATTTGAAAAGCATAAATGCTAAGAAATGGAGAGAATTATGTGGCGTTGTTATGCAAAATGGATTTATTTTTTCGGATTCAATTATTAGGAATGTAACTGAGTCCGATTCAGAATCTCTTTTTGATGAAAAGAAATTTGATGAAGCTATCAAAATAGCTAATTTAAAAGAATTTGTTAGGGATTTAAGACTAGGTGTTGATACAAAGATAGGTTCGAGTGGTGTTAATATTAGTGGGGGGCAAAAACAAAGAGTGCTGATAGCGAGAGCTGTATATAAAGATCCAAACTATATTTTTTTTGATGAAGCTACAAGTTCTTTAGACTCAAACAATGAGAAAAAAATTATGAGAAATCTAAAAAAATTCTATCGTGGTAAAACTGTTTTGGTGGTAGCTCATAGATTAAGTACCGTAAAAAATGCCGACCAAATAGTTGTTATGGATAAAGGAGAAATTGTAGAGATTGGAACTCATGATTCGTTAATTCAGAAAAAAGGAAAATATTACAGTTTGATAAAGAATCAATTAGAATTAGGAAGTTAAATATATTAACATGAATAATGAGGGAAAGTATTTTCAGCAGAGATCTGAAGAGGTAAAAGAAATTATGTTTAAACACCCAAGTAGTATAGTAAGATTGGGTATTTCAGTTATTTTAGTTATAATAATTTTACTTTTAACAGGTTCGAATTATATTTCTTACAATGATATTCTTAAAACGAATATAATTATTACTTCAACAAATCCTCCTGTTAATATAATTGCTAAAGAAGCAGGGAGATTTGACAATATATTTGTTCAACCTGACCAATTTGTAAAAAAAAATGAACTATTAGCTGTTTTAGAAAATTCAGCTGATTATAGAGATGTTTTTAAACTAAAGAAAATTATAGATACTGTTAGAAATTCTATTAATGGTTTTGATAATTTACCTAAAGAACTTCCGATTAATTTAAAATTAGGAAAGATTCAAAGTGCTTATTTTAGGTTTAGACATCAATATCAATATTTTCTAAATGATTATACACTTGATTTTTATGATAGTGAAACGAATTTTATTAAAAAAAGAATTCAAGAAAAGAAAGTAGAAATTAGTAATCTTAGAGAACGATTACTTTACCATGAGGAAGAACTTAAAAGTCAAAAAGAAATATATAAAAAAAAGAAATTATTATTTGACAAAGGGGTTATTTCTGAAACTATCTTGTATTTAAATCAAAGTTCACTTTCTAAATTTGAAAAAACTAAAGAGTATTATAAATCATTAATTCAATCCCAAAATGATGAATTGTTAATATTGAAAGATAACTTAAGAACTAGTTTTGTTAATAAAAGAAAAGCCATTAGTTCTGTTAATCAACAATTAGAGGAGTCGATTCAAGAAGTTATAGATGAGATTTTTAAATGGGAATCAAGTTATTTATTGGTTTCGCCAACACGGGGAAAAGTTAGTTTTTTTGAGTTTTTTAATGCATATCAAAATGTAGAAAAAAATGATATTTTATTTGCAATTATTCCAAACATTTCGGGAGATATTATAGGAAAAGCTTTTATACCCGTTGAAAGTTTTGGCAAGGTGATATTAGGACAAAAAGTAATTATTAAAATTGATAACTATCCTTATCATAAATGGGGTAGTATAGAAGGAGTTGTTTATAATATTTCAAAGACTCCTAAACCAATGGGATTGAATAAAAAATTATCTTATATTGTAGATGTAGAAATTTCTAGTCTAAACAGTTCATATGGTAGAAAACTTAATTTTAAACATGAAATGTCTGGAGTTGGTGAAATAATTCTAGAAGAGTTAAGTGTTTTTGATAGAATATTTTATGGACAAAAGGAAGTTCTACATAAATAAATTTTAAAATATGACTGTTTCAATCTTTGGAGAAAATTGTTTTACGGATGATTTAAAAAAAAACTTATTGGATGCTGGAGTTACTTGTAATCTTAAACAAAATTTTCCTGAGAATTTGAAAAGCATTCCAGACTTTTCAGTATGGTTTATTGAAGGATACCCCTATAAAGAAGTTATAGGTTTTAATAATTTTTTAAGGCTACATGGGGGTAATAAAGTTTTTTTATTTGTAACTTCTTTTGGTGAAGAATTATTACTAGGACCTTTATATGAGCCAAATAAAAACTCAGGTATTGACTCCGCACTATATTATAAATTTCAAAAAAAATCATCTGACCTTTATGATAGTTCTCAGGAAGATTTTATTTTGACATCATTCAAAGCTAACTATAGATCGAAAGAACTTATTATTAAGGAGATTACATCTAATATATTGGATTCTCTTAAGGGTTTTTCATTTTTAAACAATTCTGTAAAAGAATATTCATTATCAGACTTTACTCAAAAAAAAGTCGAAATTTATCCTGTATTTGAGAATTTTGATTATGAAAATTTTTCTACTAAGGATCTTTTATCTAATTTAAAATTATTTAATATTCAACATAAAAGTAATCCGTTATTTTGTATTGAAGAACAAGTTGGGTGTCAAAGTATTGGTATAATAGGTGGGGGTACTGCTGGGTTTTTAACAGCCTTATCTTTAAAAACAAATTTACCAAATTTAAAGATAGTTTTAATTGAATCTGATAAACCTATTATAGGTGTTGGAGAAGCAACAACACCAGATATAAAAGATTTTTTGTTTAATGATTTAAAAATTGAAAAGAAAAAATTTTTTTCAGAAGTAAAACCAACATGGAAACTTGGGATAAAGTTTTATTGGGGTGATAAATATTTTTTTAACTATCCTTTCGGTGATAGTCAACTTCTACCTTCAATTTTACATGGTGATATAAATAATAGTTCTCTTACGTCTTTTTTAATGTCGCAGAATAAATCATTTTTATTAAAAGATAAAGAAAGTGATGATTTTTTAAAGCTTTCTGATGAAAATAATATAAGCTATGCATTTCACTTAGATAATAAAAAGTTCATAGATTTTTTGAGAAAAGAATCTATTGAAAGGGGTGTGATAATTGAAAATAAGACAGTTAAGAATGTGAATGTAAATACTATTAATAATACAGTTGAAAACCTTGAAACAACAAAAGGAACAATTATAAAACATGATTTATATGTAGATTGTACAGGTTTTAGTGCTCTTTTAACTAATAAAATAGGAAATGAATATATAAGTTTCGAAAATAGTTTATTTACAGATACAGCATTGGTCTTTAAAACTCGTCATAATGAAAATATTAAACCATATACTTCAGCAATAACAATGGATAATGGATGGCTTTGGGATATTCCTTTACGAGATTCTAATAGTAACGGATACGTTTTTTCATCAAAATTCTGTAGTATTGATAAGGCAATGGATGAAATGAAAAAGAAATTCTCAGATGTGTTGGAAGAACCAAGAGTAGTTAAATACAAATCAGGACGTAGAAAGTATTTTATTAAAGGAAATGTGATCGCTATAGGTAATTCGTATGGCTTTGTAGAACCTTTGGAATCTACAGGAATTTATATGATAATTAAACATATAAAAACTTTGATTTCAAATTTTCATGAAATTTCAAAATCTAAAGAATTAGTTGGAGTTTTAAATGATTATATTTCACAAAACTGGGATTTTTTAAAGGGTTTTTTAGCTTTACATTATAAGTTTAATAAAAAAAATAATTCCTTTTTTTGGAGAAAATGTAGAGAAAATGTTGATATTTCAGATTTAAAAACCCTTTTAAAAATATATAAGAAATCTGGACCACTATATTTGTTAAATCCGCAATTAAAACAAACTATACATCCATATAGTAAAGACCATTTGTTTGGTTTATTAGGGATAGACTTTATTTTGATGGGGCAAGGGATATTTCCAGAAAGTTTTCCAAATTACAAGAAAAAAGAAGAACATTTATGGAGTTTGAAAATGAAAATTTGGAAACAAATAGCTGATAGGGCTCTTCCTGTATATAAAGACATAAATAAAATAAATGAGTTATTTTAGTAGTATTAGACTAACAAACATTGATTCCATTTAAATTGAGTACTATCTAAAAAAGAGATTATAGAAAGTCCAATACCAGAAATTCCAGCCAAAAGCGATAAATTAAATTCCCAATTTTGCTTAGAATGATTCCAAGTTTTAAATCCTGTAGAATTATCTTTAAAAACACTCATTTCTAACCCCTTAGAGATCCAAAATTCAGATGTTTCTAAAAATTTTGTTTTTGATGTTTTACGATATAATTCTTTAAAAAGTGTAGCATTTCCGAATGCTCCATGACATATACTAGGGTCAGTTACAGAAGAAGTAATTCTTGATCTTCTTAAAGCAACATTATTTAAGATTTCCAATGTTTGTAATTCCAATTCTTTATTACATAAAATTTTTGACGCATTAAACAATGTTAATCCTAGCCCTAAATCTCCATAACACCAAGCAACACGATTTAAATCTACTATTTTTCCTCTTTCATTTATATAACTAGGAAAGTATGAAGTATTTAAATCTTGCATTTTTTTGTATTTAAAGATAAAATTGATTGAAGAAGATATTATCCATTTATAGTTTTTGAAATCATCAAATTTTACAAGTTTAGTTAAAAAAGCTATTATACTAGGAATTCCATGGGATAAACCAAAATTATAACCATTGTTTTCTTTAACATCAGGGATTTTGGATTTCCATTTAATTTCGTTTTTAATTGGATTGTATTCAGCTTTTTCAATCAATAACTCTAAAAAATTAATTAGATAATTTCGATATTTATTTTGTAAGTTTTTTGTACATGAATAACGAGCTAGGAAATAATATGCATAACCTAAGGCGCCATGTAGGAAATCAAAATTACCTTTTTTTGAGTCTTCAATCATTATTTTATATAAAACATCATCCACGCTAATTAAAAGATTATCACAATCAACATCAATAAAATTAAGTGATTCAATATGATTAAGACTCCATCCTAGACCAGCTAGACCATTACAATATGTAAATCGATTATACCCATTATTAATCATTTTAATGGATTTTTCAATAGTCTTAATACCTGCGTCATAATTTTTTTTATCATTAAGGAAGTTTGCATAATAAAATTGGAACAGAATTACTCCAGATAATCCTGAAAATAGTCCCAAATCTATCTCTTCATAATATTTTTCCTCTATATTTTTGTTGATTTCTGCTAATTTCCTAAGCAAAGTTTTTTCATGTAAAGCCATGATCGTATTTTATAAAATATCAAACTAATACTTTTTATTAATCTAAGCAAAATAAAACAACTAAATATTCTTTTCTTTACTAGCCTCAAATTTAATTTAGCCCCTTAATAGTTCGGAGTGATATTTTAAATTTCAAATCTAATATATTTGAGATATGAAATACAAGAAATGGACATTAGAACAGAAGTTAGAAATATTATCTGTATCAGAAGAAATAGGCATTGTAGAAACTTGCCGTAAATACAGTGTCAGCACTGGTACATTTTACAGCTGGAAAAAGAAGTTTGAGCATAGAGGCGAAGCAGGTTTAAAGGTTACTTATGATACAAAAAGCAAGGAGCTTAAAGCAGCAGAAGAAGAAAATCGTGTACTACGAAAGCTACTTAGTGACAAGGAAATAGAACTTGAAGTACAGCGAGAACTTTTAAAAAAAAAGTTTGGGACATCCGATCCAAGAAAGATTTAGTAGATGCAACTTACAAGAGATATAAGTGTAGTAAAACAAAGGTCATAAAAATGGTAGGTATTGTTCAGAGTAGTTATTATAGAAAGGCTAGTGACGGAAAAAAAGGAAAAAAGCCATCTATATGTACCTTACATACTCGTAAAGGTTTAGTCTCTCAGGATACTGTAGTAGCTTCTGTAAAGGAAATTCTAAAACATGAATTTATAGATTGTGGATATCGATTAATGGCTAGCTATTTAAAGAGAGAAGGCTATGTTATCAATCATAAAAAGTTGTATAGAATTATGAAAGAAGAAGGTTTGTTGAAACTTGATAACAGAATAGATAGAAGTGGTTCTGGTCGTAAGTTTGTTAAATATAGAAAAGTAATTACCACTAGACCAATGGAGTGCTTAGAGATGGATATAAAAATGGTTTGGATACCTAGTGTAGGTAAAAACGCTTATTTACTCTCTGTTATAGATGTTCATACACGCAGAATATTGAAAGATTATTTTTCTTTTAATATCAAACAAGACCAAGTAATAGCACTTCTTTCGGCTCTCTTTGAGCAATATAATTATCTTAATAATATTGTTATTAGAAGTGATAATGGCAGCCAGTTTATAGCAAGAAAAGTACGTGAGTATTTAGCTTTAATTGGTGTACAACAAGAGTTTACTCATGTTGCCACACCAGAGGAAAATGCTCACATTGAAGCGTATCATGGTATATTGAAAAAAGAAGTCTTTAAAAGGTTCGACTATCAATATTTTGGTGAAATAGAACAAATATTAAAACGATATGTAAAATTTTACAATAATCGAAGGCTTCACGGACTCTTGGGACGTATTACACCAATGGAAAAATGGAACGTTGATAAACATCTAATTTTAATGAAAAAATCAACCGCTTAATTTATAATCGAAATTTAAAAGATTACTCTTGTTTTATAGGGGTCAAAACAAAATTAATAATACTAGTAATTCTTTGGCTAAATATGTTAAATGAATAAAGTAAAGTTAGATTGAGAGCTTAATAGATAGTTGGTAAGGTTCGACAGTAGATTAAGAGGGGGAGCAAAACACAAGCCATTCAAAACATTGAGTGGCTTTTTTGTGTCTTATAGTATATAAAATTTCATGTCTTTTGCCATCTTGAACAATGTAATAGCCATACATGACATGACTACATTATGTAGTTCCCTTGTATGAGTGTCAAAATGTATTTAAGGCTTGCTGATTTTATTCAATACTGATTTTGAATCAAATCAAATTTCACATGAGGGTTTTGCTGCAAAAGGTAAATTTTGGTTATTTGTGGCAATCTAAAAATAGCTTTTTCAAATAAAGCACAAAAAATAGCATATTGTTCTGCTATTTTTTCTAAAGTTATCAAATTCATCACAAAGAAGATACAAGCAATCCAACTTTCTGATGTATCGCTTCTTTTTGCTTGTATATTATTGAGTCCATAAGCGTTTTTAGCTTGGCCAAATTTTCCTTCAATACGGTTTCTTTGGTTTTGTTCTTTCTTTCGTTTTCGTTTTTGATACTCGATAAGTTGCTGCTTAGGTGGTCTGCCTAGTGATTTTCCAACGATTCTAATACCGATTTCTTTGAGCCAAACTCTGTTGCTTCTGTTGAGATAAATTTTATCTGCTAGTAGTAATTCTGGATAATGACCATAGATGTTTTTAAAGATAGTGAATTATAGCTCTAAGTCAGTCGATTCATTAAACTGGTTCCAACTTATGTGCTCTACTCTGCTCATTCCATCAACTTCACTAGCACTGATCTTGGCTTCAAACTCGGTAGCCTGTTTGTCTTTTCCTCTTTCGCCTTGTATATAGTAGTTATCAGCATAATAGTCTGAAATAGCAATTAAACCTAGATTTAATGCGAGATAAATGTACAAAGATTGCGTTTTTGTCTTGTATGAGGTGGTCTATGCTTTTTTTAATTTGGTCGTAATCGCTTTTGTAGGATATATTTTTATAAATAATCAGTAGTTTCATCTTTGTAATCTTTTAAATCCTTTAAATGTATGCTATTGTGCTTTAAAAATAGAATAAATATTGCTTTGGTAAGATGATTTAATTCTACTTCCATATTATTGTATTCTGGCAGAAATATTTTGTAATCTTCTTTTATTACTAAAGGGCTAATTTGTTTTTCTTCGGTTGCTACGTTATTAAAATGTACTTTTAACAGTTCTTGAATTTTTGGTGCTACCGCAAATAACTTTCCTGTGGCTTTAAGTTCTTCTAATTTTTTATCTATATCATTAATAATAACTTGGGTCTCTGTATCAATTTTAATAATTGGTTCACGAGAATCATCTTTACCAAGACTATAAAATATATTAGGTTCTGAATCAGCTCCAAGGTCAATAATTAAGCATTTTATATACTTGCTTATAAATTCTTCAATAGTTTCATTATTGTTTTTTCCAATAAATGAAACACCTTTTGAATGAATGCTTAAAAAGCCTGTTTTTATATCTTCTCTTTTAACTTTGTTGGCAGATGAATCGTTTAAAATTCCTGTAAATTCAAGAAGTTGTAAGCTGTTTATTTCTGAATGAGCATTAAGGTTTATATTTTTTTCTAAAAAAGAGCAGTAATACGTTACAAACCATTGATGATGGTTGTCTATTTTGAGGTATCTGTTATAAATAAATTTTCTATTCTTCGACTCAATAAGTTGCTCTATAAGATTAAGATTACTGTTAATATACTATATATAAGTCCCGTTGTTTTCAAAGTCAATAAAAAATATTAATCCTGATTTTAAAGTTGCTATTGTATTAAACCTACTTGTTATGAAATGGTTTTCAAAATATTGATTTAGATTTTTACTAATAAATAACCTTTCATTTATAAAATCTAATTGCATTTGATGAAATGCACTTGATGGTTCTTCTAGCATTTTTTTTACTTGTAATATTGCTTATGATGAAGAATTTTAAAAACTGTTATAGTAATTTCATCAATTATAAAATGAATGCCAAATGAAAAGGTTTTTAAATGTGCTATGCGGATGCCTCTGTATTTTGTTTGAAAATGCAAAGGGTTTCCTTTTATGTAATCTATTTTATTCCAGAACTCATTATGAAATTTATCTGCAAGATTGCCAGATATACCTTCATAGTAGTCAATAGCATCTTTAAAATCCTCTAAAGTTCCTTTTTCAAATTTTATGTTGTAATTCATTTACGAGCAGTCAGTTTTCTAAATTCACTTTCGTTGATATAATTTAGTTTACCATTTTTATGTTTTTCTAGCATATCGTCCATCATAGCTTTATATTCATCTGTCAATTCAAAACTATTCGCTTTTTCTCTTAAAATATGCTCCATATAGTTTTTTAATTTTCTACCCTCCTTTTCTGCTTGAATTTGTAATAAGGCTAATGTGTTATTAGATAGTGTTACTTCTTTTCGCTTACGTTCTTGTATCATAATTGTATGTTTTACGACAAATATACGTATAATTTACAACAAGTTAAAAATCTAGTTTAGTTGTTTCATAGCTTCTTCTAAAACAGAGCTTCCAAAATCTTCTAAATAGGCTTTAGTTATTGCTTCGCCAGAATGACCCATTGATTGACTAATTACACTTTCAGAAACACCATTAAATTTAAGATGAGTCGCCATGCTATGTCTTGCTAAATAACTTGTTAAACTCTTTTCTATTCCTACACTTTCAGCAATAAATTTTAGTTGCTTGTTGAATTACTACTTAAAAAAAGCTTTATCTCGTTAGAAATTTTATTTTTACTTGGTATATATCCTACTTTTGATATGATAAATAATTTATCTGAAAAATAGGGGTAATTAAAAATTAACCTACCTATTAAATCTTCAGATTTACGTCCTTGATAGTTAGTGGCAGTATCAATTAAATTATATCCAGATTTAATCGCTAACAATAAAGCACTATAATGCGTTTCATTATCGTAGGACATTCCAATTTTATAATAGTAAGACACAAAAATCTTTGCCGTTACACAAGAAATCAGCAATAAACAACATAAAGCAATAATTGTCAATACTTTAAAACATTTCTGTTAGAAAGTCGGCAGGCTCCAATTAGAGCTTCGCCTTATTATTTAACAAAAAAGTTTCATTTGTCACTTTAATGAAGTCTGTGTGTCAATAATATTCAATAATACAATGGAATTCACTTGCGGCTTGATCTGCATTACCTTCCTTATCTTTTAAGACTAATTTTCCTTCAGGAAGGTTTTTAACATTTATATGCACATCTTGTTTTAGGTTAAAACCATCTTTCATCAACACAGGATCAATTTCGAGTTTTTCCTCTGGATTAAAATCATCTGTTATAACATCGTCGTATATGTTTGTAAGTTGAAATTGTACAACTCTATGTGAAGTTAGTCTGTTTTTTGGTAAAAACCAATGCACTTTTGTTATAATTGCTTCAGATTCCACAGGAAAATTTAATGTGAATTTTTGGTCTCCTATTGGATTAACACCTCGCGCCGGATGGGCTATTTTAAAAATTTTCTTTTTCAAACCACTATTACTATATGACGGTAAATAATTTACCGAAGAAATTTCTAAGTCAATATTATCTGGAGGACTAAACTGATTATTCTCTGAATCATATGGATTGTTGTTGGCAAATAGGGCATCTCTTATTTCTATATTAGAAAAAGCCTTATTGACTTTATTACCATGATTAATTTTGATAAACCCATCTAATGTATTTCGGTATGGAAAAGAACAATTCTCATATAAAAATTTGCTAGTTCCTCTAAAGGTTTCTTCATTATAATTAAATTCATGATATCCCATCATAACCGAGTTTTTAAAATTCACATTTAAGCTGCATCCAGATGACTGATTAGGGGGGCTGTAAGTGCCATAAATATTAAATTCAAAATGTTTTATGTTTTCATCAAAGAAATCTCGATATGTTTGAGATCCGAAATCAGCATTAATTTCTATATTCCCATGGGTCCAATTACTTTTTAAAACCCTTGCATTTTCATTCTTCATTTCGAACCTACCATTTATAATTCTAAAATCATTTACACCTTGAGCGGAAAGACTACTGTTAAGTTCAAAGTAATACCTTTCGCTTGATGGATTATAGCCAGACCAATCACAATTTACAAACTTGAAATGTCCGCCTTTGCTTGATTTTATAATAGTACCATCGTCAATCCAAAATTTCGTTTGATCAAACCAATAATTTAAAAATTGATCCGAAACATTAGATCCTGAAAGATCTAAAATGGTATTAACGTTTCCACTAAAATTACACTTTAAAAATCCCCATTCTGAATTAGTGTCTCCCGTGTCTTCATTTCTTAATGTAAAGATTTTATCATACTTTCCTAGAAAACTGCATCTTTCAAAATAATAATCTTGTGCTCCACCATTGGAAGCAGAATAAATTAAATTAGTGTCATTATGATATCCAACAAAGGTTATATCAGTAAAAGATATTTTTAAACCTTGGTCTAAATTTTTAAAGGCGTATGTTTGTCCTCTATTAGTAAGTGATATAGTTGCATTTCCATCTGAAAAATATTTTATCCCAAAAAACCTAAAGTTCCAAATATCACTAGCGTCATCAGAAAACAAAGCGTCTTCACCTATTATATAATGACCCGATGGAATAAAAATACTAGCTGTAGAAATACGATTTTTCACAAGATTTGGTTGGTCATGCAATGGAATTCCATTATCATCTACTTGATTTATAACAGGTATAGTTCTCCTCCTTAAAGCGCTAAGCGCATTTTGAAAAGCAAGCGTATTACTTTCAATTAGATCTGAATTATTTATATCTTCATTTTCACAATCACCTCTTGCTCCAAACCACTTTACGTTTATTGAAGAATCAACTATACTTCTTCTCCATCCGTCAAAAATAAGACCATTATCATTGTCCGCATCAGTAAGACTAGAATCAAACACAAAAATACCTCCTCCTCCGTCATTTTTCTCATGATATCCCAACACTATTGCTGTAGTTACAGCTGTCCCACATATACCATGAACTGAGCTTAAATCAGAAACAGTTTCTACAGTTGTTACCTTTGAACAGATCAATAAATCATTCAATACACTATCTGATGTTGGAATAGGAATCCATCCTTCTAGAGAATAATAATATATACCTGATAAATTATCTGTTTGATAAACAAAATCTCCTACCTGTATATTAGACAATTTATAACGTTCTTTTTCGGTAACTTGCGCTATAGGAAAATTTAAGGTAGATTTACTTTTTTTTAAACTATCTGTAATCAAACTTTCAACTTTCAATCTTTGTGCAAAAATGAAATTTACAAATAGGATTAAAACTGCAAGGGATATTTTTTTTATGAACATGTATTTTTTTGTTTTGCGGTAAATTAAGTTAGTAAAGTTAAAAAAAACTTACTATAATGCAAATATTTTATCATTTTTTAGTGTCTAGTCGTAAAGAAGTAATTTTTCAATTTTGGCTTAAAAATGTCCTTCCCCCAATATCATTCTGACTTGAAAATTCCTTGAAATTTCAATGTGATGATTCTTTTTTAAAAATTCGTTTAGCGTTATCAGTGTCATTTAATACTAAATCAAACGCTTTATAGAAATTTTCGATATCAGAATTGTAAATTTTAGATGCATTAGAATCGTTAGAAATTCTTGATGTTTGAACTAAAAATGAACACGATTGAAATGCACAAATCATTACGAAAAAAAATAATATTCTATGATGTTCAATTTTCAATTTGAGTTAATTTTTATATGTTTTACAAACAATTGTATAAAGGTATTAACTTTATAGACCTTGTATTTTTTTTTATTGTAAATTGTAACATAATGATTTGCGCAATAGCATAAACTGCCGTGTAATACAATTTAGCCATTGTGAGTGCCTCGCATGGTAAATATAGTTTTTTTAGAAGAATATCCTAGAGGGTTTAAGTACCGAACACGAGAGCTAACGGCCCTATGTGAAGCAAAGGTGGTTTAGGTTGACCTATGCGCTGAAACTTGATATAAATATATGAGGTTGCATACCTAAGGAAATAATGGGGTTTAGTTAACACTATTTAAGATGTTAGGCTGTGAGCAATTTCTAGAGCAGTTGTTATCATAGTTATTTTATTCGATTATATTTTTTCATTATTTCTATCAGTTTATCATGTGGTAATGCATAAACTTTGTTTTCATTAATTCCTTCCATGGTCTCGGCCGCAACCATTGCGTTTATGATTGCCTCTTCAACTGCTTGAATTGTGGCATCAAATACATCATTCATCCAGTCGTTTGAGATTGTTTCGACTGAAGTTTTTCCTTCCCTAATGTATGCATTTTGATTGGCAGTAGAAAAAGCGATAAAAATATCGCCAGAGCCATTTGCTCCAATTCCGCCTAATTTTCCGATGCCGATTGGTACACGTTGAGAAATTCTTTTAAGTTGATGTGGTAGTAATGGTATATCAGTAGCAACAACTACAATAATAGAACCATCTCCATTTTTTCTTCTGGATTTTGGTGCTGCATTGTATTCAATATTTAAGGTGTCTTTTAATTCCTTTCCTACAGGTACTCCGTCAATTCTAAACCGTCTCTTATCCCCGTAGTTTGACTGAACTATAACTCCTAATGTGTAGGTTGTATCGGGGAATTTTAAAATTCGAGAAGAAGTACCAATGCCACCTTTAAATCCAAAACTCATCATTCCGGTTCCACCACCAACATTACCTTCTGCAACTTCTCCGGTGGTAGTGTTTTCAATCGCTTCTAAAACATTTTTTTCTTGTACTTGAAATCCATAAATATCATTTAAAAATCCGTCATAAGTTTCAGCAACCACTGGAAAAGCCCACCACCAGTCTTCATCACTCCAAGAAGTTTCAACCATCCATTTTAAAGTTGCTTGTCTAACGGTACCTACGCTAAATGTATTCGTCAACATTATAGGTGTTTCTAAAAAACCTGATTCCGTAATCCAAGTTGTTCCAGTCATCTCTCCATTGCCATTTAGACTATACCAGTTTGCATATAAAGGTTTTTTCTTTTTTCCACTTGGAAATATTGCTGTCACTCCAGTTCGGATTGGTCCTTTTCCTAATTCATTCATTCCGTTTCCTGAAATAATTGTAGAATGCCCAACTGAAACACCTTTAACATCAGTTATTGCATTATTTTTTCCAGTATTTCCTTCGAATTTAATCCCTAAGTCTCTTGCCCTTGGTTTTTGAGAATAAATTGATATTGAGATGGTAAGAACAATTATTGTTAAAGTTTTTTTCATAGTTATAATTCTAATGAGTCACAACATGCGGCTATATAAACCAATACGTATATCTTCATCATTGGTTTCTCTCAAATATAGTAAAAACCGAGAATTTAAATAGCTAAAAAATCAATATCTAGGTCATTATAGCTACTTTAGACGACTTCAAAGGTTATACTTCATAATGTTTGAAGGTTGCTATCAAAAACACTTGATCATGATCACAATCCTCTATAGAATTCAAAAATTCCTGAGTACTTTGGCAAACGTCAAGAGCAGTATGTGAATTAAAAATAGGAATAAAAAACTTGACATTACTCAGAACACCTATAGGAAAACAACTCATATCAAGCGCAATAAAGATCTTGATTTTAGGCTATAATATTTTTAGCTGTTGCGCTATGAAGAATGAGAAGATTAGTTGTTGAGAGCTGGTTTTATATTTTCAATTGCTTGTATTCGTGTTTCGATAACCTTTTTTATGTTTTCAGGCGTTTTTGTTATCAGTTTTAGCAGGTTGATTTCTGTATTGTTATCAGATGTGGTTATTTACTTAACAATAATTTTTCAGAATAAAATTTTTGTCAAATTGATATATTATAGGATGTTCATTCAGATTCAAATATTTTGCAGAATGCCGTTGCCTCGTTTTGTGAGTGCTAATTGACTAATGCCATTTTAAAGTACTGTGAAATAAAAAGATAATTTTTTATTTTTATAATGCAGAAAATAAAAGTACAAGCTTAGCTACGGTTTCTTTTTAAACTGAAAAAGAAAGGAAAAAAGGGCGTTTTATTCCAATAATTTCAAAAACGGAAAGCGGTATAACAACACACAAGGTTTTAATCGAGCTTTAAATGTCCATACAAAAAACAATAGCCACCTTTTTTAAGGACGGCTATTGCTATTGATTATACCATGATAGGATATTTAAGTAACTTTACTTTTAACCTTCACAGCTGGTACATTCTTTTTTCTGCTTAAATTTTTGAGCAGCATTCATACTATGTTGGTAATACATTGATTTTATACCCATTTTCCATGCCGTCATATAAATATTGTTGAGATCTTTTGTTGGCATATCTGGATGTACCATCACATTAATAGATTGACCTTGATCTATATGTTTTTGTCTACTTGCTGCTTGATATACCACGTCCAATTGATCAATTTCTGGGTAGGTTTTAAAGACATTTTTTTCATGCTCGGTTAAGCACTCTAAGTGTTGTACAGAACCGTCATAATCTCTAATACTTCTCCAAACCTCAGTTGTATTTTCACCTTTTTCTTCAAGCAATGCTTCTAAGAAAGGGTTCTTTATCGTTGTTTTAATCTTTGCAATATCCTTTACATAGATATTAGACCAAATTGGCTCAATACCTTGAGACACTTGTCCTAGAATGAATGCTGAAGACGTTGTTGGTGCAATCGCATTTAAGGTTGTATTTCTACGCCCATAACCTTCCAAAACTTTTGGCTCTCCATGCAATTTTGCCAATTCTTCAGAAGCTTTATATGACTTCTCTTTAATGGCTTTGAAAATTTCATGATTAAGGTTAAATGCTTCTTGACTGTCAAAAGATAACATTTTTGATTGTAGTAAGGAATGCCATCCCAGAGCGCCTAAACCTAAGGCTCTGTTTTCTTTGGCAAATTTATAAGCCTTTTCCATAAACTTAAACGTTAACATATCATCACGATCTGTAGCGTCTCTATAGGCTTCTAATTTTGTAATAAACTCTTCCATTACTGCATCTAGAAAATACGTTAAGGTTTCTACGGCATCTGTATCTTTCCATTTATCATAGTGCAATAAATTGATAGACGATAAACAACAAACAAAAGACCAATCGTCATTAGAAGGGAGCATAATTTCTGTACACAAGTTACTGGCATAGATTTCCATGTTTTTATCCTTATAAACATCTGCTGCATTATTGTTTGCATTATCTCTAAACAAGATATATGGATAGCCTATTTCAGATCTAGATTGGAGTACTTTTGCCCAAATACTGCGTTTCTCTACATCGCCATCACGCATTTGTTCCATCCATTTATCACTCACAGTAACACCATGGGTTAATTCTTGGATTGGATTTCCTTCTGTTCCTATTTCTAAAAATTCTTTAACATCTGGATGATCTATAGGTAAATACGGTGAGAAACGACCTCTTCTTACAGAACCTTGACTTACGACATCTACCATTTTTTCGAACAATTGCATAATATGTACAGATCCCGAAGACTTACCATTATTTTTTACAGGAGCACCTCTATGACGTAACTTTCCAAAATAACCCGAAGTTCCTCCACCAAGCTTAGACATCATACCAACTTCTGATTGTGAGAATAAAATATCACCCATATCATCCGCGATATGTGAACCAAAACAACTGATTGGTAAACCACGTTGTTTTCCAAAATTAGACCACACAGGAGATGCTAATGAAAAATAACCCTCTGCCATATAGTTGTAAAATTTATCGGCAAATCCATCAATTTTCAAAATCCTTTGTGCATTTTCTGCAATCTCCCTTATACGTCCTTCTGGCGTAACACCATCTGTCAAATAACCCGACTCTAAAAATTTACGACTATTCTCTGTTAGCCATTTAATTTCTGAGTGTTCGGTATTATTTTCAGCAGTTAAGGCCGCTTTTCTTGCTTGTAATAGTTGGTCCTTTTCTGATGTTTTTGGGTTGATGTGCGTAGTTGCGATTTTGTTCTCCATAATTAAAATAGGTCTTCGTGTGTTATACTTTTGCTTCTTTTGGTGTATGCTATTGATCGTTTTACGAAGAAATCTCCGTGCTTAGTTCCTATAATTTCGTCATCGAACCATTCGGTTTCTGCGACTAATTTTTCATCGACTTCAAATACTTTTTCAATACCGATGCTTTCTAATGATTTATTAAATCTATTTTTTATAAACTCATTAACCACTGCTTTTGGTAAGAAGTCTAATTCTCCTGCTTCAAAAATCCAATCTATAATTTTACTTTCTGCATCAAAGGCACTTTTACATAAATCACGAGTCATTTCAATATAAGTGCTGTCAAACCATTCTGGATTTTCGTCTTTTATAATTTTTATAATATCAATCCCAAAATCGCCATGGATTTGTTCTTCTTTTGAGGTTGCTTCCACAACATTTGATATGCCTTTGAGTACGTTCTTATGCTTGTTAAATGCCATGATGATTAAAAACTGAGAAAACAGTGACACGTGCTCTATAAACAAAGAGAATAACAGGATTGACTCTGCAAAATCTCTATTATCTTCGCTCTTTACATTTTTCACAGCTGCCTCTAAGTAATTCACACGTCGCATGATTACAGGTTTTTTCTTTAGGTTTTTAAACTCATTATTTAAACCTAGTATTTCTAGTAAATGGGAGTATGCATCATGATGACGCACTTCACTTTCTGCAAAAGTTGCTCCTACAGATCCAATTTCTGGTTTAGGCATTTTGTGGTATATATCTCCCCAAAATGATTTTACTGCAACTTCGATTTGAGAAATTGCAAGCATTGTGTTTTTTATAGCGCTGCGTTCTACAGCATCTAAACTGGTTTTAAAGTCTTGAATATCACTTGTGAAATTAAATTCGGTATGAATCCAATACGAATGTCTAATAGCATTTACATATTCGTATAAATTGGGGTATTCATATGGTTTTAAATTCAACCGTTTTTCAAAAATATTGGTCTTTCTTTTTCTTGCCTGTTCATTTCTGTATAAAATGTAAGCTTTAGCAACATTATGAAACTCACTACCCATTAATTTGTCTTCTACTAAGTCTTGCACTTGCTCAACTGTTGGAATATATAGTGGCTCCGTTTTTTTAGTTTCTAAAAGTGTTGCGTACACATTTTGAGAAATTCTTTCAGCATCTTGTCTTGTGCCTGTTCCTACAGACATCATTGCTTTTTCAATAGCATTTGTGATTTTGTTTAAGACAAACTCACTGTTTACATAATCGCGCTTAATAACTTGTGTAATCTCCATTTTTTATCACATATTTTTTTTAACTAATACGCAATAGTTCTCACTATTCCTTCCTAAATATTTTCTTAAGTCGTTCTCTAAATTCAACTATTTATTTCGCTTTTTTTAACCAAAGGATTGCCATGAGCCTCTATCTTTATATTTAACAGTACTATGACCATTAAACAGGCTTGTTTGCAATAAATAATATTATGTAACTTGATTAAATCTTCGTTTAAAAAATTTCGACTATAAAAAACCGAAATTGCTTAAAAACAATTGATTGTTTAAAATCACAATGTCTTTTTCAACTTCAACAAAGATTTAAAAAAGAGGTCTAAAATGAAAGCGAGAATACGCTAAAAGCACATAAAGTTTTTAACATGAATTGTTGAAATGTATGCTCACTAATTGATTTTACTGAGCTTAGAAGCGTTTGCTTTTTTAAACATTTTTAAAATTAAAGGTAGGGTGTCCTAGTAATCTATTTTTTTGTTTGACGATTAAATGTGTTTTCTTACCTAAAAAGAATTATTCTGCTTTCTTTTTAACGATTTTTTCTAGTTCAGTATACCAATCTTCTCCAAACTTTCTAACAAGTGCTTCTTTAACAAATTTATATATAGGGACTTGTAGTTCTTGTCCAAGAGAACAAGCGTCATCGCAGATTTTCCAATTGTGATAATTGACAGCAGAAAAGGCGCTGTAATCTTTTACGCGGATAGGATATAAATGACAAGAAATTGGTTTTTTCCATTGAATATCACCTTTGTTATACGCGGCCTCAATGCCACATAATGCGGTATTGTTTTGGTCAAAAACGACATATGCACAATCTGCGTTACCTATAAGTGGTGTTTCCAATTCTCCAAAATCATTTGTAATATGAGTTCCTTGTGCTTCTATAGCCTTAATGCCTTCTGGCCTTAGATAAGGTTTTACAAAAGGATAAACCTCAGCTAGTATTTTTGTTTCTTGTGCATCTAGCGGTGCACCAGCTTCTCCAGCTATACAGCATGCACCTTTGCATGCTTTTAAATTGCAAACAAAATCACTTTCAATGATATCTTCAGAGACTATGGTTTTTCCAAGTTGAAACATGTTGCAAATATAATGTTCATAAACAAATTTACAAGGACTTATACTTTACATTAAAATAATGTTGAAGATATTATTTAAAAACCGACCTTTGCAAAAAAAATTTAACACACGTAGAAAATGCAATTTAGCTTTAAAGAAATATTTACGGCATTTATGGTGCTATTTGCAGTAATAGATATTATTGGGAACATTCCGATTATTATTGACTTAAGAAAGAAAGTTGGACATATTCAAAGCGAGAAAGCCTCTATCATAGCAGGTGTAATTATGATTATTTTCCTGTTTATTGGAAAACGCATCTTAAGTCTTATTGGAATTGACGTCAACTCCTTTGCCGTTGCTGGTGCTTTTATTTTATTTTTTATTGCCTTAGAAATGATCCTTGGGATCACACTTTATAAGGAGGATGAAAATACCGCACTAACGGCATCTGTATTTCCATTGGCCTTCCCGTTAATTGCTGGGCCTGGTAGTTTAACAACTTTACTGTCTTTACGCGCAGAATTTAAAATTGAAAACATTATTGTAGCAGTTATAATAAATGTACTGTTTATTTATGTTGTTCTTAAAACCTCATCGCGTATTGAAAAGTTTATAGGAAAAAATGGGATTAGTATTATACGTAAAGTTTTTGGTGTAATTTTATTAGCAATAGCTGTAAAACTATTCACGTCAAATATAAAAGCACTTTTATAATATGAAATATTTCATCTATACCTTAATGGGCATTGCCGTTGTATTGGTCATT
This sequence comes from Flavobacteriaceae bacterium, assembly GCA_013215095.1. Lineage (GTDB taxonomy): Bacteria > Bacteroidota > Bacteroidia > Flavobacteriales > Flavobacteriaceae > DT-34. The sequence goes on along the minus strand of JABSPM010000013.1, from coordinate 49,701 downwards.
TATAATATTACAAAAATTAATTTTGATGCGCCTTTTAAAAAAGGGAGTATAGAGGCTGTAATAACCGCTATTGCTGGTGTATGTTCTATTTTAATGTTAGCTATTTTGATGGTCTCAAAAAAAATTGAGAAAAACGTAAAAAAAAGACACTAAACTTATGTATGACGTATTAATCTTCGGCGGTAGTGCTGCTGGTATGTCTTGTGCTTTAATATTGGGCTCTGCCAAGCACAAGTCTTTTGCAGAAAACAAGCGTATAGGCATCATCATGCATCAAAAATCGTCGGCATTGCAAAATGCTGAACTTAATAATGTTTTGGGCTTAGCGCCTCAAACCAAAGGTGCTGATATCCTAGAGGAGGGAAGACAGCATCTCAATGCTATTTACAATCATGTAGAGCAAATAGACAAAGAAAAAGTGATATCTGTTAAACAAACGGAAGATTTTATTGTGGTTAAAACCAATAAAAATACTTACGAAACCAAAGCGATCGTTGTTGCTTTAGGAGCTTCTAACCTTTTTAATATAAAAGGCCTTGAATCTTACATAGAGCCACACAGGAAGCTTTCTGCCAAAAAAGAACGTATTCAACTTAAAAATAAAGATCACAAAGTTGCTAGTAACATATATGTAGCTGGAGTATTGGCAGGTTGGCGTAGTCAGTTTGCAATAGCTTGTGGCAGTGGAGCTAGTGTTGCTACAGATATTTTAACTGAATGGAATGATGGTAATCATGCTATGGTACATGATAAAATAAAAATGGCTTAATCTTTAGAAAGTTCTATAACTTTAGAAAGCATATTGTCATTGGTGTTCAAAACTTCAACATAGGCCGAATTGCTGTAAAGCTGTTCGGCTAATGCTGCTTTCAGATACAGTTTAACCTCAGTTTTATAGGCTACAAAAACAATTTTATATCCAATGTGGTTATTGAGATAAGTTTTAAATTTTTCTAGTAAATCATCCGAAATTTCAAAAGTATCAATAAAGGCATCCTTTTCAATATTAGCATAAAGAGTTCTGTCTTGATCCAATGTTTCAAAGATAAAATTACTCATAATTCCAGAAGCTTTTATGTTATTGATCGTAGGATTATCCATTTTTAAGTTAATAGGTACAAACACATCAGGTACAATACCACCTCCACCATATACGATTTTTCCTTTTGGCGTAACAAATTTTAAGGAATCGGCAATTTCTATTTTACTGGCATTTGTAAGCTCGCCATGATTTTTTCGGTCGTGATAATCATGGTAGTAATTTTTGTTTCCATGTTCATAAGAGCGTTGAATAGAACGTCCTGTCGGTGTATAGTAGCGAGATACCGTTAGGCGTACGGCGCTACCATCTCCAAGAGCCATTTCGCGTTGTACCAAACCTTTTCCAAAAGAACGACGCCCTACAATAGTTCCTTTATCATTATCTTGAAGCGCGCCCGCTAAAATTTCACTTGCTGATGCCGATTTTTCATTGATTAAAACAAAGATTTCACCATCTTCAAAATCACCGCGTCGCGTAGCAAAGGTTTTTTCTATCGCTCCTTTCTTATTTTTTGTAAACAATATCAATTTATTGTTTTCTAAAAATTCATCTGCAATTTCCTTTGCAACTCCAAGGAACCCGCCAGGATTATCTCTTAAATCCAATACTAATTTTGTTGCTCCTTTATCCTGCAATTTATTCAAGGCACGTTTAAACTCTTTATAAGTGGACTCGGCAAAGCGATTTAATTTTACATACCCTAAATTTCCATTGAGCATGTAAGCTGCATCTAAACTTAGTATAGGTACATTATTGCGTTTAATTGTAAATTCTAGATGCTCTTTTGTTTGTGGTCTATAGATTTTGAGCTTTATCTTTGTGTCTTTTTCGCCTTTGAGTGTATTTACAATAGCTTCTTTGCTCCACGACTCACCATAAATGGGTTTGTCATCTACAGCCAAAATGCGATCTCCACTTTGAATCCCAGCTTTAAGACTTGGTCCTCCTTCTAAGGGTCTAATTACCGCAACAGTGTCGTTGTAGATATAAAAACTAACACCAATACCTACAAAGCCACCTTTCATGCTTTGCGTAACACGTTCGAGATCTTTTTGAGGGATGTAAGTAGAATGTGGGTCTAAATGATTTAAAATGCCATTAACTGTAACATCTACTATACTATCTGTATTGATGTCATCTACATACTCATATTCAATATAATCTATAAGCCTATTAAGTTTGTCTTTTTTCGAATTTGCAGTAAATAAGCGATCTGATTTATCTGTAAAGCTAAGTTTTCCGCCCATAAAAACGCCTAAGGCTACTGCAAAGCCTAACAGAAATGGTACATATTTGTTTTGCTTTTGCATTATTCTAAGTCACTAACTTCCACGACATCAACCCCCGCTTTTTTTAAAAAATCTAAGCCAGAAGCATCTTTATAAGCTTTTTTGTAAACCACCCTTACAATTCCAGCTTGATGAATTAACTTACTACAGTCTTTACAGGGTGATAATGTGATGTACAATGTTGCCCCTTTGCATGATTGTGTAGATGAGGCGACTTTAGAAATAGCATTGGCTTCAGCATGCAATACATACCATTTGGTATATCCGTCTTCATCTTCACAGAAATTTTCAAACCCCGTTGGTGTGCCATTATAACCGTCTGAAATAATCATACGATCTTTTACCACTATGGCACCTACTTGTTTTCGTTTGCAATAGGACAATTTGCCCCATTCTTGAGCCATTCTAAGATAGGCTTTATCGTACTTGAGTTGTTTTTGATTTGACATTACATTGACATTGTAATCTTATAAACGAAGATACTCGGTTCGTAGTTCAATAACAACTTATTTGTCGTTAAAGTTTTGCAAACTTATGAGACGTCATACGCTTAAATTAAGATAAAAAATCACTAGTAAATAACATTGGGATTACTAAGCCAATCACTATTGCAGAAACCACCATAATCCAGTCTCTTCTTGAGAGTCTAAAGACAGTTTGAAATAAAAATCCAACAAAAAGCACCACAAAAACAATAATAACTTGTGCAATTTCAATCCCAAGGGCAAACTCTAGAAGCGGAATTAATTTGTTTTCTGTACGGTCTACAAGGATCTTAAATTCTCTTGCAAACCCAAGACCATGAATCAAGCCAAAAAACAATGTACTTATAAACACCAGGTTAATATTCTTATCCTTTTCATTTTTTCCTGCCGTAAAGACATTATAAACTGCTAAAATCAATATTGTTAATGGAATTAAAAATTCCACCAAACTGTCCTTCATTGTCACTACGCCATAGGCAGCAAGTAATAACGATATCGTATGTCCTAGAGTAAAGTTTGACACTAATATTAAGACACGCCTCCAATTTTTAAACAAATAAGGGACAGCGAGTAACATTAAAAATAAAACATGATCATAACCATTGATATCTAGAACATGTTTTACACCATATTCAAGGTAAAACCAGAAATCATCTACCATAATTTATCTAAATTTATATTTCGAGCAAAATACGTAATTAAGTTCATTTTGTAGCTATATAATCTTGGGGATTAATTCTTAATATATCGAATTTTTATTTTTGTACGGAAAGAGAAAAGAGAAAAGGACGTTTTATTCAAGTAATTTCAAATGGAAAATGGTATAACTATTAAGAACTCAAAACGTATTCCGATTTTTGTGTAAATTAGCACTTTAACTTAACTGCAAACTATGAAGCACGTATTTTTCTTATTTTTTGTTTTAAGTATGGTTTCTTGTCAAATATCAAGCGAAGAATCGGATAAAACGGCCATTATCAATATCATGAAATCCCAAGAAACAGCTTGGTCCAATCATGATTTAGAAGGCTTCATGTCTGGCTATTGGAGAAGTGATGCCTTAAAATTTTATGGGAGTAGTGGTCTTACATCTGGCTGGGAACAAACTTTAGAGAATTATAAAAAAGCATACCCTACAAAGGATCATACTGGAACTTTAAAATTTAAAGTTAATGCTATCACCAAAATTAGTACTACTGCTTATTATGTGATGGGTGAATATCATTTACAACGACCAGTAGGTAATGCTAATGGTGTTTTTATGATTATCTTTGAAAAGATAAATGGTGCATGGAAAATTGTAGCAGACATGTCATGTTAAATTCAAAATAACCGCTTTATATGAAACGATTGCACTTGTGCTATGCACTTTTATTTACTTTAGGATTTTTCAACTGTAAATCGGCACAAAAAACCACCGCTCTTGCTCCTGTTTCCGAAGTATCTAAGGTCATTTCAAATTATGAAAAATTGTCGTCTATAAAAAATGTAGCACAGATTATAAAAAAGAACCCAGTAGATCATTTTGATGAAAACTATGAAATTTGGTTTGAGCAACCAATTGATCATGAGGACCCAAGCAAAGGGACCTTTATGCAGCGTGTATTATTGGGTTTTAAGCAACCAGAATCTCCAGTTATTGTTGAGCTGCAAGGTTACGGAATTTACACAGATCAATCGGGAGAGCTTGCAAAACATTATGAGGCTAACCAGCTAACTATTGAGCATCGTTATTTTAAAAACTCACGTCCAGAGCATATTGATTGGAACACATTAACTATAAAAAATGCCGCTAATGATCAAGCTTTAATCATTGATGCCATTAGAGATGCTTTATTCCCAAACGCCAAATTTGTGACTACAGGCATATCAAAAGGCTGTCAAACCACAATGGCACATCGTCGTTTTTTTCCAAATAATGTAGATGCTAGCGTTTGTTATGTAGGACCTTTAAATTATCAACGTGAAGATCCACGAGTTTATAGCTTTCTAAATCATGTTGGAACTACTGAGGATCGTGCTAAAGTAAAAGCGTTCCAAGAGTTGTGTTTTGAAAATCGAGCGGCACTTTTAGACCTTATGAAACAAGAGGCTAAGACAAAGAATTTTACATGGGAATTTGGCATAGATAAAGCTATTGATTATACAATTTTGGAATATGCTTTTGCATTTTGGCAATGGGGCGTACCTCCTGAAAGTATTCCATTTGGAGATATATCACCAGAGGATATTTACAAGCACCTTATAAAAGTTGTAGGTTACAGTTTTTTCGAAGACCGTTCTGTAAGTGATTTGCAACCTTATTTCTGGGCAGCATTAACCGAGCAAGGCATTTATGGCTACGAAACAGCTCCATTTAAAAAGTATCTCAATACCGATAAAATTTATACGTTTGATTGGGCATTTCCTGAAGGTATTTCTAAAACCTACGACCTTAAACCCATGCAAAAAATTCGTGCGTTTTTAAACACAACAGCTGAAAAAATATTATTTATTTATGGTGAATATGATGCTTGGAGTGCGACCGCGGTTGTGTTAGAAAATAATCCAAAACAGCGCGAAATGTATAAATACATACATCCTAAAGGCGACCATAAAACACGTATTAGTAGTTTTAATTCAAAAACACAAACAGAGATTTACAGTATTATCGATTCTTGGATTTTCAATTGATACCACTATATACAACTAAAAGACGATTTGAAACATCGAGTCATTTTTTTAGTCAACCTGCATTAGAGCTTCAATAGCATCAATTTCTATAGGTATTGCTTCTGTAAGGTTAATGTTGCCATTTTCGGTTATTAAATAATCATTTTCCAGTCTGCATCCTATAGGGGATATATATGCCGGGTTCACAAGTAAACACTATTCCTGGGGCAATCATTTTATACGGGTCATCATGCACATCTAATCCAATATGATGTACAGTGCCATGCATAAAATATTTTTTGTACAAGAGGTTTTGAGGGTCTTGTTGCGCTACTTCATCCGCATCTAATAGTCCTATTTTTATCAGTTCAAACTCTACCAAACCTGCCATTTGTTTTTCATAATCTGCATGTAAAACCCCAGTTTTAAGTCGTTTATCGCCTTATTTTAAACAGTGTATCACCGAAGTGTAAACTTCTTTTTGACGTTCCGAAAATTTCCCGTTTACAGGAAAATATCGTGTTGTATCACTATTGTAATTGGCATAACAGACTTCAAAATCTAAAAGTATCATATCCCCAGATTTACAGACATTATTATTTGGTGTTATAATGTAATATACAAACATTACTACCAGATGCCACAATAGGCTTGAATGCATGACGTGTAGCTCCAGATTTTATTAAATTAGAGCTTAGTTCAGCTTCCAATTCATATGCTCTCATATTAGGTTGGCAAGCTTTCAAAACCCTACAAAAACTCTCCACACTGATATCAGCCGCTTTTTGAATTAATACAATTTCTTCTTTAGATTTAATTTGACGTAAATAGCGTGTAATTTTTGCTACGCGATGATAATCATGTAGTGGATATTTTTGCTTGCACCAAAATATCATTCGGTCTTGTTGCGTTTCTTGGTCTTTAGTGATATGCTTACTGTGCTCATCATGTCCCAAATAAACCATCGGCTTCAAAAGCTATGTATTGTAATTGTGTTTCAAAATGATGAACCTATTCCACGCGTGCAATACCAAAAATTCTCGAAGCTTTATCTTTAGTTAACTTCTCTCCATCCCAAATTTTGATATGTGCATTAGTTTCTTTTACAAGTAGAATGGCTCTATTTTCTGGTTTGTAAGCATCAGGATATAACATTAAAATCGTAACTTCTTGCTCAATACCCGACAAGTAAAACAAATCATTATTCTACGTAAAACCCATGACATCATCGGCATTGTTTATGTTTAATGTCATTTGATGTTAGAATAGCAATCGTATTTGGCTGCATCTTTTTTTCAAAACGTTTTCTATTGTTTATAAATAAAGATTGAGGTATGATATCGTATCGCATTCTATGAATTTTAGGATTAGATAAATTTTCTATCGGGATGAAAGGGGTCCAAATCTACGGATGTTTTTTTATTGGACACTATTTCAGACACTAATTTTCCTGTAGCAGGAGCTAAGCTCCACCCCATCATAGCATGTCCTGCCGCAAGTGTAAGATTGTCGTATTTTGAAGACCTTCCTATGTAAGGCAAACCGTCTGGAGAACAGGGTCTCAGACCGCATTTTGCTGCTTGTTTTTCGGGAGTAGTAATTTCTAAATTTGTATAATAGCTTTCTGCAGCTTTGGCAATAGCATTCACTCTTTTCGGATTAATATTGTGATTAATTCCTCCGATTTCCATGGTGCCTGCAAAACGCGTATAACCCTGCATTGGCGTTACCGCAACTTTGGCTTCACATAAAATAGACGGCATCGTAATATTGGTTTGACGTTCTACATTAATGCAATAGCCTTTTCCTGCTTGAATAGGAATATTTAAGTTAAGTTTTTTTGTTAGTATCGAACTCCAGCTACCCGCAGCAATCACAAATTCGTCTGCGGTATAATTTGCTTTATCTGTGCACAGTTCTAAAATAGAAGCATCGGAAACCTTTAAGTCTTTTACCTCTTCATTTGATTTTATAGTTACGCCTTGGGATTTGAGATACGTTAGTATTTGTTCCATAAAGCTTCTTGGTGTCATGTGTGCATCCGAATGAAAATACACTGCACCTTTTACATTAAGGTCAACATTTGGCTCTATAGATGTTAAGGCTTCTTTTGATAAATGCTCTACTTTAATTCCTTCTTTAATGGCGCGTTGACCAACCTTCCATTCCTCTTCTCCAACCGCATCTGTTTGGTAATACATCAACAAGCCTTTGCGTTCGTAATGAAATTCAAATTCATTGCTAGATTTAATGGTTTCAAACAAATCTCTACTCCATAAATTAATAGTTTTTAGCACTGGAATAGCGGCTTCTACTTTCTTTGCTGTCGCCGATTTTTTAAACGCCCAAGACCATTTTAGAAAATCCTTATCTAATCTAGGTTTTACATAAAACGGGCTAGAGGCATTAAACATCCATCGAATTCCTTTATTAATCATACCTGGTGTAGCTAATGGCATAATATGGCTTGGTGTAATGTATCCTGCATTGACATAAGATGCTCCTGATGTAAAATCAGACTTATCAATTACGGTAACTTCATGCCCTTCTTTATGGAGATAATATGCGGTACATAGACCTATAATACCTCCTCCAATAACGATACAATTTTTCATTGTTATATTATTTTGATATAAATACTTACATACGTTTATAATCGTCTAAAATATTTGATGCTGTTACTTATTTATCATGTCTAAATGACTTGGAATCCATGTGCATATGGGTCATCTTCCTCATCGATAATAATAGTATTATATCCATACACTTTTGCCCATCCTTGAATACTAGGTATTACAGCAGGTTTTCCTTTTAGTGTGGTTTCTTCTTCTATACGTCCAATAAATTTTGATCCAATAAAGCTTTCATGCACAAAAGTTTCGCCTTTTTTCAATTGGCCTTTAGCATGCAATTGTGCTATTCTTGCAGACGTTCCTGTTCCGCAAGGACTTCTATCTATGGCTTTATTGCCATAAAAAACTGCATTTCTTCCAGAAGAATTCGGGTCTAAAGGGTTTCCAGTCCAGAGCATATGACTTACATCCCTTATGGTGTCGTTTTCTGGATGGATAAAATAGTCTGGATATTTGACATTAATTTTTTGTCTTGCTTCTTGAGAAAACCGAATAATCTCAGCTGCAGTGTAATTATGAACCCCTTTAAAATTGGCTTGTGGTTCTACGATAGCGTAGTAGTTTCCTCCGTAAGATACATCAAAGGTGATTAGCCCAAGAGCATCCAATTCTATAGTTAAATCTTGAGCAGCGAGGTAACTTTTTACATTGATGAGTCTTACCCAATCTACTTTTTTACCTGTTTGATGATATTCTATTTCTACCAATCCTGCGGGTGTTTCCATTTTTATTTCCCCTGGGATTTTTGGCGTTACTAAGCCTTCTTCTATAGCTATTGTTATGGTTCCAATAGTACCATGTCCACACATAGGTAAACAGCCTGAGGTTTCTATAAACAGAATTCCAAAATCATTATTGGAATCATGTGGTGGATATATAATAGAACCACTCATCATGTCGTGTCCTCGTGGTTCAAACATTAGTCCTTTACGTATCCAATCATATTCTTGTAAAAAGTGCTGGCGTTTCTCGCTCATATTAACACCTTTTAGATTTGGGCCACCTCCAGCAACTACTCGCACAGGGTTTCCACAGGTATGCGCATCTACACAAAAAAAAGTTTTTTTCATAATATTCAATATACTAGTGATTTAATGTCTTAATGGTTCCTTACTTACTTCATTAGTTCATTGCTTCATTAATTAATTGCCTCAACCTTAACTTCTAGCGTTTTTTCTAGCTTTTGAAACAACTTTAACTATTCCTAAGGTTTCGTCTAGGGTTGGTTTTACTTTTTCCATTGAAATAAAATCGGTTTCGACTAACATTTCTAACCAAAATAAAGTTTCATCAACTTCTTCAGCAACTATAGACATTTTCGAATAAAACTCCTTCTTTTGAACGTGCTATACAAGCAGCTCTATAATTTGCTGCCGTAGAGGTTACAGAACGAATTAATTGTCTTCCCATAATTCTTGATGCTTCAGTTTTATCTATTATATCATATAAATTGATAACATCAATAGCTAACTTTTTGGTTCTTTTTTTTAATTGCTCAACAAAAAATATTTTTTCCATAAGTGTCCTAAATTATCAATTGGTTTAATGTTGTAATGAATTGATATTTCTTTACTTCATTACTTCATTGGTTCATTGGTTCATTGGTGGTTTTTCCATTTACAGTTCTTAAAATACCTAAAGGGTTTTCGTTTTTTAATTCATCTGGGAGTAATTCATTTGGCCAAGACTGAAAACTAAAAGGTCTTACAAATCGTTTGATAGAATTTACTCCAACTGCTGTAAATCTGCTATCTGTGGTTGCAGGATAAGGTCCACCATGTTGCATAGATGGACACACTTCTACACCTGTAGGAACCCCATTAAAAATAATACGTCCGACTCTATTTTGCAATGCTGCCACAATATTATATTTTGTATTTATTTCATTTTCATCTGAAATAATTGTTCCTGTGAGCTGTCCTTCTAATTTTGAAATTACAGTTTCTAATTGTGTTTCATCTTCACATTGGACTACTATTGAAAATGGTCCAAAGACTTCATGATGTAATGTTGTATTATTTAAAAATGTTTCTCCTTCTACTGTTGTAACGACTTGACGTGCATGGTTTGGTTTTACCTCTTCGGGGTAAGTTGCCAAGACTTTGACACCTTGTTGTTCTAATGCATTAGCCTTTTTGGCTTCATAAGCCCCTGCAATATTTGGATGTAGCATACAGGTGGGTTCAACTTTTATAATTTCTTGAGCTAAAGTGTTTATAAATCTGGTTAAGCCATCTGACTTTACGCCAAGTATTAGTCCTGGATTGGTGCAAAATTGTCCTGTACCTAGGGTGATTGAATTTGCGTATGTTTTTGCGATATTTTCGGCTCTATTATGCAGTGCATTTGGTAACAAAACTATTGGATTGATACTTCCCATTTCGGCAAAAACAGGAATGGGTTCTTTGCGTTGAGCTGCTAAATCATATAATGCACGACCGCCTTTAATACTGCCGGTAAAGCCTACTGCTTTTATATTTGGATGCAATACCAATTGTTGACCTACTTCGATGCCACTGCTGTTTAAATTTGAAAACACACCATTGGGCATACTTGTTTGCTGTGCGGCTTTAATTACGGCACTAGCAACCATTTCTCCTGTTGCGGCATGCATTGGATGGGATTTTACAATGACTGGGCATCCTGCTGCTAAAGCTGCTGCTGTATCGCCTCCTGCAGTGGAGAATGCTAATGGAAAATTAGAAGCTCCAAAAACCACAACGGGTCCCAGAGCGATATTCATTTTTCGTAAGTCTACTTTTGGAATTGGGTGACGTTCTGGTTGAGCCGTATCTATTGAGGCGTCTACCCAGTCTCCAGCTTCTACATAATCTGCAAAATCTCTCAATTGTCCTAAAGTTCGCTTACGTTCGCCTCTTGCTCGTCCGTTTGGCAATCCGCTTTCTGACTGATACACCTCTAAAAGCATATCGCCTAAAGCCTCTATCTCTTCTGCTATAGCCCTTAAAAATTTTGCTTTCTGTACGCCTGAAGTTCTAGAATATGTCTTGTATGCTTCAGTTGCTAAATTGCAAGCTTCTTCTACTTCTTCTGCCGTGGCTTCTGTTAATTTCCATGGGTTTTCAGCATTTAGTAATGGATTAAAGGTTTTAAACGTTTTATTCCCTTGTGCCGAAATTTGTTGTCCTATATAGTTTTTTCCTGTAATCATTTTTCAATATTTTAATGTTGTAATGAATTAATGTCGTAATGAATTAATGTCTTAATGCTACAATGGTTTAATGTTATAATGTTTCATTATCTCATTCCTTCATTGCTTCATTGTCTCATTGTCTCATTGTCTCATTGTTTCATTGTTTCATTGTTTTAATGTCTTAATGATTTAATGTCGTAATATTACAGTGGTTAAATGTTATAATGTTCATTCCTTCATTATCTCATTGCTTCATTCCTTCATTGTCTCATTGTTTCATTAGTTATTTGTTCATTCCTTTGTGTTAGCGATTGAGGCTTTGTTGAAGCTCTTTTTTATGGTCATGTTTTTGGGCATAAAAAAAGCGACTGCCGAAAGCGCGACCTTTAGGGAACACCCAAAAATTATAAATTCTTATATTCTGGTAGTGTTGGTCTATTTTTAAGACCTTGTTCAATGACTTTTAAGACGTGTTTGCGTTCTTCTCCAATTAAAGGTAAACGTGGTGCACGCACGATTTCTGTTCCAATTCCGGTGGCTACTTCAGCGAGTTTGATATTTTGTACTAATTTAGGATTAATATCTAACTCTAGCAATGGTAAAAACCAGCGGTAAATAGCGATTGCTTCTTGAATTCTCCCCGCTTTTTGAAGTTCGTAAATTGCTACAGTTTCGGCAGGAAATGCGCATACTAATCCTGCAATCCACCCGTCTGCACCCATCAATAGGCTTTCTAAAGCTAGTGTGTCTACGCCTGTCATTATCTTTAATCGGTCTCCAAATTGATTTTTGATGCGAGTGACATTAGAGATATCTCTTGTAGATTCTTTTACTGCTGTGATGTTGTGACATTTTAATAATTCATTAAACATCTCTAGGGTTATTTCAATATTATAATCTACAGGATTGTTGTAAACCATAATAGGCAAGCTGGTAGCGTTGGCAACGGCTTTAAAATATGCTACGGTTTCTCTGTCTCCAGCTTTATAACGCATTGGTGGGAGCATCATTAATCCGCTTGCACCATCATCTTCGGCGTTTTGAGCTGCCGCTATGGCCGCTTTAGTGGATTGCTCCGCAATATTTATCATTACAGGTATTTTGTCTTCTACAATAGCAACTGTAGTACGTGTTAATATTCTTTTTTCTTGCTTGCTTAATGTACTCGCTTCTCCTAATGTGCCTCCAAGGACAATACCATGCACGCCTGCATCTAATTGTGCTTGAATATTTTTTGTAAACATTTGCAAATCTAAAGTATCATCTTCCTTAAATTTTGTTGTTACCGCAGGCATGACACCTTCCCAATTGAATTTCATAAATTAATCTGTTTGTGTTACGCAAATTTAAGATGTTCTTATGGGTTTTCGTAATGCTGTTTTATCCATAATAGGTATTATATTATCCATAATATTCATATATATGTAACAAAAAGGCATTATTTGCATATATTTACACTGATGTGGAAACAATAAAGAATGCTATAGTATGTTTAATAAAAAAGGCACTAGAATACGTTTTTTATAAATGAAAGTATTACCGTTTCAAATACCAAAACCTGAGCGCGATGCTTTAGTGTTTCAGGAGGACAAGGAGTATCTGTTTTATGACAAGCTACATCAACATGATGAGATTCAGGTCAGCTTTATTGTTGAGGGCGATGGTACTTTGATTGTTGGTGATACGATTAACACTTATGGCCCTGGAGACATTCTTGTTTTTGGAAGTAATTTGCCTCATGTTTTTAAAAGCACGCCTAAGTCAGACACCTTATCGCATATGCTTACATTATTTTTTACAAGGTCTAATTTTGGCTTAGATTTTTTTGAACTTGAAGAATTGAGAGAAGCCCGTTTGTTTTTTAAGGGGATAGAAAATGGTTATAAAATAAAAGCGCATCCAATGCTTATCAATCTTTTTATGCATCTTAAGTGCTGCACAAAGTTGGAGCGTTTTATAAGCTTATTGAGGTTATTAAAAGCGCTTGGCAAATGTGAGCGCAAGCCTTTATCTTCATTTATATATGAAAAAAAATATTCGGATTTAGAGGGTAAACGCATGCAAGATATCATGGAATATACTATGAATAACTACAACAAAGATATTACTTTGGAAGGTGTTGCTATGATTGCTGCGATGACAAAAAATGCATTTTGCAAGTATTTTAAAAAGCGTACCAATAAAACGTACTTTAGATTCTTAAATGAATTGCGTATTGAAAATGCTTGCAAATTACTGCTTTCTAATGCCGATTACTCTATTTTTGAGATTGCTAACAGTTCAGGTTTTAATAACATTTCTAATTTTAACAGGCAGTTTAAAACCATAAAACACATGCCACCTTCTGAGTATAAACAGCGCTATTAATCTTATGCTTTTTTCCATTTGGAATTACTTGAATACAACATCCTTTTCTCTTTTTTCTTTCAGTATAAAAAGAAACCAGTAGCTACGGCTATGCTTTCATGTTCTACTGTTATATAAAGAAAAATTTTACGGTACTTTTAAATGGAAAATGGTATTATTTTATACTATTGAGGCTATGATGTGTTTGCGCATTATAACATTTATACTGTATAAAAATCACGAAAAATTTACGTATTTCAGTTTATACTTTTGGTTGAGTTTTCTTCTAGTTTTAAGGCCGAATAATCTAGTGTCCAGCCAATAGTTTGTACTATATTTTCAATTAATAAAATAGTTTCTAAGGCTTCTTTTTGTGCTGTTTGAAACATCCCACTTTCTGGAATTTTTGCTTTAATATGGGCTTTGGATTGATCGTGCAAATCGGTAAGGTCTGTAGCTTCAAATTTATTGAAATACCCATCGGTCTTATCATAATAATTGAGATTGGTTTCTATTGATAAAATTTCTGCTTGAGGAAACTCATGCATCACAATGGTTTTTGAAGCTGCTTTAGCTTCTATTTTTATTTTTGCCAAATCAAAGCCTACATAGGCCTTTGCATTGACGATTACTAAGGCTTTCTTTTTGCTTGAAATGAGTTTTAGAAATTTTTGTTTCACATCCTCATAATGATAAATCTCTGCAAAATCGCCTTCTACGGTAATGAATTTGCATACACGTTTTATTTTATCGCATAAAATTATGGACTGCGCACTTGATAAGTGTTTGGCTTTTTGGTGTTTGACATACATCAATACCCCAGCTGTTATTAATATACCGATAAGTAATCCGAAAAGGGTTTCCATATAATTTTAAGACACAGTATTTGTGTGTTGTCACATTAATTTAATCGTACAATTTATATAATACAGGTTTACTTGGTGTAGCATCATTTTCAAATGGTGCTATTTGAAGATTTAAGATATACTTTCCATCTTCAATAGTATTTGGTACAAAAACTAACTCGGTAATGGTGGCTTCCATTCTAATTTTTCCTGCTGTATTCCAAAAGGCATTATGCGCTAATAATAGACCATCATCTTTTTCCTTATCTACACTTGGCAAGTCAATCAATAAATGCTTAACACCTTTGTTTTTAAGATATTCAGCGGCTTCTTTTAATAAGTATGGAGGGTTTGTGTTGGAATAGTGTTGTTCTAGTTTTTCATTGGTATTTGGTAGGGTTCTAATAATGACTGCTTCTCGCTTTTTATTTCCTATAGCATAGCGCAATTGCTTTGCCGAAATCACAAAATCATCTTCTACTTTTTCTGGAGCTACAGTGACTACTTCTGCGACAAAGAAAAACTGTTTAAGGCATTTGTTAATGCTATATTTTGTTTCGGTAATATGGCCTACACACTCTGTATGTGTCCCATGTGCATGCGGATTGAATTGAATATTATTAAAGTTTACAACTGCCCCTGCCTCTACGCTTCCAATCCAATCTCCTATTTTTACGGGCTCAATTTTGGGGGCATCAAGATACCATGCATTAACATTATTTTTAGTGGCACGAAGCGGAATAGAAATATCTAATGGTTGGTCTATGTGTATCGCGTATGTACGACTATTAACGTTAATGACTGCTTTCATGTTTTCTAAATTGATTTTAATGTAAATTTAATAAATTTATATCATGACACGACCAAAACCAGATTATAATAGAGCGTTTTATCGTATTGGAGTATTATGGGGTATTGTCTTGCTACTTTCGATTTGGTTGTTAGAAGGGAAAGGACCATGGGATTTCTACATTTTTATTTTTATCGCGCTTCCCGTAAATATCATCTTACTGTTGCTACTTATTACTTATCTTTATGAAGAAGCACTAGTTTACATTTGGTGCTAGGATATATAGACGAGATTTTAGTTTATAACATTAGTCAAGGATAAACATATCTGCCGCAATGCCATCTGCCAAAAATTTTCCATCGGATGTGGTTTTGAGTTTTTCAACAACATTTTGATGGGTGTCAATATCTACAGTTCTGACTAAGAGTTTCTGGTCTATAAATTTTTGAGCTGAGGTTAACAATTGCCTTTTATATGCTTTTCCAAAGTCGTCTTCAATCTTGTTTAGTGCAATCCCCCAAACGGTGCGTAACCCTGTCATGATATATTCATTAAACCTATCATTTTTGGTTAAGGTTTCTATTTCGCTTGGCAATATATTTTGCGCTAAGGCTTTTATATATTTGATGTTATTGGCAACATTCCAGCTGCGTTCTTTGCCATTAAAAGAATGTGCAGATGGTCCAACACCCAAATATGTTTTGCCTTGCCAATAGCTTGTGTTATGCTTTGAAAAGTAGTTTGATTTTCCAAAATTAGAAATCTCATAATGCACAAAACCTTGATCTTGAGTGCATTTAATGAGGTGCTTAAAATGTTGCGCTGCCAATACTTCGTCTAATGGGGGATATTTTCCTTTTTTAATAAAGTTGTGCAAAGCAGTTTTATCCTCTACGGTTAAGGCGTAACTAGAAATATGAGGTACTCCAAAGTCAAAAGCCATTTGTAAATTTTGCTCCCATTTTTTAAGGCTCATATTTGGAATACCGTAAATAAGGTCAATCGTAATATTATCGAAATGCTTTGTAGCTTCATCTAGGCATGTCTTCGCTTCTTCTGCATTATGCGCCCGGTTCATAGTTTTGAGGTCATCTTCAAAAAAAGACTGAATACCAATACTGAGTCTATTGATTGGACTTTTGGACAACTGGTTGATGCTGTCTTTGGACAAATCATCTGGATTGGCTTCTAACGTAATTTCTGGTTGGGCAGAAATCTTATAATTTTCATAGATAAGGTCTAATAAGCCTTGTAATTCAGTTATGGATAGAATAGATGGTGTACCTCCTCCAAAATAAATAGTTTCTATAGCGGTGCCTTCCCATTTGTCTTTTCTTAACAGCAACTCGGTTTTTAAAGCAGCTATCATGTCATCTTTTCGTTTTAAAGATGTAGAAAAATGAAAATCGCAATAGTGACACTTTTGCTTGCAAAATGGGATATGGAGGTAGATGCCGCTCATTAGTGCTTATTATTAATTACGCTGTTTGGAGGTGTGGACAAAAGTACTATTTCTTGATGAATATGAAGTTGGTCTGTTCAAATACCTAAACCATAAGCATGAGACTCAGTTATTACTCTTTGAAAAACATTAAAAGATTAAGAACGTATTATAAGCAATGGAATCCTAAAAAGTATCTCTTCGAATCCCCAAATGGAATGAAATATTCTGGAAAAAGTGTAGGAGCAATTGTTGCTAGAGCTGCTTTAAAAGCAAATATCAAAAGAAGGGTCACACCGCATATACTTAGGCACTCGTTTGAAACTCACCTATTAAAGAATGAAACAGATTTAAGGTATATACAAACTCTTTTGGGGCATAGTCAGTATAAAAACAACAGAAGTATATACTCAGAATTTTAAGCTAATCAGAAATCCACTATATTTGTAAGTAAAAACATATAAATATGTAGGACATATGTTCTATATATTCATGTTGTAGCTCATTTCATTAGAATGAAAAAAGTAGACATAAACATATATCAGTTGTTTTTACAACATGGAAGTGAATGTCTCTGGATAAATGATTCTAGAGTATCTAGACCAAACTGCACCACAGAAGAAACAGATAAAATGTTCGATCTAATTGAAGCTGTTGACCACAGATTCGAGATGATTTGTACTGGTTCTTACAGTGAACAAATGGTTACCAATTATCTAAAAGAAATAGAAGAATTAAAATCAATGTTCACCTCTGATGTGTTTGAGATTTTGAATAATAAATACAATCTGAATGAAGATTAAAGAGCCTGAGTTTAGATGTGGCGGTAATTGGCAAGAACTTGCTGACTTATTTGGTTACGAAATTGATAAACATGACCAAGACTGGACTTATACGATTGTGGAATCTGATAGAATCGAAGAATATATTCAGACTTACAATACCAAAATCACTAATGAGGACACGAAATTTTCTCTTATGGAAATGATAATTCAATCATTGGCTGAACAAGAGGATAAAAAGTTGATGGAGGAGAAATGGAAACTGGTCAAACCTATCTTGAATAAGGACTTTGACTTACATGAATACACTATTTATTATTGGTGTTGTTGGGATAACGACAATATTGAGGACTGTTGGGAAGTAACACCATTAATACGTGAATTTTGGATTAAAAAGAAATCAAAACGAAGCTACAACATTATGTAAAAATGCATTAAAACACAGCTTAGCCAAACCGTTGCTAGTCATTTTGCAGCAGAAACTAAAAATAAAAAAACTTATGATATTGAAAAACATTTTGCCAGTAATTGTAGTGACTCTTGTAATGGGTTTGCTTTTAGTTGCTTCAAAAAAGAAACCAAAAAAAGACGAAATTGGAAATAGTATTTTACAACTTCCAAAACTTTACTCAATAATCGGAATTTTAGTCATAATTGGTGGAATAGGTTTGATAATATTTGCATTCTTTTTCGCTAATGGAACCGACCAAGTTTTAGCTGCTGCTTGTAGTTTAATTGCAATGGTTCTCGGGTTATTATTGTTCGCAAAAGGATATATTTCTCATATAAAATTGACTGATTTAGGAATTGTTGAAACAACAATGTTCGCTAAACAGAAAGAAATAAAATGGAATGAAATTAAAGGTTTGACCTTTGGAAAAACTAGTTTAGAATTGAAAATAAAAAGTGCTGATAAAAATATCAAAGCGCATATGCATTTGGTTGGATTTGACGAATTAGTTTCTAAATTAGAATCGAAAACAGGTAAAACAAGAAGTCAGATTGGAATACCTGAATGAAATAAAAAACGAACGCACAATCGAGTAGACGCCTCCGCTACTAAATAAAAGCGGAGTGCGCCTCTCGCACCACCAAGCGTAAGGGTCTCGTACTTGACGGTTCAGTAATGATACTTACGAAGTATAATATTCGACTAAACTTATAAACCCCCTCATTTTTAATCGTTTTATACGTATTGTTGTACTCAGGAAGTTTTAAATTTTATGGGGGATTACACTTAACAAAATTCTAACAGCTATCATTCACTTATATGACCTCTCTTTATTTTAACCGATATCCACCTATCTCCTATACTATCTCGTGAAGAAGTTATTGGAACTATCACTCCTATTTTTTTATAGAAAGGTTGTTGATTCATAGGCATTAAATCACCTTTTTTACTTGCAAAACAAAAATTTTATTACATAACACTTGTTTTTTACAAGTAATACGGTATATTTGCTTTCAAATTACAAGTAATAATATTTAATAAAATCAAGACTAAAATGAAAACAGAAATTTCAATCAAAGACAGTGTAGCTTTAATTAGTGGCGCAAATCGTGGTATTGGTAAAGCAATCACCGAAGAATTATTAAATAGAGGCATAAAAAAAGTATATGCCGGAGCAAGACAACTTGAAAGCCTTAAAGCGCTTCAAGAAAAATATGGCGCCCGTTTAAAGCCGTTGCAATTAGATGTAACTAATCAAGAATCTGTAGATAATGCTGTAAAGGTAGCTTCTGATGCAACAATGCTAATTAATAATGCTGGTGTCATGGCGCATGGTGGTTATAAAACAGAGAATATGTTGGAATCAATACATCTAAATATGGAGGTAAATGTACTGGGAGTAATTCGTTTAACTCAAGCCGCTCTTCCTAACATTGAAAACAAACCGAATGCCACAATAGCAACTGTATCTTCTGTAGTTGGCTTAGGTAATATGCCGATGATGAATGGATATTGTACTTCTAAAGCTGCGGTTCATAGTATGATTCAAGGACTAAGAGGTGAATTGCAAGACAGCAATGTGTTAGTCTCTGGCATCTACCCTGGGCCTATTGAAACGGATATGGCAAAAGGTTTTGAAGGTATTGAATTGGATAAACCAGAAAATCTGGCTAAAAATGTAGTAAGTGCATTAGAGCAAGGTGAGGAAGATATTTTTCCTGATGTTATGTCTGCACAAATAAAACAAGTTTATGGAACTACTCCAAAAGAGGTTGAAAAAATGTTTTCTACTTGGAAATAACTCAAACTAGAAATTCATGAAAAAGGTACTATTAACTGGAATATCTGGGTTTGTTGGGCAGCATTGTGCAGTCAAACTATTAGAACATGGCTACGCAGTAAGAGGGTCTATAAGAAACCTTTCCAAGGAGCAAGAAGTTCGAAAAGGCATTGCTAAAGTAATTGACGCCAAAACTAATTTAGAATTTTGTGAGCTTGATTTAATGCGCGACAAAGGCTGGGATAAAGCGATGGAAGGTTGCGACTATGTATTACATGTTGCTTCTCCATTTGTCATTGCAGAACCAAAAGATGAAAATGAAATGATTAAACCCGCTGTTGAAGGAACTCTAAGAGCTTTAAAGGCAGCGAAGAAAGCAGGAATAAAAAAAGTGGTATTGACCTCATCTACTGTTGCAATGGCAGGAGATAAAAAGAACAACCATCTTACACAGACGAGTTGGACCAATCCAGAAACAGATAAAATAACCGCTTATATTAAGAGTAAAACATTAGCCGAAAAAGCCGCTTGGAATTTTTACAATAATCAAGAAACTGAGACTAAAATGGAATTGACCGTCGTTAATCCTGGACCAATATACGGACCAACATTAACAGGGAATCTTTCTGGTGCTTCAATGCGCATGATAAAAGACATTATAACAGGTAAAGTGCCGATGTTACCAAATGCGCATTATGTTATGTCAGATGTTAGGGATATTGCTAAGATACATGTAGCGGCAATGGAAAATGACAAATCTAATGGAGCACGTTTGATCGTTAGCTCAGAGCAACCTTATTCATTTGTTGGTATTGCAGCCTTATTGAAAAAAAATGGATTTGAAAAAGCACGCCCAATAAAAGCCCCTAGTTTGATGGTCAAGTTTATGAGTTTGTTTAATAGCGAAATGAAGGGAATGTTGCCATTTCTTGATACAGAAGTGAGTGCAGATATTTCAATAACAAAACAGGTTTTTAATTGGGAGCCAATTCATTTTGAGAAAACAATCTTAGACACTGCAAAATCTATTCAACCTCTTCTGTAATAAAGTAAAATTGTAATTCTTAGAACCAGAATGACCATCTTGTTGTTCTGGTTTTTTGTAGCAATTTCAACCACAGGTTTCCCAATGCAATCCCAATACCCATAGTAAAGTAATTGCTACCAAAGGCATTCAGAACTTAAGATTTAGTCTAGACATTTTTAGATTTTGAATTGCGCTAAATAGATAGTGGCGTTATGAGCTACTGGTATTTTTTATTTTGAAAGCACAGATTATTATCCAAATTAAAAACAATAATTCTATAATCCTTTGGTATAAGCCTAAATATTCTGATTTTGGATCAGAAATTAACAAGCACACAAATAGAATACTTAGTACTCCTAGGCTTATGGCTGTTATTGAAAAGCGTCTATTATTCGATGATTTTTTTAATCCAAAACCAATCATAATGATACTAATAGGCACTAAAGTATACACTAATAGCGCCATCAAATTATGAATCACTTGTGATAAACTAGGGTCAATGAATTCTTTATTACAACCCATGTCACAAGGAAAAATAGCAACTACTATAGTTCCAATTCCATAAAATAATCCAATACCATAAAACCCGATTTTAGTTAAATTAGAAGCTGGAAAATATTTATATCCTAGAAAACTGAATGCTACAAATAAAATTCCACTTGGAATATGACCTAAAACTCTTAACATTAATCCATATTCAGTATCTATAGCAAAAGTTTCACTAATATATTGACTTGTTATACTGTAATTTTCGATTAAAAGCCCACCAACAATTGAAGTAGTAGTAAATAATATAACTCCCAATATTCCTATAAAAAAGATTAATCTATTATTCATTGCATATTGTTTAATAGCTCGTAGGTAACACTTAAATACACGCGATTTTTGTCAAGCAAAAATTGTGTTTGTTAAGCTATATGCCCAAATATATACTTTAATTTTTTTGATTTTACTTTTTTAAGAAAAAAACATCTTTAAGTCGGTATTTAACTTGATAACTAGGTTTTTAAAATGAATCCCGTAATATAGTGTAACTATTGTTGTACTCATTTATTAGTTGTCAAATGTGTCAATAACCTCCTTAACAATCCGAACTGTTTATAACCAATATTTAAACATTAATGTCGATTGATTTTAGTATCCATTTTGTTAAATTTCACATTACTATCTTCTCCAACACAAGCAATTTTTTGAACTCTGAGCTTCAAAAGTACGTCTATCGCATTTAGATTTAACAAGCTCTAATCACTTCTTAAATAAGATTGAGGTTTGACTAAAATCAATTGAAAATTTCTGGTTTTCGCATCTCGGGGGTCAGCCCATTTATTCTACAGACATTTTGTCAAGTCAAAAATTATCCATCTTTGTGTGAATCTTGATTTTAATCTATTAGGAAGAGTGGTTGTACTACCCTTGTAACCATATACTTATCCAATAGCACGTAAATAATTATTCTTTGAAAAACTTAAGCACTAAAAAGCAAGTATATAGATGTTTTTATATCTTTAAAGGAGTTTAAATCAATTCACAAAAAAAAACTAAATAAAATGCGCTATAAATTGAAATCTCTACATCTTCTATGCATCTTTGGATCTGCATTATACATGGTATTATATTTTTCTCATGATTTAACCCAAAACGATACTGCTAGTGATTGGGATGTATTGAACAAGCAATATCCAGGAGAATGGTTTTACAACGAACGTGCCTATCCAGATGGAATCATAAACGTGAAGGCCATTCGAAATGCAGAATTACAGGCAAAGCAGATTTTAGAAAGCCGTCAATCTGTTGGAACTTGGGAATTAAAAGGTCCACTTAATACAGGAGGAAGAATTACTGATATTGCATTATCTCCAAATGATGATGATGTGTTCTATGCAGGAACAGCTACTGGAGGTGTCTTTAAAACCACCGATAGAGGAGTTAGTTGGACGGCCATCTTCGACGATCAGACTAAACTTTCCATTGGAGATATTGCCATTGCACCTTCCAATGCAAATACCTTATATGTGGGTACTGGCGAAGCCAATGGAAGTGTAAATACGGGCGCTTTTTTTGGAGATGGTATTTATAAAACGACCGATGCTGGAGCCACATGGACCAATGTGGGGTTACCCGAAAGTAATCACATAGGTCGTATAGTTGTAGACCCTACCAATGAAGATAGGGTATTTGCCGCAGCCACAGGTAAATTGTATGACTATAATGCAGAAAGAGGCATTTACAGAACTACCAATGGTGGAATACAATGGGATAAAGTATTACACGTCACAGATTCTACCGCTGCAATAGACGTAGCCATGAATCCTGAAAATACAGATATTATCTTTGCCGCCATGTGGGAACGCACCCGAAAACCTTGGCAAAGAGATTATGGCGGAATGACTTCTGCTATACATCGCTCTATAGATGGAGGTAATACCTGGGAAGAGCTGGGGGCTGCTCATGGGCTTCCTGCTGCAAATGCACAAACAGGACGTATAGGAATTGCCATATCGCAATCCAACCCTTCTACTGTCTATGCTAGGTTTACAACCAATGAACTTACCAATACTTTTAATGGCTTATATAAATCAACAGACAACGGAAATAACTGGACCTTGGTTGCCCTTTCGGATATCTATTTTGTAGATTCCTCATTTGGCTGGTATTTTGGAAATTTGCGCGTCAATCCCACCAATCCAAATCAAGTATATATTTTGGGGGTAGCCCTTTTAAGAACTGACGACAGTGGTAATTCATGGGATGAAATATATGGCATGCATGTAGATCACCATGCTATGGAATTTTCAAATAATGACAGTAATTTCATTTTATCAGGAAATGACGGTGGTCTTTACCTTTCTGAAAACGGAGGAAATACATGGAATAAATTCACCAATCTGCCCATTACGCAATTCTACAATATAGAAGTTGACAATTTACAGCCTGAGCGACTTTACGGAGGTACTCAAGACAATAATTCCATTAGAACTATTACAGGAGGACAAAGTGATTGGAACTCTATTTGGGGCGGTGACGGATTTCATGTTAATGTAGATCCCGTAGATAACAATTTTATATATGTTGAATCTCAGTTTGGAAACTTAGCACGCTCTACCAATGGAGGAAATAATTTCCAATCAGCAACCAATGGAATTGACTCCAATGATCGCTTCAATTGGAATACTCCAGTGGTGATTTCACCTTTTGACAATGAGATAATATACTACGGCACTAACAGATTGTATAGTTCTAATAGGGCTGAACTTTGGAGTCCAATAAGCCCTGATCTAACCGATGGACCCCACCCTAGTGGAGCCACCAGTTTTGGAACATTGACAGCTATTGGACCTTCACATCTTAATACCAATACCATTTATACAGGTAGTGACGATGGGAATGTACACGTCACCTTTAATGGAGGAACTACTTGGACCAACATCAGTAATGGATTGCCGAATAGATATATTACTTCCATAGCAGTTTCACCTTCGGATGACATGACAGCTTATATAGCTCTTTCAGGATACCAGCTATCTGATTATGACCCACACATCTTTAAAACTACCGATGGTGGACAGAATTGGACAACTATTTCAGGAAACTTACCCAACATTCCAGTGAACGATATTTTGGTTAATAGTGACGAAACAGCACTTTACGCAGCTACAGATCTTAATGTTTGGTATTCTGATGACGATGGCACTTCTTGGACTATTTTAGGAAATAATTTACCCCTAACCCTTACCCGTGATCTTAAACTTCATGAACCCACCAACA
This sequence comes from Flavobacteriaceae bacterium, assembly GCA_013215095.1. GTDB lineage: Bacteria > Bacteroidota > Bacteroidia > Flavobacteriales > Flavobacteriaceae > DT-34. Next base: position 25,219 of record JABSPM010000013.1, on the reverse strand, counting down.
CCCTATATGCTGGAACTTACGGAAGATCCATGCACAGTTTCGACCTTACCCAGTTATTGGGAACGGAAGATGTTTCATTAGAAGCGAACTCGGTGGTAGCATATCCCGTACCGACCAAATCCGAAATACAAATTGCCCATAATCTATCTTCAGAAGGAAATATTAATCTGTTAGATCTGTTAGGAAGAAATGTAAAGCAATTGTACGAAGGTAATTTAGCGTCGTCTCGCAACAAATCCTTTTCTTTAGCCGAACTTCCTAAGGGAGTATATTTTATTCAGATTAGTTCAGAAAACCAAACACTTTCAAAAAAGATTGTGAAGCAATAAATCAATTTTTATAATGAACCAACTGGTCAAAAAAATGATTGCAGTTCTCTAATATCCATCTTTGACAGGGCAACTGCCTGAATTGAAATATTTCATATTTAAGAATAACCTATATAAAATTCGATAAAAAGCATATCTTGTTCAGATACTAAATGCACACTAAATGTTTAGTGTTGTAGTTGACTATCATTAATTCTTATTCAGTATTTATTGCATAACTAAAAATCCTTAAAATTAGACGTAAAATCATTATGCTTAAAAAGCAACATACAATTTATTTAGCGCCTTATTATTAGGATGTTATTAATTGCTCTTAAGTTGGTAAACTGCATAAATACCGATTGTAAACTCTGCGACTATTCCAAACACATAACCTCGTGTTGGACATCCATCAACAACCATACTCCATCCACGTCCAGCGGAAAGCGTAAGCATAAATATAATATTGAGTGCCGTTGCAAATATCCAATATCCGTGTTTTAAAATACCTAAAAGCCATATGAATGAACAGCCCAAATATAACGCCATTGTAGCCTTCAGCATATTGGCAAGATCAATGGTATTAACTTCTATATCTAATTGATGAGACAGCATTGATGGTGTTCCGTAAATGAGAGCTGTTGGCATTACAATCATTATAGAAACAATTAGATGGAGATTTTTCAAAATGAAGTGCCTTTTAAAACTCATGTGCTTAGGTTAGCAATTATAACATTTTCGATTTGAAACTACTTGAATAAAACGCCATTTTTGCTTTTTCTTTTACGTTACAAATGGTATTAGTTTTTGGTCGACAAACGAAGAATAAAAAAAACCCAAGCGATATTGCTTAGGTTTTTCTTTTATATCGTTTAAACATGTATTCTTATTTTATGAAATTCGATTTGATTAACTCTCGATTCATACGGGCAATATTATCTAATGAAATTCCCTTTGGACATTCAATTTCGCAAGCTCCTGTATTGGTACAGTTTCCAAAACCTTCTAAATCCATTTGTGCAACCATATTCTTAACACGATCTGGTGCTTCTACTTGTCCTTGTGGTAGTAAAGCATATTGCGATATTTTTGCACCTACAAACAACATCGCGGAAGAGTTCTTACAAGTTGCCACACAAGCACCACAACCAATACAAGTTGCAGCATCCATTGCCTCATCTGCAGCGTGCTTAGAAATAGGTATGGCATTGGCATCTTGGGTGTTTCCTGAGGTATTTACAGCAATAAAGCCACCAGCTTGTTGTATACGCTCAAAAGATGTTCTATCTACGACCAAATCCTTAATCACTGGAAAGGCAGAGGCTCTCCAAGGTTCAATTGTAATGGTATCACCATCATTAAACATACGCATATGTAACTGACAGGTTGTAATACCTCTATCAGGCCCATGTGCTTCACCATTAATATACATCGAACACATTCCACAAATACCCTCACGACAGTCATGATCAAATGCTACAGGTTCTTCTCCAGTGGCAATTAACTGTTCGTTCAAGACATCCATCATTTCTAAGAAAGACATGTGCTCTGAAATATCACTTACCTTGTAGTCCACCATTCGACCTTTCTTCTCAGAACTGTTCTGACGCCAAATTTTCAATGTTAGATTCATTCCTTTACCAGACATAACTTTCTTATTTATAAGATCTTTGTTTTAATTCTATATCATTAAATTCTAAGTGCTCTTTATGCAAAACAGCATCTTTAGGATCACCTTTATATTCCCAAGCCGAAACAAATGTAAATTCTTCATCATTCCGTTTTGCTTCTCCTTTCTGAGGGCCATCTTCTTCAACAGATTCTTCTCTAAAGTGACCTCCACAAGATTCTGTACGTTCTAAAGCATCCATAGCAAATAACTCTCCTAGTTCTAGAAAATCTGCTACACGCCCGGCTTTTTCTAATTCTGGATTCATTTGATTCGGTTCACCAGGTACTGTGACATCTTTCCAAAACTCTTCACGTATCTGTTGAATTTCTTGTATTGCTGCTTTCAAATCTTTCTCATTACGTGCCATTCCAACGTTATTCCACATTACTTTTCCTAAACGCTTGTGAAAATGATCTACAGATTTTGTTCCTTTATTTTTTATAAAGAAATCTAATCGCGATCTAACTGCCTTTTCTGCAGCTTCAAATTCTGGAGCTTCTGTAGAAATTGGACCTGTTCTAATATCGTTTGACAAATAGTCCCCTATTGTATATGGTAATACAAAATATCCATCTGCCAAACCTTGCATTAATGCTGATGCTCCAAGGCGGTTAGCACCGTGATCAGAGAAGTTGGCTTCTCCAATAGCATAACACCCAGGGATTGTAGTCATTAAGTTGTAATCGACCCAAACACCTCCCATAGTATAGTGTGTAGCAGGATAAATCATCATAGGTGTTTTATAAGGATTCTCATCTACAATCTTCTCATACATTTGAAATAAATTACCGTACTTGGCTTCTACAATCTTTTCTCCAAGTTGTGTAATTTTTTCTGGGGTCGCATTATCTATACCTTGTATTTTCGCTTGTTCTTTACCGTATCTTTGTATTGCTGTTGCAAAATCTAAATACACGGCTTCTCCTGTAGCATTTACACCATACCCAGCATCGCAACGCTCTTTTGCAGCTCGAGATGCCACATCACGTGGTACTAAGTTACCAAAAGCTGGATAACGCCTTTCTAAGTAATAATCTCTATCTTCTTCTAGAATCTCTGTAGGTCTCAGCTTCCCTGCTTGAATTGCTTTAGCATCTTTCATGTGCTTTGGTACCCAGATACGCCCATCATTACGCAGCGACTCAGACATTAAGGTTAACTTTGATTGATAGTCACCAGAACGTGGAATACATGTCGGGTGAATTTGCGTATAACAAGGATTTGCAAAAAAGGCTCCCTTTTTATGTACCTTCCAAGCTGCTGTAGCATTAGAGCCCATGGCATTGGTTGATAAAAAATATACATTACCATAACCGCCAGAGGCAATTACAACGGCATGCGCTGAATGACGTTCAACTTCTCCAGTAATTAAATTCCTGGTTATAATCCCTCTAGCTTTTCCGTCTATAACAACAAGATCTAACATCTCATGACGATTGTACATTTCAATCTTACCACGAGCTATTTGTCTATTCATTGCAGAGTATGCGCCTAGCAATAACTGCTGTCCAGTTTGACCCTTCGCGTAAAATGTACGAGATACTAAAACACCACCAAAGGAACGGTTATCTAATAGCCCTCCATAATCACGAGCGAAAGGTACACCTTGTGCCACGCATTGATCAATAATATTTGCCGACACTTCTGCTAATCGATAGACATTAGCTTCTCTAGAACGGTAATCTCCTCCTTTTACAGTATCATAAAATAATCTGTAATTAGAATCTCCATCACCCTGATAATTCTTTGCTGCGTTAATTCCTCCTTGGGCAGCAATAGAGTGTGCTCTACGCGGTGAATCTTGATAGGCAAACGCTTTAACATTATACCCTAACTCAGCTAAAGTTGCAGAGGCAGAACCGCCTGCAAGACCTGTACCAACGACTATCACATCAATAAGACGCTTATTGGCTGGGTTTACTAAGTTAATTTTATCTTTATAAGTTGTCCATTTATCTTTAATAGGCCCCTTTGGTACTTTCGAATCTAACTTCATAATATTTCCAGATTAATGGTGGTAGGTAAAATGATGATATAAGGCAATTAAAATAAACCCTAACGGCACTACAACAGAATACGTTTTTCCTATCGCCTGAAGCGTTTTTTTTCGCCCTGCTGTAGATCCCATAGATTGGAATGCAGAAGTAAAACCATGCAATAAATGCAGTCCTAAAAACACAAATGCTAAAACATAAGCTGCAACACGTATTGGACTCACAAATTTGACTTGTAATTCATGAAAATACCTATATCCTTCAATGCCTTCATGCATGCCAGACCAATCTCCTTTAATAAATTTGGTATTAATTTCTGGAAACCAAAAATCAATAAAATGCAATACAATAAACGCTAAAATTACGACACCACTATAAATCATATTTCTACTCATCCAAGATGAATTTGCCGCACCATTATTCTTGTAGTACTTCACTCCTACTGCTTTTTTATTTCTCAGTTCTAAAATAAAACCCATCACAAAATGAAACACCACACCAAAAATTAATACGGGCTGCAATGCAAATTGCACCATTGGATTAGTCCCCATAAAGTGAGACACTTCATTAAAAAGGTCGGGATTAAAAACAGATAAAATATTTATAGCAAAATGCTGAAGTAAGAAAAACATTAAGAAGAATGCCGACAACGCCATCGCAATTTTTCTCCCTATTGAAGAATTAAAAAATCCACTCATAGTTAATCGTAATTTTATAATTGTTACAAAAATAATTCAGGGCTTAGCTTCAAACCAAAACATTTGACATGTTTTTTGGCTATTTGGCTTATTTAGAATAATTATAAAAAACAATTATTCAATTGTTAAGCTTGTTTTTTTTGACCCAATCCTTATGATGTAATTCCCTTTTGGCAAATAATACTTTCCATTTTTCGCCTTAGAAATATGTAATTCTTTATTTTCTTTATTAAGAATCTGCTTACCTTTTTCTGTTATCGAGAGATCATACTTCGCATAGTTAAATCCTTTTGAAACATCTACAGTTATGGTATTTAACAACTTTTCTGATTCGGATAAAACCGCTATATCTTGCTTTTCATTTCTATTTGAATAAAACGGAATCATGACAACAGGTTCATTTGCTTCCATCCATTGATTCCAAGAGTTCCCCCATCTCCAAGAATAAGCTATCTTATCTAAATCAAACATTACAATGGACTCTGCACTATTAATGGCATTCGACTGCAAAGCTTTTATATTCGTTTTATAAATACTTCTTCCATGCGTTCCTAATAATAAGTCGCTTGTTTTTGCCTGAATTACAATATCATGAACAGCAACATTAGGCAAGCCTTTACTAAACGCTTCCCATGAGTCTCCTTTATTAAAAGAGACATAGGCGCCATTATCGGTTCCTAAATACAATACATTTTCATTCGCTGGGTCTTCTCTAATCACATTCACTGGAGCTAACGGCAAATTACCCTTTAGTGAAGACCAAGTTGCACCATAGTCTTCACTCTTATAAACATATGTTTCAAAATCATCCCAACGGTATCCATTGAGTGTAACATATATACGTTCTTTATTATGCTGAGATGCAATCACACGGCTTACCCAAAGATCTTGAGGTAAGGTATGAGATACTCGACGCCAAGTCGCACCTCCATCTTTAGTAACATTGACATAGCCATCATCACTTCCTGTAACAATTAATCCAAACTGAAATGGCGATTCAGAAATACTAGTTAACGTCCCATAAGCTACATTTCCTTTTTTTCCGCCCTTAGTTAAATCTGTACTTATAGTTTCCCAATCTTCACCTTGATTCATAGAACGCATTAATTTATTACCTCCAAAATATACGATATCCTGATTATGCGGAGACAATATAATTGGTGTTTGCCAATTGAAACGATAGGGTGTCTCTCCCAACTTATGCTTGATATTGAATGGTTTTTTTTCTCCAGTTTCTCGGTTTATTCTAAAATAATTTCCAAATTGGTAACCTGTATAAACAATACTGGCATCCCTTTTATCTGTAACCACTTGCATGCCATCTCCTCCCATTAATAATTCCCAAGGATATTGTCCATTTTGATGCCAAGCTTTATTTTCTTTAGCCTTATGAGACCCTACCCAAACACCATTATCCTGTAGACCACCATACACATTATATGGCGTCTCATCATCCACATAAATGGCATAAAATTGTCCTACGGAAGGCGAATTATTCTTAATCCAATTTTCGCCATCATCATAGGTAATATTTACACCGCCATCATTTCCATTAATTAAATGATTTGGATTATCTGGATTAATCCAAAGTATATGGTGATCTGCATGCACATTTTCCGCAGAAATTGAGGTAAAGGTTTTTCCGCCATCTTTAGATTTTAAAATTGGAACACCATAAATATAAATATGATCTTGGTGTTTTGGAGATACATAAATATGCCCAAAGTAATACCCATAACTATAATATATCCCATCCAAATACTCCTCATGTGTTTTTTTCCAAGTTACGCCACCATCTATGCTCTTATAAACCTCAGCTCCAACTACCGGTGTATCAAATAACATTGAATTAGCATCTTCAAGGTAAGCCGCCAAATCTACCGGTTTTACACTACCATTTTTAACCAATGATTTTACATTTGCCGCACGATATTCTTCTTGAAAACCATTGCGTTTTAAAAAAGTGTTTAACTTTTTGTTTTCTAAGTTCAAAAAAACATCGACACTCATAGTTTTAAAGTCTTCTTTTGTTAAACCCTCTTTTTTAAGATCTTTTTTATCCGATGGTCTTCTAAACTGATTATCATGTACCGCATAGATGATGTTCTCATTATACATCGCTAAACCAATACGACCTACGCCTTTACCAGTTGGGAAGCCACTCGCCTTAGTAGAAACTTTAATCCATGTTTCTCCCGCATCTGTACTTTTATAAATTGCTGAATTATTTCCGCTGCCTTTAAAATTCCAAGATTTACGATCTTTGGTCCATGAGGCGGCAAACATGACATTAAAGTTATCTGGTGCATGTTGTACATCTATGATTCCGCTAAGCTCATCTACAAACAGTTTTTGACTCCAAGTTTTTCCTCCATCTATAGTTTTATAAATTCCACGCACTTTATTTGGAGAGTACAAATGTCCTGTAACACCTACCACCACTTCATTTGGCTGATTTGGATTGATTAAAATCCTACCAATATGATGCGAATCTATAAGTCCTACATTTTCCCAATTTGCTCCATTATCTGAAGATTTCAATAATCCTATTCCAGCATAAGAAGAACGTGACGAATTATTTTCTCCTGTTCCTACCCAAATCGTTCTGTTGTTCCAATCTACGGCGATATCTCCAACATTTTGTGTGTCTGAATTATCTAATATTGGTTCAAAAGTAGTACCATTATTTACCGTATGCCATACACCTCCTGAAGCGTATGCCACATAAAATTCGGTTGGATTCTCAGGGTTTACGGCGAGATCTACAACCCTACCACTCATAATACTTGGTCCTATGTTTTCAAAAGCAACATTTTTCACCAAAGCATTCGTCATCATTTTACGTTTTTGTAGCAACGCTTGTTTTACTGCATCTCCAGAAGTTGCAGGCTGTTGAGAAAAAGTGAATTGTGCTACCAACAACAATAGCATAAATTGTATATAAATCTTCATGATGTTTTTACTTAGTCAGTTATTTAGTTCAAAAACACTCAAAATACTCAAAACTTCCTTAATGGTCAAAACTTGCGAATAAAAAATTAGATTTTAACATAGTTAGCTATAAAATTTCTAATTTTGAGGAAACTAAATTTTGTTTAATTACAACAACTTATTCTCATGAAGTACCATCCAATAAGCAATACGCTATTTATAAAAAATAGAGCGAAATTCAAAGCTCAAATGGCACCTAAATCTATTGCCGTATTTAACTCAAACGATGTTTATACAACAGGGGCAGATACGCATTTACCATTTCATCAACATAGAGATATTTTTTATTTGAGTGGCGTGGATCAAGAAGAAAGTATTTTGCTATTGTTTCCGGATGCAATTGACCCAAAACACAAAGAAATTTTATTTGTTAGAGAAACTAATGAGCATATTGCTATATGGGAAGGTGAGAAATTAAACAAATCACAAGCCACGGCAACTTCGGGTATTCAAACGGTGTATTGGCTGAACGACTTTGATAAAGTCTTTTTTGATGTCATGACTGAGGCAGACACCATTTACTTTAATACAAATGAACATTATCGTCAATCTGTTGAAATGGAAACCCGCGAAGATCGCTTTATTAAAATGGTAAAAGCGCAATTTCCTGCTCATCGTTGGGCAAAAAGCTTTCCAATCCTACAAGAAATAAGGGGTGTAAAGGAAACCGAAGAAATAGATTTAATGCAGCACGCTTGCGATATTACTAATAAAGGATTCCGTCGCATCCTAAACTTTGTAAAACCTGGCGTAATGGAGTTTGAAATTGAAGCCGAATACATGCATGAATTCTTAAGAAGTCGTTCAAAAGGATTTGCTTATACGCCTATTATTGGCTCTGGTTTTAATGCTTGTGTTTTACATTATATAGAAAACAATCAAGAATGTAAAGATGGTGATATGCTATTAATGGACGTTGGTGCAGAGTATGCCAATTATTCTAGCGACATGTCTAGAACTATTCCTGTAAACGGTCGTTTTACAGACAGGCAACGTGCTGTATATAATGCTGTAAATCGCGTAAAAAAGGAAGCCACCCAATTATTGATTCCTGGAACGCTTTGGGCAGAATACCACAAAGAAGTTGGACATATAATGACCTCAGAATTATTAGGCTTAGGTCTAATTGATAAAGCCGACATTCAAAATGAAGATCCCAATTGGCCAGCATATAAAAAATACTTTATGCATGGAACATCGCATCATATTGGTTTAGATACACATGATTATGGTGCTTTAAAAACACCAATGAAAGCAGGAATGGCCTTTACGGTAGAACCTGGGATTTATATTCCCGAAGAACAGATGGGAATTCGATTAGAGGATGATGTTGTTATCCAAGAAACTGGAGAACCGTTTAATTTAATGCGCGATATCCCGATTGAAGCTGATCATATTGAAGCGCTAATGAACAACTAATATTTTGAGTTGTCACAATTAAAAAAGCAGGCTAATTGGCTTGCTTTTTTTACAACAAGCTTGCGCTGTACTATAAGACATTAACACGTATGTAATACCATCTCTACTCCTAAATTACAGTATGTTTAAAAAAGGAAGTAATATTACGTTGTCATTTTGCATGATGATATGAAACTATTTTAGTGTTTCTTCGAAAATTTCTGAAACGTATTCACTACTATAAAAACACATATTGATGGCAACACCCACCCCAAATGGAATTCTGAATATAGAATAACGCTTTTAAGAGCTTCTAGTTTTTTAGAACTAATAAGAAAACTAAACACATCGGGTAAACTAAATATAAACGTTGTGAGAACAACCCACTTAAAGACCAAAGATGAAACTAATTGTTCGGGTAATACATTGAGCAAAATTAAAACAATCGTAATAGGATAAATAAACATTAAAATTGGAAGCGCAATTATAATGATATAATGAAAGTTGAACTGCCCAACTACAACTCCAAACACACAAGCAATAATTGCTGTTATTGTATAAACGGTTTGAGAATTTTTACATAAACCTTTAAAAAAATCTGCTGCTCCTGCAATAATACCAACAGCTGTTGTAAAACATGCTAAAGCAATTAACACACTTAATACGGCATTACCAAAACCACCTAAAGCAGCAGTGCTAATACCTCGCAACACTATTGCGCGCTGCATCTCACTGCTCAAATCTAAATCAACTTCTACTTGAGCTCCATAATATGCTCCTAAAGCCATCAATCCTGCATACATAATAAACAACACCAATCCTGCTATAAAACCCGATTTTCTAATGAGTATCCTCTTTTCTTTGTAGGTCGTTGTTGGATTAAAGTTTAATGAAATAATTACTACCGCTCCAACCACAACGGCTCCTATTGCATCAAAAGTTTGATAACCTTCCAAAAGTCCCTCAACCAAGGGAATTTTAAGTCGCCCATCTGTAAGAAGTGCTTCATTAGAAAGCAAACCTATACCGATAATGAGGACTAAAATAAGACCCAATAAAGGTGTCAAGAACTTAGCAACAAGATTTAATAATTTTGCTCGGTTTAACACAAACACCAATACCAAGGAAAAATAAACTATACTTGTAAAAAATGGCGCTGTTTCAAAGACTGGATATATTGCAATTTCATGTGTAGCTGCTGCGGTTCTTGGCGAAGGTATTGCAATAGAAATAACATATATCAGCACTCCATACACAACACTAAACCTTGGAGATACCTTATTGCCAAAATCTAATATATTACCCTGTAATCTTGCGTGTGCAAAAATCCCAAAAATAGGAATTACTACAGCGGTGAGGGTAAAACCAATAGCAACGATCCACCAATCACTTCCAGAGTTATACCCAAGTAAAGGCGGCAGCAACAAATTACCAGCCCCAAAAAACAAAGAAAATAAAGCAAAACTTATTAGAAATGTTTCCTTAGTTTTATTCATAGTTCAGAAGTATATTTGTGCAATATAATTGATTCTTAAATCATGTCATATTTTATCACTTATAAAAACACAGCAATACATTTCAAAGATATTGGCAAAGGTAATGCTATTGTTTTACTTCATGGGTTTTTAGAAAACCACAGGATGTGGGAGGACCTTATTCCTTTGCTACAAGACAAATACAGAATTGTATCCATCGACTTACTAGGGCATGGTAAAACAGAGTGCATGGGCTATATACATACGATGGAATTGATGGCAGAAACAGTTATGGCTGTTATAAAACACCTTAAACTTAGACGTGTGACTTTGGTAGGCCACTCCATGGGAGGCTATGTAAGTTTAGCGTTAGCTGATGTTCACCCAGATTATGTAAAAGGATTGGTACTAATGAATTCCACTGCTCGTGCAGACACCCCAGAAAAACAACTAAACAGATCGCGTGCTATTGCACTTGTAAAACAAAATCATACCGCATTTATAAGGATGTCTATAACCAATTTGTTTCGCCCAAAAAACAGATCCTTGTTTCGTAATAAAGTTAACACAACAAAAAAAGAAGCGCTTAAAACACCTTTACAAGGTATTGTTGCCGCTTTGGAAGGCATGAAAATAAGACCAGATCGTGAAGTGCTCTTACACTTTTCTCCATACAAAAAAATGATGGTATTAGGTAAAAAAGATCCAATACTTGACTATTCTAGCTTGATAGCACAAACTCAAAATACTGAAGTTGAAGTCGTAGAATTACCCGATGGACACATGAGTCATATAGAAGATTTTAAATTATTTTCTTCTAACCTAATCCATTTTATAGAAAACCTTTAATTCTATTTTGCAGTTACTATTGTACTGTTTTGTACACCTTAAAGGTTAACATGAAACATCTATAAACTCTAAAATATATTTATAGTGTATATTTGGGATCTAATGATAAGACATGTTTCCTCTTAAGAAGCATCCTAGTAACACCTCTAAAGAGCAAAAATTCTAAATAATAAGGATGAATATAATTATTAACTTTAATTCGCAGGGAAATTAACCACATTCAGAGACGTCCTTATACTTCACAAATAATACGTTTATAGAAAAAAACAGCGTTTTAATCGATTTACACCACTCGAAATCAATTATTTCCTTTCTTTATGCTATTTTAAGTGCGCACGCATCCCTAAAATTAATAGTAAATACGATCGAAAATGAAACATTTATACTGTTCTATTTTTGGGCATGATTATCGCATAACAAAACGTGTGACTTATCATGTCAAAGAATATTCTTGCAAACATTGCAAACAAAAAGTGACAACAAATGGTAATGGCAAACTTACTCCTCTCACACCAAAATACCAAGAAATTAATGCATTATTAGAAAAGATCCACTACAAACGCGCGCAACGACGAAAACCTATTCTCAATCGCTAATTGAATTCCAGCCTTGCGCTGTTATAGGAATGCTTTCTTCAGCTCTTGTAATTAAATGCATCCCAGCGTAATATTCTTTAATATATCCTATAACCGTTAAATTTGGATTGCCCTTAATCTTTGGGAAATCGGATTGAGAAATAGTCATTAACAACTCATAGTCTTCTCCACCATTTAAGGCTATTGTTGTGCTATCCATATTAAACTCCTCACTAGTAGAAATTACTTGAGGATCTAAAGGGATTTTATTTTCATATATATCACAACCCACCTTACTCTGCTTGCACAAATGTATAATTTCTGATGACAAACCATCACTAATATCAATCATGGCTGTTGGTTTTACATCTAAATCCGCCAGTAATTTCACAATATCTTTACGCGCTTCTGGCTTAAGCTGCCTTTCAATAATATAATTGTATTGCTCCAAATCGGGTTGGCTATTTGGATTAACTTTATACACTTGTTTTTCTCTCTCCAAGACCTGTAAGCCAAGGTAAGCACCACCCAAATCTCCAGTAACCACTAATAAGTCATTTGGTTTCGCTCCATCTCTTTTTACAATAAGTTCTGGTTTTGCCGTTCCTATCGCCGTAACCGAAATAAGTAATCCTGTTGTAGATGAGGTCGTGTCGCCTCCAATCAAATCTACATTATATATCTCTGCAGCAGTTTCAATTCCGGCATACAATTCTTCTAAAGCTTCTAAAGGAAAACGATTAGATACTGCAATAGAAACTGTAATCTGTGTAGCTTCTGCATTCATTGCATAAACATCAGATAAGTTAACCATTACCGCTTTATAGCCCAGATGCTTTAAAGGCATATAGGACAAATCAAAATGCACACCTTCTACCAACAAATCTGTAGTAACCACAATATGATTACCATCATTTGCCTTAATTATAGCAGCATCATCTCCAATACCTTTTACAGTTGTATTTTGGGTAATCTTAAAGCTTTGTGTTAAATGGTTTATCAAACCAAACTCTCCCAAACTGCCCAATGGTGTCCTTTGTGGATTCTTATCTTCAATCATGTTACAAAGGTAATTTATTCCAATGAAACTTCTTCGATATTGTAACAATTAGAACATTTTAAAAGCGCTTATGATTAATTGACAACTCCCATTTACAGCTAATCATCCTTATTACCATTTGGCTCAGCCGTCTTTGATGTTTTGAAAATATCAACTCCAATAGCCAAACTTAACCATGGCTTTCCTTGATGCGTCCAAGTATATAAATTATTATCTATACCATAATAATACACCAATTTGCAAAGGTTTAAATTGATACACTATATTTAACAAAAAACTTACAGCAGCCGCATCTATTTCTAATTCTAAACTTGCCGAGTCCTTTGTGTTATCAGAAGTGAGTTTTACAGAAGATGCACCAATACCACCTAGTATAGAAAATGTATGCTTATCTGAGTACCATGGATTCCACTTTACACCTCCAACTAAATTCATGTTAAATGAAGGCTCATAACTTCTGTCATTAAAACGATATTTAAACGGGAAGCTTAAAGCACCAACAGACGGCGAAACCTTATTGTAAATTTCGATTGAAACGCTATCAATTTCAGTAATTGGAATTCTAAAATACCTCAATGCCAATGCTTGATGGTATAGAAGTTCTAAAACAAGTAACACCTCAATATCCAGATTACAAATTTTTGATATTAACGCAAAACCTCAAAGAAGACGTTATTAACAAAGCTTATCACTATGGTGCACGTGGTTTGTTGCATAAAACATGTACGGCGCAAGAGCTAAAAACTACAATAGACAACATTACAAAACTCGGTTATGCCAACTTTACCGAAACCCTCCGTATTATACGTTCTTTCACCCAAAGCCTCAATCAATCACCTTCAAAAGCTGAGCTCAATAACAAAGAGTTTCGCTTTCTAGAATTGGTATGCCATTACAAGGAGTACACCTATAGCTAAATCGCTGATATTATGAATATCTCTATAAAAACCGTCGACAAGTATCGTGCCAACTTATTTGTGAAATTGAATGTCAAAAGCAAGATTGGCCTAGTTCTCTACGCGTTCAAACACAAAATTACCGCGACATTTAACGAAAAAAAATACATCATAACAAACTGACAATCAATACTTAAATGTTAATATTAAAAAAAAATAACACATTAACTTAAAAAAATGCATTTTATCCTACTTTTATAAAATTATAATATTATATTTGATCTCCTCAAATCTACAGCTTAACCGTTGGCAACATAGATTTTATAAAAATTGGGTTGTCTTCGGTTATGGTCTGTAAGATTCTATAAAATCAATATTTTCAAAAAAGCTAACTCAAGTTAATTTCCTATAATTATAGTGCTGCCTTTAATAGGTAACCAAAAAAGTAATCATAATATTTTTTCACATGGGTTCAACCTTAGTTTCGGCGCGTTATATTTAGGTTATATTGTAATATAATTTAACAGCGATAGGTAAAACTTATGAAGTTATTTACTAATATAATGTTATGATTAGCAATAAAACTCTACTTATATTGTATATTTGCAAACTTAATAGATAATAATCTATATTAATGGTATGATAAAAGTTTCTGAAACAGCAAAAAATAAAGTCGTTCAGCTCATGAACGAGGATGGCTTTAACCCAAGCACCGATTTTGTCAGAGTTGGTGTTAAAAGTGGTGGGTGCTCAGGATTATCTTATGATTTAAAATTTGACAAAGAATCACTGGATGACGATAAAATCTTTGAAAATAATGGTATAAAAATTATTGTTGATAAAAAGAGTTTTTTATATCTCGTAGGAACAACACTAGAATACTCTGGAGGATTAAATGGAACAGGTTTTGTCTTTAATAACCCCAATGCAAATAGAACCTGTGGTTGTGGAGAATCATTTTCGCTTTAGCAAAAAAATAATATCAATAATTGAATAACAAAAGATTGAGGCATGAAGACATTTGAAGGTTTAAAAGTATATGACAGAGCGTTTAAGCATCATGTAAAAACACTAGGATTTACCATCAAATAACCTGAGATTATTATACGATTTAGAGCACGGTTTTAAATAGAAGCTGTTGCTTAACTAGAGCCATATAGGATGTAATCCAGTTTTTGTTTATATCTGCAAGGTTCAAAAACAAAATAAGAAATATATTAAAATTTGCGACGCACTAAATAGGATTAAAAAATCACGTGTTATTGTATTTAAGACATTCAAATACCGTTTTCGAGACACATAAACTACCTATAGCCAAGCAATATAGATGAATTATTTAATTTTTCAGTTTTTAAATTAGAAGAATGAGCAAATATACAGAAGACGACTTAAGGGAAGAGTTAAAAACCAAAGAATATGAGTATGGTTTTTATACAGATATAGAATCTGACACTTTTCCTATTGGTTTAAACGAAGATATTGTACGTGCTATTTCTAAAAAGAAAGAAGAGCCAGAATGGATGACCGAATGGCGCTTAGATGCTTTTAAAATTTGGAAAACAATGACCGAACCAGATTGGTCAAACGTCGACTATGAAAAGCCAGATTTTCAAGACATATCTTATTATTCTGCACCGAATAGCAAACCAAAATACAACAGTTTGGATGAGGTGGACCCAGAATTATTAGATACTTTTAACAGGTTAGGCATTTCCTTAGATGAACAAAAGAAATTAGCTGGTGTTGCTATGGATGTGGTTATAGATTCTGTTTCTGTGGCGACAACTTTCAAAAAAACCTTAGCCGAGAAAGGAATTATTTTCTGTTCTATCAGTGAGGCTATTAAAGAACATCCCGAACTCGTAAAAAAATACATTGGAACGGTGGTACCAAAAACAGATAATTTCTATGCCGCTTTAAATTCTGCGGTGTTTAGTGATGGTAGCTTCTGTTACATCCCTAAAGGTGTACGATGCCCGATGGAATTGTCTACCTACTTTAGAATCAATCAAGCAGGAACAGGACAATTTGAACGTACTTTGGTTATTGCTGACAAAGGTAGTTATGTCAGTTACCTTGAAGGTTGTACAGCACCAAGTAGAGATGAAAACCAACTGCACGCTGCGATTGTTGAATTAATTGCATTAGACGATGCTGAGATAAAATACTCCACAGTCCAAAACTGGTTTCCTGGTAACTCTGAAGGAAAAGGTGGTGTTTATAACTTCGTAACCAAGCGTGGTTTATGCGAAAAAAATTCTAAAATTTCTTGGACACAGGTAGAAACTGGTAGTGCTGTAACATGGAAATATCCGTCTTGCATATTAAAAGGTGATAATTCTGTTGGTGAATTTTACTCCATTGCGGTTACCAATAATTTTCAGCAAGCTGATACGGGAACCAAAATGATTCATTTGGGTAAAAACACAAAATCTACAATCATTAGTAAGGGTATCTCTGCTGGAAAATCTCAAAATAGCTACCGTGGATTAGTACATGTTAGTAGTCGTGCTGAAAACGCAAGAAACTTCTCGCAATGCGATAGTTTATTAATGGGCAATGAATGTGGTGCACATACTTTTCCATATATTGAGGTCAAAAATAAAACAGCCCAAATAGAACACGAAGCAACGACTAGTAAAATTGGTGAAGACCAAATATTCTATTGTAACCAGCGTGGTATAGATACAGAAAAAGCGATTGCTTTAATCGTTAATGGATTTAGTAAAGAAGTACTAAACAAATTACCTATGGAATTTGCAGTAGAAGCTCAAAAATTATTAGAGATTAGCTTGGAAGGTTCTGTGGGATAACAAATTAAATATTTATGAAAAAAATCATTTTATGTTTTTATTTATGCACTATTTTTAGTGCCTGTAAAAATGACACGAACAAAACAAACGACCTTAGCAACACCACAGAGCACAACACTAATGTATTGTCCAAAGATGACGATTTAACCCTTTTAAAAGGTGAATTTGTTTTTTACAACAATGCTGCTGTACTTCAAACAAGTAAAGAGTTCTATGGTATAATCATAAATGAGAAAACACATGAACTTAATACCATGGTACAGGCTTATAAAACAGATGACACCGATATGGTTCCCGTAGAAATCAAAGGGCGTGTTACAGATAAAAAAGACCCCATAATTAAGTGGAAATACAAAGTAGAAATAGTAGAAATATTAAATGTGTCTAAGCCAAAAGCAGACACGAACCAAACGATAAAACTAGGCACTAAATAGTAGTTATGTTAAAAATTGAAGATTTACACGCAAGTGTTGAAGATAAATCCATTTTAAGAGGTATTAATCTTGAAGTTAAAGCTGGAGAAGTACATGCCATCATGGGACCCAATGGTTCTGGTAAGAGCACACTAGCCTCTGTCATTGCAGGTAAAGAAGAGTATGAAGTAGACCAAGGAGATATCATTTTAGATGATGAGAATATCAATGAATTAGAGGCAGATGAACGCGCACACAAAGGTGTGTTTTTATCATTTCAATATCCTGTAGAAATCCCTGGAGTTACCGTAACTAATTTCATGAAAACTGCAATTAACGAAACACGTAAAGCTAAAGGCCTAGAAGACATGCCTGCTAAAGACATGTTGAAATTAATACGTGAAAAATCTGAGCTTTTAGAAATTGATCGCAAATTCCTATCACGTTCATTGAATGAAGGCTTTTCTGGAGGAGAAAAAAAACGTAATGAAATCTTTCAAATGGCAATGCTAGAGCCAAAATTAGCCATTTTAGATGAGACCGACTCTGGTCTAGATATCGATGCCTTACGTATCGTTGCAAATGGTGTTAATAAGCTAAAAAATGAAGACAATGCCACCATTGTCATTACACACTACCAGCGTTTACTAGACTATATTGTGCCAGACTATGTACACGTTTTGTTTAATGGGCGTATTGTAAAATCTGGAGGTAAAGAATTAGCACAGGAATTGGAGAAAAAAGGATACGACTGGATTAAAGAAGAAAATGTTGACTAGAAGTTTTTAAACCCTC
Source organism: Flavobacteriaceae bacterium (assembly GCA_013215095.1). GTDB lineage: Bacteria > Bacteroidota > Bacteroidia > Flavobacteriales > Flavobacteriaceae > DT-34. Next base: position 7,282 of record JABSPM010000013.1, on the reverse strand, counting down.
AAACAGCTTCTGAAAGTTAAAGCGCTGTTTATGCAACATTTAAAAATTTTGAATTTTACAACTCTATACAATGAAATTGAAAGACAAATTATTATCCTCTTTTTTAGCTTTTGAGAACCAAGTAGACATAGATAGCTATGTACACGATATTAGAAGTGAAGCAATAAAGAATTTTGAAATAAAAGGGTTTCCAAGTAAAAAAGACGAAGCATGGAAATACACCTCGTTAAATAAAATTCTGAAAGAAGATTATAGTGTTTTTGCAAAAGATGCTGAAGCATTGGATTATAAAGAGGTCAAAAAGTATTTCGTTCACGATATCGACTCTTATAAGATTGTTTTCGTTGACGGAAAATATTCTTCTCAATTATCTGAAACAACACATGATGGTATTGATGTATGCTTAATGTCTTCTGTATTAAACAAACCAAAGTATCATTTAATTATTGAAAATTATTTCAATAAGTTAGCTTCAAAAGAAGACAGTCTAGCCTCATTAAACACAGCTTTTTCTAGAGAAGGGGCTTTTATCCATATTCCAAAGAATAAGATGGCTCAAAAACCCATTCAAATTGTGCACTTTTCTACAGGAAACGAAGCTGCTTTAATGTTACAGCCACGAAACTTAATAATTGCAGATGAACATTCACATGTGCAAATTATAGAGCGTCATCAAAGCTTAACTACTCACCCTGTTTTAACCAATTCCGTTACGGAGATTTTTGCTGGAAAACGTGCTTTTGTAGACTATTATAAAGTACAAAATGATAAAGAAAATGCTTCCTTAATAGATAATACCTACATCAAACAAAAAGGAGACAGCAATGTCTCTCTACACACCTTTTCTTTTGGTGGAAAGCTTATAAGAAACAATCTTAACTACTACCAACATGGTGAGCATATAGACTCCACCTTAAAAGGTGTAACCATTATTGGAGACAAACAACATGTGGATCACAATACCTTAGTGCATCATATTGAACCTAATTGTGAGAGTCATCAAGATTATAAAGGGATTTTTTCCGATGGTGCTACAGGGGTTTTCAATGGTAAAGTTATTGTAGAAAAAGAAGCTCAAAAAACAAATGCATTTCAAGCTAATAATAATTTATTAATAAGTGATAAAGCTACTATAAACACGAAACCACAATTAGAGATTTTTGCTGATGATGTAAGATGTACACATGGTTGTACTATTGGTCAACTGGATGAAAGCGCTTTATTTTATATGCGTTCCAGAGGTATTCCAGAAAAAGAAGCACGTGCTTTGTTAATGTATGCGTTTGCTAATAATGTATTGGAAAGTGTAAGAATTCCAGAATTAAAGAAAAACATCAACAAACTTATTGCCAATAAACTAGGTGTCAATATTGGATTTGATTTATAAATTGTTGTATATTTTTAAATAATCCCTATATTCTCAGCCGATAGCACTTAAAATACTTTCTCATATAGCGTGTAGGGTGCATCTCAGTTCTTCTCTGAAATTGTTGCAATAAGACCGATTTTACTATTAATTTACATACTTTCAAAGAAGAAAGCTATACATATATGTCCCTAAAGAATGATAAACAACCTTTATTTTAAGGAAATAATACCATTTTCCATTTGAAAGTACCCGAAAAAAGAAAAAGATGATGTTTTAATTATATGAAGTATAAAATGAGTACACTACAATTCGGTCATAGCTTATCACTAATTGTTAGATAGTAAATAGCCAATTATAATAACTTCGTAATATAAATGCACTCATTGCACAATTTCTTGTGAAAACCCTAATACCTTTACAAAAAGGGTCTTCTCAACTAACTTCACATTATAAAAAAAGCCTTAACATCACTGCTAAGGCCTTTTAAAGTTGGTTGGTTAGTTAAATTATTTTGAGTTTGGATTTCCACTCACAATATGGAATTCAGATCTCCTATTCATTTGGTGATCTTCCTCACTACAATTGCTTCCGCAATCTACTTTTAATACGCTTTCACCTTTACCTTCACCAGTAATTCTACTAGCGTCGATTCCTTTAGAAATCACGTATTGTACTGTGCTTTTCACACGTCTTTCTGATAAGCCCTCATTGTATTGAGCTGGCCCTCTACTATCCGTATGCGATTCTGCTCTGATAACCAATTCTGGGTATTTTTTCATGATTTGAACCAAATTATCTAACTCAAATGCAGCTTTAGCCGTGATATTAGATTTGTCAAAATCAAAATAAATTGGATTGAGTATAATTTCTTCTTTCTCAATGATTACTTCAATTGGATCTAAAGCAACATCAACATTTATATCTTCTTCATTGCTACCTTTAACAGCTACATTTTTACTCTCGTATCCGTCCATTATAACTTTTACTTCCGTATCTGTATCGCACTCTACAACAAATTCTGCTAGACCATCCGCGTCCGTAATTTTGTTTGCAATTAAGTTACCATTAGCATCATATAAACCTACACTAGCACCATTAATAGTACTCCCTGTTTTTGCATCAGTTACATTGGTAGCCACTAACACATCGCATAAAGGCTGTATTTTTTTAATTGCATAGATATCATCACTACCTGAACCACCTTGTCTATTTGAAGAGATAAAACCTTCTCCGGTGTCCTCGTTAATATTAAAGGCAAAATCATCAGCATTACTATTCACAGGAACACCAACATTTCTTACTGGCGCCATTTTTCCATCGATCATTTTTGTATGGAACACATCTAGACCTCCAAGTCCTAAGTGACCATCAGAGGAAAAATATATCGTACCATTGCTACTCGAAAATGGAAACATTTCTTGACCTTCGGTATTCACTTGCTGCCCTAAGTTTACTGCTTCTCCTAGAGTACCATCAGAGAAAATCTCGGCTTTATAAATATCAAATTTACCAAAACCACCTGGCATATCAGATGCAAAATATAAGGTTTTTCCATCTGCACTAACTGATGGGTTTTTAACAGAATAATTTTCACTATTAAAAGGTAAAGGTGTTACATCGCTCCATTCATCATCACATAATTTCTCTGTAGAATAGAGGTTCAACACACTTACTTTATTACGCAATGAATCTTTAACAAAAAGATCGTCATAGAAACTCTCTCTAGAGAAATATGCTACCTTTCCGTCTGGACTAAATGACATCACACCCTCATGATATTTGGTGTTTATTTTTTTACATAAAAGGGTTTCATTTGTGTATGCCCCATCTTCAGCTACATCAAATTCATAGATATCTAAATACGGCTGTTCATTCCATCCATAAGTCTTTCTAGATCCATTTCTTGCCGAAGTAATATACAGTTTACCATCCTTAAGGATACCACCAAAATCAGATGATGCTGTATTGATATCTAAAGCTTGCACATTAAATTTCTTACCTTTCTCTAAAATCTTAGGCAAGTAATCTGGATTTTCCTTAAAAGCAATTGCTCTTACATCACTAGGGCGCATTTTTGCAAACTTTGCCATCCACTCATTTGACTTCTCATATTTACCATTAGCCTTCAGCATTTGTACATACTTGAAAATTGTCTCTGGAGTTTCGGATGTCTCTAAAGCTTTTGCATACCATTTTTCTGCTTCTTCGGTATTATAGATATTATAGTAACACTCCGCCAATTGTTTATAGACGTAGTGATCAGCTTTATTTTTTTCTATAAGTTTATTATAGTCTTCTGCCGCCTCGATAAACTCAAATCTTGAGTAGTGCTTATCAGCTTTTTTAGTGTCTTTATTTTGAGCAATTAAACTTAAACTACTCAACATTGCGATTGCAAAAAGTGTGATTAATTTTTTCATAATGTTTTAATATAGCTTAAGGGATTAGAAATAACGAGGTGAACGTGAAACTTTCTTAGTAAAGTTAATATCAAAATTGATAAAAACTTCATGTGAAGCGCTTGTGACAAAATCCAATTCAGACACAATACTATCATATGCATAACCAATTCTTAAGTTTGGTGTAATTAAGAAATTAACCATACCACTAAAAGAATCTTCTAGTCTATAACCTACACCCACCTCAACTAAGTCATACATAAATACATTAGCATTAACATCAAAACTTACTGGAGCGTCAAATGCATACTTTAGGAAACCATGAGGTTTTAATTTAAAATTATCTGACAAGTCAAAGACATATCCTGCTGCTGCAAATAAATGCTGTGTTTCTGAACCAATTTTTGATCCATTAGCATCTAAATGAACCGCATCCAATAAATTTGGTATAGATACAGAAAGATAATATCTATTAGGCTTAAACAAATAAGCACCTGCTCCTACATTGGGTGTAGTTTCATTAATATTTTGAGCAAAGAAAGGGTCACCTTGATCAATCAACGTAATCAGATCTTCACTAATTCCAATATCATGAAATGTGAAACCAGCCTTAACTCCAAGTGCTAGTTGTGTTGATTTTCCTACTGGTAAACGGTATGAGAAATCTGCAAAAGCATTAGTTTCTCTTACAGGTCCAATTTCATCTGCAATTACAGATAAACCTAATCCTACGCGTTCTCCAACAGGAGAATGCACCGCAAAAGTCATTGTGGTTGGCGCCCCTTCCAAACTTACCCATTGTGCGCGATAAAGCATTCCAATAGATAAGCTTTCTGTAGTTCCTGCATAAGCAGGATTAACTACATTCATGTTATACATATATTGTGTGTACTGGGGATCTTGTTGCGCGTCTACCTTATAAGCGAACAAGAAAATAAATAGTATGATATATACTTTTTTCATTATATAATTTAGTTAGTTTTCGTTAATAATTTAAATATATCCAACTTGTTATTGGTGCTCTTGATGATTTAAATCGAATGATATAGAAGTAAGTACCTACTGGCAATAAATCACCTTCTTGGTTAGTACCACACCATTGATCTACATATTCATTTAACTCATATACTTTAACACCATAACGATTAAACACTTCTGCTTTCACTATGTCTTCCTTAGCTTCTAAATGATCTAAAATTAAACAATCATTTAATTCATCTCCATCTGGAGATAATCCTTGGGGAACATCAATACAATGTTCATTTTGATAATAAACAACTTCTATACTCGTCTCTCCTGTACATTGCGAAGCCTGATCTGTTACTATAACATCTACAGTCTCTTCAGGCGAACCAGACTCGTGAATGTATGTATTATCCGAACTTGACTGTACGATATTACCGTCTATATACCACGTATACGTTAAATCATCACTAATTAGGTCGGCATTAGTCACATTCACTTCTAATGTCACATCTTCTTCAATACACTTAGTTATAAGCTCTTCTACAGGCTCAATAACTGGATATTCGCCTCTTACAACCGTAATAGTTGTGTTTCCAAAACATCCTCTCCCATCTATAGCTGTAACTAAATATTCTCCGAATCCAGTATCTCCAGCAGCAATCACCAAGGTGTTGTCTTCTCCAACTTGTATATCGTTACCTTCATAAGTCCAATAATAAGTTATCGTCTCTGGTATATCCGAATTATTAACTTCAACTTCAAGAGTGACCTCTAAATCTTCACATCTTACAACATTGTCTTGCAATGGCTCCGGTTGTGGATTATCATGAAATTCTACTAGAATTTCATCCGATAAGACACATGATATATTGCTAAAGGTATATTCTATCTTGTAATACGCCGTTTCCGTAACATCTAAGGTTGAAGTATTCGCTCCTTCAATCAATACCCCATCCATATACCAAGTCGTTGTAGAATTGTCAGGAATATCGCCAGCATCTAGTGTTAATGGAACGCCCTCACAACCTTCATTTCCTGAGCCTAGAGTAATATCTTCTCCTAAGTCTGGATGGCCAATATCGAATGAGCCTGCGCCAATAAATACCGCAGAATCAAATGATGTATCTAATGCATCTGCAATAACCAATTTGATATGGTAAACTTCATTTGGTACCACAGTAGACTCTGCGGTCATAATCGTTGTATGTCCTAGAAAATTAATAGGTGCTATCGTTGGATCTTCACCACCTGGACCATAGTAGTTTGCAAAAAACTCTGGGTTTTCAGAAGAACAATCTCCATTATAGGTATTATCTCTTACCGTAAATACAGACACTGGATCTGTAGTTCCTGGCACCAAAGCCAAATTTGTAGTCACACCGTTTGGATCTGTAAGTAAGAACGCAAAAGAATCAGAGTATGCGCACTGGAAAGTACCGTATTCTTCAGCAGCAAATATAAATTCAAAACTCATATAATCTACAATTGGAACAAAATCGAATTCAATGACTGAGGCATTATTTGAATCGCCAGAATTTAAGCCTGCTATTGCGTTTTCCAAGTCGACATCTCCAGTCCAAGCCACGTCACCATCACTTAAGGTCCCATCTTCCGGACCAGTAGCGTTATTAATATCTCCCGAAGTCATAATTAATCCAGATTCAAATGGCCAATTAGATCCATTTGCTTCGAAATACCCAATTCCATTAGTAGAACCAAAATCAGTTCCAGTGGAGTATGTAATATTTGAAATTTGAGGACAATCAGGATTTTCCCCGACTAAAACATCTGTAATAATTTCCTCCACAGTATAATCTGTATCACTTGTATAGATAGGTGGTGGAACGGTAAACACACATAAATCAAATGAAATATCCTGCGTAGGTTCATTTGTTGTAGAATAGATTCTAATGTAATATGTGTTGCCTATTGTTAAACCGTTCATTAAAAGGGTTTCATTTCCTTCACTACAAAAAAGCTCATTTAATGTATTACAATCCGTGCCTTCATAAATACCAAAACTCAAGTCTCCACCAACAATATTACTCAAATTTACTCCATGATCGGTAGCTGTAGCATTGAAACTATACCACACATCATCATCTGCTGTACCATTACATCCATTAGAAACAGAGGATTCTGTAGCTCCAGTAATACTTCCCGATGTGAAAAGTGTACAACTACCATCTTCGTTAGGTGTAATTTCTACTGCTCCAACACATTCATCATTATCTGGAAGACAAGCTAATTGTTGTATTGTTGGGCTCATTATAACGCAATTTGCATCATCAGCATTTTGTACTGTAATTATAATATCAATACCAAAAGGATAAGGTCCAAATTGTGTTACCCCTATTGCCGTAACATCTACAGATGCACTGCCTTGGTTATCTGTAATAGTTAAGGTCGTAGCATCACCCATACTGGTAACATCTACATCAACTAAGAATTGATCGCCATTTGCACAATCATCCACTATACTATAGTTTGCTTCTGGATTGATACAAGTTGCACAAGCTACAGTAACATCAATAGGCGTATAACTATT
>JABSPM010000012.1 GCA_013215095.1 Flavobacteriaceae bacterium | reverse complement strand
TTACCACAAGCCTTTGATATGCTATATCAGAGGCTTTTTACATTCCAACCAGAATTGCGATCGAGCTTAGAGGCATCAATTAGAAATCGGTCTTGCAATGGACTGAATCTAAAGATATGAAAACGTTACCTTAAAGTATTACAGCCAACGGTTAGTATAAGAAACGTAGGGCAATAATTAAGCACTTACGTTTCGGTTTATCACTTAGCTAAATATAAATATTTTGCTTTTATTTTTTCTCTTAAATGCCAAATTTTATATTTAGCGGACTTTGTTAATATTTACAGAACTTTCGGTGTAGCTCAAAAGCCCTATGTTTTCTTATACATTGTTACAAGCTGGCTTTATTAAGTCATATCAAATCTCCTCTTTCCGTTTTTAAAACAACTTATAAACTTCTCTTTCGATAATAGGAAACTTAGAAATGACTTGTTTTGTAACCTACAAGTCTGCATAATACTTAACATTCTTAGATAATGTGGAAATTGGATAGGACCAAAAGAGCCAGATATTTTTCTTTGAACACATATGTGTCTTATCCTGTTTTCTGCAATGTTATTATGCCAACTTATCCCATCAAAATTAATAAATGTGAATAACGCATATTTGTATCTTTTAAATCTTTTTTGATATTTCTTGCATAATTCGGATTTGTAAAATATTTTCTCAATTTTAACACTATAAAAAATTTTAATAGATTTCTCATGTTTAGCAAAATGATATTGTTTTAGGCCGAATTTATACGCAGATTCGATAATGGGAATAATTACATCCCTAACAGCAGAAACAAATTTTTCATATTCTTTATCAAAAGGATTTTTCCATAGGTCATTATTTAGATCACGAATTAAATGAACCCAACATTTCTGTTGAAGACAATCGACTGAATCGTAACCAGCAAAAAAATCTGATATTAAAACACCTGAATACTCACACAAAAGTTCTTTTATAATTGAAACATCTCTATTCTTAGTTAATTTTAACAGAACGTACTTATCAGAGGTTAACACCCATACGTATTGGGTTTCTCCTAAAATACTTACAGTAGTTTCATCAACATGAATAAATGGACTTTCGAGTAGTTTTGTTATTATCTCATTTTCCGTTTCTAAATAATATTTACTAAATCGTTCTACGAATACAACACCTGTAGCAGGACGTATTTTTTCATTTATCAACCCTTGTAGACTATTGCTTATTTTTGAAAAGGATAGTTGAATCTGTATTCTTTGGAATACTACCCATGCCATTAAATTGTGTCCATATAATCCTCTACTAATTTCTCTAAACTTCAATGAAGCATATGCGTTTTTGCATATCGGACAATAAGCTTGTTCTCCGATATATTCGACAATATTTTTTCTTATTCCGTTTTTAGTAAAGACTAAATCAAATATGATTTTTTTTGATTTTAACTTAGATTTATTTAAAGATTGTTTCTTATGAATTAAGCAATATTTATCAGATGGTAAAAAGATTGTTTTGTCAGGCTTCTTTAAATTCTTGTTTAGCCATCGATATTTACTTATGCTTTTAGTTTTTTTAGACGATTTTTCAATTTGATTCTTTTCAAAATTTACTTTTATTTTTTTGTTATTATACTTATTGTGTGCCAACTCCAATGCAATTTCAAACTGATTACGAAGTTTTTTTCCAATTTCAGTATAGTTATCTTTTACTTTGTCTATAAATTCAATGTGATCTGATGTTTTTACATCTTTTTGAATTCTATACAGCTCATCAATTAAAAATTTTACTGCGATGCAGTCGTCCTCATTATAAATGAGTATTTTATTTTTATACTCGATATCACCTTGTTTCCAATAGAAGCGCCAAACAATACTATCTATACCTGAAGCTTGATTGTTTCTCCATTTAAAACCTAACGTTTTGGCAAGTGTTTTTAACTGATTTGAGTAAGTTGGGAAATATATTTTACCATATATTAAAGCATTAATGTTGACGAATCTTTCAGTTACCTCGTTGACGTCAATACAGTAATTTTTTGATAACTTTTCAAATACTTTTAGTTCATAACTTCCGTAATGAAAAATAGGGGCATTTGTATTTAACTTTAGAAAATTGATCGCTTTTCTCCATACTAACAATTCATCTTCTTTTGTGTCTGACCAAAAAGGAAAGTAATTGTGTTTTCCTTTCTTGACTTCTAATATTCCAAAAAGGTAAAATAAATTGGAATCAGGTATACTTTCAATATCAATAATATAGAAAAAATTAGCAATATTTATTTTTGGAATTTCCTTTAAGAATATTTTATTTGTTCTTATTGCCAAAGCTTGTATTTCTGGTTTGAAAATACTCTCATTACTTAAATTTTTATTTTTTTTCCTCTTTCTTGGCTTATATAAGTAAGATAACTGCTTGACAGTAAATATTCCTTTTCGTTCTAATTGTATTATTTTTTTTTGAGATATTCTTCGAATAAGGCTAAGGTTATCTTCTTTAATAGCTATTTCTTTGCAGTTTTTTTTAAACGAACATACTACACAGTTTTTATTAAGATAAACAGGAGGTTCTTGTTTTCTAAATGCTTTAATTTCAAGAATAGAATATTCAATCTCAGGATACAAACTTTCTATTAACGAACGCTGTTTGGATCCATCTCTTTTAACAATAAATCCTTTAACTGGACGCTTTCCTTGAATTTCACCTAAAATTAAACCCAGTACAGCTAATTTTATTCGATCATATTTAGTATTCTTATTTTGCCCTAAAAAAATTATTGGTTCATAATGATAATTTCCTAAATCAGATTTTCCTATGGCTTTTTGTAATAAATCGCATTGGAAATAATAATTGGATGTTTTAATATTTATATCCTTAATCAGATTTATCCCTTTTTCAATTAAGCCATTTCTAAAAGGATGTACATCATTATTATCAATATATGCTTTTTTGATATCAAAAGCATATTTGTCTACCATTTTTTCAAATTCTGTTTTTTTGAAATCAACCATTGTAGATTTTGATAAGAGAAATGATTTTCGCTTACACAAAAAATACGAGCTGATTATTTCAGGTGTTAATACTAGACTCATTATTCATTCCTGTAGAATTATTTTTTT
>JABSPM010000118.1 GCA_013215095.1 Flavobacteriaceae bacterium | reverse complement strand
GATTAATCCAATCTCTAATGGCTTCATTGGTTGCATCTTTTAATGTTTGACTTCCACTAGAAACAGCGATAATTTCTGCGCCCAACATAGTCATTCGTTCTACATTAGGTTTTTGTCTTTTTATGTCTTTTACTCCCATATACACATAGCACTTTAGTCCCATTAAAGCGCATGCAGTTGCTGTAGCTACGCCATGCTGTCCTGCTCCTGTTTCGGCTATTATTCGGGTTTTTTTTAATTTTTTCGCTAATAATATTTGACCTAAAGCATTGTTTATTTTATGAGCTCCTGTATGGCATAAATCTTCTCGCTTTAAATAAATTTTAGCCTTATAATAGTCACTCAATCGCCGTGCATAATACAGCGGTGTTGGTCGTCCTACATAATCTCTTAAAAGTTGCTGAAGTTCATCTTGAAAACCCGAAGATTGAAGAATCTCCAAATAAGACGCTTGGAGTTCTTTTACATTTGGGTATAACATTTCAGGAATATAAGCCCCTCCAAACGCACCATAATACCCTTTTTTATCGACCTGGTATTTATAATTTTGCTTCAACTTACCAACAAGACGCTCTATAAGAACTACATCTTTTAACCCTGGTTGAATTTCGAATTTACTATTTACGTCTATGCCATAGAGCTGTGGAATATTCAATTTTAGAACAGTCTCTACATCAGTAATTGCTATACCTCCACTTAAAAAAAAAGGAATAGCTTCCTGATACTTGTTCAAAAACTCCCAATTGAATTTTTTACCACTGCCTCCATACTGCGAACAGGATGTATCAAATAAAAAATAGCTTACATAATTACTATAGATTTTTAGCTGAGTCCAATCAAAGCCTGAATGTATCGCAAAGGCTTTAATCAGTTTTACAGGCGCTTTGCTTATTGCTTTTACAAAATCTAAAGATTCATCGCCATGCAGCTGAACAAAATCGAGCTGATAGTTTCTGACATTTTCTAATATGTAATCGATAGAACTGTTAACAAAGACCCCAACTTTATTAATCTTATGAGCTATAGATTCTTGTTGAGAAAAACTTGCCTTGTCAACACATCTTGGAGAGTTTTTATAGAAGATAAAACCTATAAAATCGGGTTCAACAGAGGCTACTTTTTTTATATTTTCTGGATATTTCATCCCACAGACCTTTATTCTCATCTTTTTAGTTTTAGATAGTTATTAATTAATTGTTTACAGGCTATTTCTGGTTGGTCATGTTGCATGAAAAAACTCCCAATAAGAAAACCATCAAAACCTACTTCTTTTAATTCTAATATTTGACTGGCTTTTGTAATACCACTTTCGCTAATTTTCACAAGCGCTTTAGGGAGGTGTTCATAAAGGTTTTTACTGTGAGCGATATTAGTAGTAAAGGTTTTAAGATCTCTATTATTCACACCTATTGCGTCTATATATTGATTGGTATGTGTCTCTATATTTTCTTTGGAATGCACTTCTAAAAGCACTTCAAGACCTAAACCTTTTGCAAAGGCTGCAAGATGTTTACATTGTTGAGGACTGAGACAATCTGCGATTAATAAAATACAATCTGCCCCTATACTCTTAGCTTCCAATATTTGATATTCATCTATAATAAAGTCTTTTCTGAGAATAGGAAAACAATTGAATTTACGTGCAATGCTAAGATCTTCGTTTTTACCTCCAAAAAATTTGGAATCTGTAAGTACTGATAATGCAGATGCACCATGTTGCATATAGCCTATACTCAATTTTTCAACATCTATTTTAGACTTGATACATCCTTTACTTGGTGATGCTCTTTTTATTTCTGCTATAATACCTACTTTATCCTCTCGCTTTATATAGCGTTTAAATGAGACTGTTTGTGAATTAAAGAAAATACTATTTTCTAAACGTTTCACAGGGTTTAATGCTTTTGTTTCTTGTACCATTGCCTTTTTGTGCGCAATGATTGTGGATAAAATATTCATAATGATAATAAGGTTTTAAATGCGTTTAAGGCTGATTTACTTTCTAAAGATTCTTTTACTTTGGCGAATGATTCTTCATAAGAATTTGTAACATTGAAGCATTCTATAGCCATTGCTGCATTAGCTAACACTGTAGCATTCTGAGCATGAGTACCCTTTCCCTCAAGAATGTTTATGAATAATTTTGCCGATGATTTTATGTCTTTGCCACCAGAGATATCCTTTGGCGAAATTGTTGTAAAATGCACATCATTAGGTTTTAATAAATAGTCCTTATCTGGACTTAAAATTTTTGCGGAGTCTGTTAGACTAATTTCATCATATCCATCGAGTGAGTGCACTATTCTATAAGATAAATTTTCCTGTTCATAAATATATTTGTAGTATCTGAGTAGCTGTAATGAAAAGACACCTACCAATTGATGTTTAGGAAAACAAGGGTTTACCATAGGGCCTAGCATATTAAAAAAAGTATGCACTCCTATGGCTTTGCGTATAGGCGCTACTTTTTTCATGGTAGGATGAAAAAGAGGAGCATGTAGAAAACATATTCCACTTTTGTCTAGTTGTTGTTTGAGTTTGTCTTGGTTATTGGTAAATGAAAAACCTAAATACTCCATAACATTAGAAGATCCACATGTAGAAGTCACGCCATAGTTTCCGTGTTTGGCAACCTTATATCCTGCACCAGCAACCACAAAAGATGCTAAAGTACTAATATTGAAGGTGTTTTTCCCATCGCCACCAGTACCACATAAATCAATAGGATTAAAGGCATTGAAATCTATTGAGATACACGTTTCTCTCAAATAATTTCTAAATCCTGTTAATTCGTCTACCGTAATATTTCGCATTTTAAACACTGTAAAAAATGCACTAATCTCACATGGATTATATTCCCCTTCTGAAATTTGACCCAATATAGTTTGAGCTTCTACTTGACTAAGGCTCTGTTTTGCAAATAGTTTTTCTAGTATTAATTTCATTTTAAATGGCTTTTACAAATTCCTATAAAATTTTGAATTATTCTCGACCCATCTGGACTCAATATACTTTCTGGATGAAACTGAATACCAAAAAGTTGTTTGTCTAAATTCTGGATAGCCATGATGCTACCGTCTTCGGTTTTAGCAGTTGTTTCAATAGTTTTTAGATGATATGGCGCTACTTCCCAGGAATGATATCTCGCTGCTCTAAACTTATCTTCTAATCCATAAAATAGTGGACTTCTAGCAACTGTCTGTAATATATTTGATTGCCTACCGTGAAAAACACGATCTAGCTTCTTTAGTTTAGCTCCCAAATACTCGGCTATTGCTTGATGTCCAAGACATACTCCAAGCATTGGGATAACACTGCTATTCTGAGAAATAATTTGTATTAAATTACCAGCGTGCTTTGGAATCCCAGGACCTGGAGACAGGACTATCCCATCATAGTTACTACACTCTTGTGGCAAAATTTTATCGTTTCTAAAAACATCTACTTCGCAATGTTCTTGTCTAAGAATATATACCAAATTGTAAGTGAAGCTATCATAATTATCAATGACTAATAATTTCATAATGCATTTGCGTTTTCAATGGCTTTTCTTATCGCTGCCACTTTGTTATTTACTTCTTGAAGTTCTCCTTTAGGGTTGCTATCAGCCACAATTCCCGCACCAGCCTGATAAATTATTGTGTTATTTTTACTTAAAACTGATCGGATGATAATCGCATGATTAACACTTCCATCAAATCCAAAAAATCCAATAGATCCTCCGTAGAAATTTCGCGATGTATTTTCAGTAGCCGCAATAATTTCTAAAGCTCTATATTTTGGTGCTCCGGAAAGCGTTCCAGCAGGAAAAGTATCAGCATAAATGTTTAAACCGCTCTTATCTTTTAATAGCTTTCCACTTACTTTACTCACCATGTGAATGACATGAGAAAAATATTGAATTTCCGCATAGTTTTCTACCTTGACCTCCTCTGAGTTTTTACTCAAATCATTTCTTGCCAAGTCAACAAGCATAACATGCTCAGACATTTCTTTTGGGTTTTGTTTTAATTTTTCAGCACCTTTTAAATCTTCATCTTGACTATTGCCTCTAAGTAACGTTCCAGCTATAGGGGTTATGGTTGCCTTACCCTCAACAACTTGTATTTGAGATTCTGGTGAAGACCCAAAAATTTTGAAATCTCCATAATCAAAAAAATAGAGATATGGCGAGGGATTGATACTTCTTAAACAGCGATAGAGATTAAATTCATCACCTTTAAACTTTTGCCTAAATTCTCGAGATAATACCAACTGAAATGTGTCGCCATTTTCACAATGTTGAATGCCTTTTTCAACCATTTTCTCAAAGTCTTCATCACTGAGATTTGAGACCTCGCTATCATAGGTTGAAAATGAAAAGTTTGGTGTATTGTTTACCTGAATAAGACCTAATATAGTTTCAATCTCTTGAATACTTTTTTTATGATCTTTAAGAGTACTGTAAGAATTATTAGTAATAAACAGTTCATTTTTAAAATGATCAAATATTAACACATATTTAAAGCATTGATATTTCAAATCTGGATTGTCTTTTAAGTCAGAAATATGACTAGAAAACGTAATATCTTCTACATATTGTACAGCCTCAAAAGAAGAATAACCCCATAAACCTTGAATCGCAAAAGGTAAATCTGTTGGTGTATGCACAAAGGAGGTAGCAAAATTTTCAAAGGCTTTAAAAACGTCTTTTGCATCTTCACATTTGCAATGTATTGGTCTTTCATTTGGCAAGTTGTACGTGTATGCATTCGCCTTAGATTCGAATCCTGCAATAGGCTCTAAGCATATAAAGCTTTTGCAATCCGATCGATCATGATAATCAACAGCTTCAAGTAGAAGCGCATTAGAAAATTGATCGCGCAAACTGTTATAAATACAAACGGGAGTATGTATATCTGCAAGTACTTTTTTATATTGTGTTGTTATTTTGTGTTTCATATGTGAAATTTTGGCAAAAAAAAAGTCTGCAAGAAGCAGACCTTTAGTAAACGATATATGTATCATTGGTGTCTCCTCAGATTTTGTCATCTAAAAAGCTCCACCACCAATTGTTATTTGTTGTCATTCGTATCATGTTTTTTATAATTTTTTGGATAAAAAAAAGAGACCTACTAACGCAGATCTCATATATATAAACTATTTTACACAATCTGCTTACTTAGATAAAAGTATCTAAGCTCCACCAAATTGTATATGTAGTACTCATTTTCACAAAGCAAACATACATATAGTTTTTATTATTTCACAATATTTTATAACTATTTAAATCTTTTTTAGCCCAAAAAGAATGCAATTCATTAGCCTCTGCAAACCATCAGGTTAATGGATTTAGTGTTTGACTATTACAAAATAAGGCAAGACTTTTAACTCCATAAACATTATCTTTTTAATTTTAAATCACGTAAAAACAAAAGAAATAGAATAAAAATAACGCAATGTTTTGTTCGTTTGGAAATGATGGCTAACCAGCTCTTGGCGTTTATATTTTTTTAATAAGATAAGCTATCCCAATATTGTTGGTCTATATTTCTTATGCTGCTCTTCTAAAAAACATTATATTTGAAATTTACTGTTCAGCTATTTTTAATTTATAACATGCAGACTTTTTAAAGTGATGACAACATCCAAATTGTAGTTGTATCGTCCCAAAACAAACTCATATTTAACCAATGAATCAAGGAAATTCAAATATTGCAGTATTAATTGATGGCGATAATATTCCGTCTGCTCAAGTAAAAGAAATGATGGAAGAAATTACCAAATACGGTAATCCAACTATCAAAAGAATTTACGGCGACTGGACAAGACCAGGATTAACTAAATGGAAAAATTTACTCTTAGAAAACGCGATAACGCCGATACAACAATATGGGTACACAAAAGGCAAAAACGCTACAGATTCTGCAATGATAATAGATGCAATGGATATATTATATAGTAGTAAAGTCAATGGATTTTGCTTAGTTTCTAGTGATAGTGATTTTACGCGATTAGCAACAAGACTAAGAGAAGCTGGCATGCAAGTTATTGGAATTGGAGAAAAGAAAACCCCAAATCCATTTATTGTTGCCTGCGATAAATTCATTTATATCGAAATTTTAAAGAAACAATCCGAAGACAAAATTGAAAACATTGCATCCAACCAACCCATAATTGATAAAATCACAAAAAAAGAAATTAATTTAATCGCCTCAACCATTCAAGATGTATCTGATGATGAGGGTTGGGCATTTCTTGGAGACGTAGGTAGTTTGTTACAGAAAAAAAGACCGAATTTTGACTCTAGAAATTACGGATTTGATAAATTAACACCACTTATAAAGTCGATAAACACCTTTGAAGTCGAACAAAGAGAAAATCACAAAAGCCGACATAAGCTCATTTTTGTAAGAAATAAGAAGAAACACTCATAAACATAAAAAGGATTGCTCAAATAAGCAATCCTTTCCTATATGCGTTTATAGCTAAAGTTATGAAATAACTTCTACATTTACTGCATTTAAGCCTTTACGACCATGCTCTATTTGGTATTGTACCTTGTCATTCTCTCTAATGTCGTCAATTAAACCTGAGTTGTGAACAAAAACATCTTCACCTGTTTCTGATGATTTAATAAATCCGAATCCTTTTGAGTTGTTGAAAAATTTTACTGTGCCTTCTTGCATCTTTAATAAATTTAAATTTGTTAATACTACGTTCATTTAAGAAGAAACCTTGTTTTACTTATGCACATAACTAAAAACATTGTTTTCTAAACACTAAAAAAATAAAGTAATGATGATATAAAAGGTAAGAAGAGTATAACTCAAAAAAACTAAATACTAAAATAATACTCTAAAATTAAAGAGGTGTTCCACTTGAACAGTGCAAATATACTCTTATTATTTTAAAATACTGCTATAAATGGATTTATCTTTTAAAGAATCTCATAAAGACAATACAAACTGCCTCTTTATTTAAGGGCTTAATGACAATGAACTAACCAACAATTCACTCGCTCAAATCACTCAGCTTACGCCTCCTATTTGAAAATGAAATACCGTAGGATATTCCTACGGAAGAACTGTATTTACCACTCGAGGCACAAAAAATAGTCGGAAGATGTTTGTTCCGACTATTATTTATCTATTAAATGACGCCATAAAACACTTAAATCACATACTAGGACATCAATCCTAAAGCTAAGAATAAAAACATTAATACATACATTGAAATGACAACAATTGTAAATATACCAATGAACTTATAATGCGACTTCAAATATTTAAACGCTGATGTAAAGTCGGCTACTGCACTATTTGACAGCGCATTTTTAATTTTTCTCGAGAAATTGAACAAATAAACTACTGGGAAAAAATATAATAATCCCAATACGATGTATATCGCTCCTAGTAACGCCTGCGGAAAACCAAGTTCATTATAAGGCTTAAACTCTGCCATGGCACTGTTTCCTAATACTATAGAAATGATAATACCAACTACAACCATAAAGCCTACACCTACAAAGCCTAATATAGATAAAAAGTAGGTCCAAGACGAAGTCTCTTTTAAGTAACTTACAATTTCATTATTAATTCCTAGCTCAAATTCATTGAATTCTGAAATATGCTCATCCATATTATACTTCAAACGCTTTTAAAGTTTTTATAATAATAGACACACAATCTAATAATTGCACCTCATTCATAACTAATGGTGGTGCAAAACGAATGATATTACCATGAGTTGGTTTTGCTAACAAGCCATTATCTCTAAGCTTTAAACAAATATTCCAAGCGGTTTCACTTTCTTCATCATCATTGATTACGATTGCATTTAACAACCCTTTTCCTCTTACAAGAGATACCAAATCTGTCGTTTCTATATATTTATTCATTTCACTTCTGAATAATTGCCCGAGCGTTTCAGCATTTTCAGCTAGTTTTTCCTCTTTTACAACGTCTAAAGCAGCCATAGCTACTGCAGCCGCAACGGGATTCCCTCCAAAAGTACTTCCATGGTTGCCTGGTTTGATGACATTCATAATTGGATCATTAGCTAAAACTGCAGATACAGGATACGCGCCACCACTTAATGCTTTTCCTAGAATTAAAATATCTGGATGCACATTTTCGTGATTTACAGCTAATAATTGTCCTGTTCTTGCAATACCAGTTTGAACTTCATCCGCAATAAATAGTACATTGTACTTCTCACATAAGGCTTTTGCTTTTGCTAAATAACCTTCGCTTGGTACATAGACTCCAGCTTCACCTTGAATAGGCTCTACTAAGAAACCTGCAACATTATCATTGTTTTGTAATGCAGCTTCTAATTCCTCTAAATTATCATAATCAATTTTGATAAATCCATTAGTAAAAGGGCCAAAGTTTTTGCGCGCTACAGGATCATTAGAAAACGAAATAATCGTAGTCGTACGTCCATGGAAATTGTTTTTACATACAATAATTTGCGCTTCATTTTCATCAATACCTTTTACTTCATAAGCCCATTTTCTACAAAGTTTCAAAGCAGTTTCTACCGCTTCAGCTCCAGTATTCATTGGTAATAACTTATCAAACCCAAAATACTCAGTAGCATATTTCTCATATTTTCCAAGCATGTCATTATAAAACGCTCTTGATGTTAGCGTTAATTGTTTTGCTTGTTCTGTCATTGAATTGACAATTCTTGGATGACAATGTCCCTGATTTACTGCAGAATACGCAGATAAGAAATCATAGTATTGTTTTCCTTCAACATCCCAAACATATACACCTTCTCCTCTACTTAATACTACAGGTAGTGGATGATAATTGTGTGCTCCATGTTTGTCTTCTAAAGCCATCGCTTCTTGCGATGTAATTTGGTCTAAAACAGCCATTTTAATAAAGTTTTTAAAAGTTTATGCCCTCAAAAAGAGCGTCTAAAATAACCATTCCTACTGTACCTTTATCCTTCCGAAAAGACTCGAAAATTCAGCGTGGGAGAGAAATCATCCCTAAGATGTGCAAATTAGTAAATAATACTTATCTTTTAAAATTCTATTTATAGTTTTATTCTCGCTATTGATTAATCTTCTTAAATATAACATATGAACTTAAAACATCTTGCATTACTTTAAGTCCCTATCGTATTTCATTTTTTTTTCTCAGTCTAAAAGTGATTATTTAGTTAAGAAAACAAATAAAGTTTTTTCACAACAACCTTCATAAGTTTCCTCATGAAGGTTTTTTTATTATTTATACCAAAACTTTTAAGGAAAGTCTATTTTTGCACCATGCCAAGAAGAGAACGAAACAAGTTTGTAAAACGAGGAGAAGTCTTAGAACTTAAAATTGAAAGTTATGCCTTTGGAGGAAAAGGAATAGCACGTATTCACAAAGAGGAAGGAAGCTTTGTATTATTTGTACCTAATACATTACCAGGTCAAACAGTAAGTGCGCGTGTAGTTAAATCTAAAAAAAGCTATGCAGAGTGTAAACTCATCGATATTTTAGAAATGTCTCCAGATGAGATTGCCTTAGATTATCAAGAAATTCCAGGAGCACCTTATATCCAATTGCCTGTAGAAAAGCAACACGATTATAAGTACACAAGTACTATGGATCTATTTAAGAAAATTGGAAAAGTACCAAATATTGAAGACCTCTTTGATGAGTTTGTCTTCTCTCCCAACCTCTTCCATAATCGTAACAAAATGGAATATAGTTTCTCTGCCATTGGATATGATCATGCTAAGAAAACCGATGTTGATGAGTTTACACTAGGATTTAAACGTCGTGGTGTGTGGTGGATTGGTGAAAATTTGGATAAAGATAGTGGAATTTTTGATAAAGCTTTAGAATCACAATTACGCGATATCAGAAACTATTGTGAAGATACGGGATTATCACCTTGGCATGCACCAAAACGTGAAGGCTTCTTTAGATACTTAGTCGTTAGAAAATCATTTAAAACCAATGAACTACTATTTAATCTTGTAACAACTTCTAAAGGATTAGATCGATTTAATTTAGATCAATTTGCGAATTATTTAGTGTCTTTATTTGGAGAGCGCGTTGCAGGTTTTTTACACACCATTAATGACGAACAAGGAGATAGAACCATTGCAACTTCTGGAAGTATCAAACTCATTTATGGCAATGATAAAATCGTAGAAGAATTGCTAGGATTGAATTTTGAAATTAGCATGAAGAGCTTTTTTCAAACCAATCCAAAATCTGCTGAGAAGTTATATTCAAAAGTCATTGATTATGCCTTGCAGAATAAAGATGCTGTGGACAATTCTATTGTATTAGATTTGTTTTGTGGTACAGGAACTATTGGTCAAATCATTGCCTCAAGAGCCACTAATGCTAATATAGTTGGTGTAGACATTATTGAATCTGCCATTGAAGATGCACGCAAAAATGCATTGAGAAATAATATTGAAGGGGTTGAATTTTACACAGCAGATGTTGGTAAGTTCTTAAATACACATCCACAGTTTCAAGATAAAATAAGAACAATAATTCTAGATCCAGCACGTTCTGGAATTGCACCAAAAACCCTAAAAAAAATCATAAATCTGAATGCCGAACGTATGGTTTATGTATCTTGTAACCCAGCAACACAAGCTAGAGATACAGAAACGATTATGAACGCTGGATTTAAACTCAAAAAAATAAGTCTTGTAGATCAGTTTCCGCATACAGCACATATTGAAACTGTTGTTTTATTTGAAAAGTAGTCGTATTGTTATACACGCATATGTTTGTTTATAAATGAAAGAATTCTCCTTTGAAAAATTGAATGTTTGGAAAGACTCAATCGCTTTTGTAAAGTCTATTTATGAAATAACACAATCTTTTCCTCCAGAAGAAAAATTTGGTTTAATTAGCCAAATAAGAAGAGCGTCGATTTCGATTTCTTCAAATCTAGCACAAGGTACATCAAGAAACACAAATAAAGATAAATCCCATTTTACAACAATTGCTTTTAGTTCAGCTATGGAAGTTCTTAATCAATTAATTATTGCTAAAGAACTAAATTATATTTCTAACGACGACTATTTAAAATTACGCCAGCAGCTAGAAAAAAAACAACTAATATATTAAACGCACTAAAAAAAGCACAACTTAACAAATACCCAAATAAACAGACAATCAAGATCATCCACACAAAGCCATGAAAAACAAACATTTAATATACATTTATTTCTTAACACTAATACTATTCGCTTGCGAAAAAGATGATATTTGTGCAGAAGGTTCCGCCGTTACACCGTTGCTTATTCTAACATTTTATGATGAAACTAATCCTACTGAAAAGAAAACTGTTGACAATTTATACGTAGTAGGTTATAATAGTGACAACCAAATTGTAACCTTTGCTTCTACCGGAGAGGAAACTAGAGATTCTATTCTTGTTCCTTTAAGAACAGATGTCAATATTACAAAAATTGGCTTTCATAGAGATTATGAGATCGACGACAATGATACTCCAGATGATACATCAGATGATATCATATTAGGTAATGAAGACCTCATTGATTTTGGCTATACCAGAAGTGATGTTTATGTATCTAGAGCTTGTGGGTTTATTGCTAATTATTTAGATCTTGTTTCAAACTTAGAAGAAGATTCAGATAACTGGATATTAAACACCGAAATTATTAAAGAAAATGTTGAAAACGAATTAGAAGCTCATGTTAAAATATATCATTAGTACCTCACTTTTTTGCCTATCCTTTTTAACTTTTGCTCAAAACGATAGTATACCCCAGGACTCTGTCAAATACAAAAACAAATACGGTTTACGTGTTGGATCAGATCTAGGAAAACTAGCCAGAACTTTCTTAGAAGATGAATACACTGGTTTTGAAATCAATGCAGATTATAGATTAACAAAAAACATCTATATCGCTGGAGAGATTGGAAATGAAGAGAAAACAACATCTACTGATTTTTTGAATTCTACAGCCAAAGGTTCATATTTTAAAGTAGGAATCGATTATAATTTATATGAAAATTGGTTAGACATGGATAACATGATTTATACAGGTTTTAGAGTAGGTGCAAGTACCTTTACTCAAACTATAAATAGTTATACCATTTATGATACTAATGCTGAAGGTATTTGGGGACAAACCACAGTAACCCAACCCATAAAATTTAGTGACTTATCAGCCATTTGGGGAGAGCTTATTATTGGCATCAAAGCCGAAACCCTAAACAACCTATACGTTGGTGTCAATATCCAATTGAAAGGACGCGTTTCAGAAAAAGAACCCGATAACTTTGAGAATCTTTATATTCCAGGATTTGATCGAACTTATGACAGTGGAAGTTTTGGAATAGCTTTTGGTTATAGTTTGTCTTATCGCATTCCTTTATATAAAAAAGCAAAATAAATAGTTGCCGCCAATTTATTCAGCATTACCATACCAAGACATAGCGCCTTTGTAGTTTAACAGTTTTGAAAACAGAATATTAAGATGTACTTATACGTATGCTGAACGACACCAAAATTCTGCTTTATTTTATTTCTATTTCTTGGATTTTTTGATAAAACCCTATGAAAAAATTCAGAGAACTTAGATTACCTTATAATTTAACACATACATTTTAAAGCGATTTTACTCAAAGTCAAACAATTAACTTGTTTACCATTAGCAAATAATACCCCTAAAACACGCATGGCATAGTGCTTCCTTTACAATTAGTTTTGAACAAGCATCATTAGCAGTTACTTTTAAAACTCTTTTTATTTGCTATGCATGCATAATATTTTATTATATTTGAGAAAATTCAAAATTATGGCAACTGAACTTACAGCACTTTTAAAAATTAAGCATCCAATTATTATGGCACCAATGTTTTTGGTATCTAACACGAAAATGGTTATTGAGGCCATGAATTCTGGTATTGCTGGCTGTATACCAGCGCTTAACTACCGTACATTGGAAGAATTAAGAGCGGCAGCTAGAGTATTAAAAGCAGCTAAGCCAGAAGGAGGTTCTTTTGGATTTAATTTAATTGTAAATAAGTCCAATGTAAAATACAAAGCACAATTAGCGACACTTTGTGAAGAAGGTTGCGACTTTATTATTACCTCATTGGGAAGTCCAGAAGAAACCATAAAGCAAGCACATAAGGTAGGAATTAAAGTCTTTTGTGATGTTGTAGACCTAAAATTTGCAAAAAAAGTAGAAGGATTGCATGCAGATGCCATTATTGCTGTCAATAATGAAGCAGGAGGACATAGAGGGCCACAATCTCCAGAAACATTGCTCAGAGAATTAAGCTCAGAATGTCATATCCCAATCATTTCAGCGGGAGGAGTTGGCTGCAAATCTGACATCGAACAAATGCTAAGTTATGGTGCAGTTGGTGTTTCTGTTGGGAGTCCATTTATAGCATCACATGAAGCCAGTGTAACAGAAGAATATAAGCAGGCATGTGTAGACTATGGGGCTCATGATATTGTGGTAACGGAACGTATTTCTGGTACGCCTTGTACAGTCATTAATACCCCTTATGTTCAAAAAATTGGAACAACATCACCGTGGATTGAAACCCTTTTAAACAAAAATAAAAAACTCAAAAAATGGGTGAAAATGATTCGTTTTTCAATAGGTATGAAAGCTACCAAGAATGCTGCGCAAAAAGCGACTTATAAAACCGTTTGGGTCGCTGGACCTAGTATCGAATATACCAAGGAAATTTTACCAACCAAAACCATTGTAGAACGCCTAATACACTAGTTGTTTGTTATGATAAAAATTTCTATCTTTAAAATATGAGTATTCAAACTATAGAACAATTGAGAGCCTTATATAGTTCTCCTAGCGGTCGTGCCAAAATTAAGGCTATACCACAATTAGAATATCATTCCAAAAATTTTATAAGCAAATCACCTTTTGTAGTGATTTCGTCAGTAGATAAGCATTATAAACTTGATGCTTCTCCAAGAGGCGGGGCGGCTGGATTTGTTAAGGTCATAGATGATAAAACAGTACTCATTCCGGATGCTAAAGGCAATAATAGATTAGACAGCCTATCAAATATTATAGCAACTCAACACATCGGTTTACTTTTTATGATACCTGGTGTGGATGAAACGCTTCGGGTTAATGGAAAAGCCTATCTTTCAAATGACACATACCATTTGGATTATTTTATAGAAGAACACAAAACACCAACAGCTTGCATTGTTGTTCATATTGAAGAGTTATTTTTACATTGTGCAAAGGCGTTTATGCGCTCAAAACTATGGGATGACTCTGCAAAAATTGACAGAAAGGAACTTCCTACTTTAAGTAAAATGCTCAATAGTCAATTAAATATTGATGGACCTTTGGAATCTCAAGAAGACATGGTAGCACGTTATCAAGACGATTTATAACGATTCAGCTATAATTTGAGCTATGTATTCATACAAATGGCATTTTATGAAGCTATTAAACAGCTAGTTTGAATGGATTTAATAGGTGTAATGGTAGTTCTTCATCGGGAAATCGGTACATTAATTATTTGGTCTGCATCTAAAAAAAGACGTACTTGCTCCTATGTTTAGAAAGCGTTTTTACTACCTCATAAAAGTTCAATATTTAGGCTATCGTTTTCATGGTTGGCAAAAACAACCAAAAGTGAAAACCTTGCAATTAATGATTGAGCGTACGCTTAATTATATTCTCGAAAAGCAAGCTTTTAAGATTTTAGCTGCTGGTCGTACAGATGCTATGGTTTCTGCTAATGAAGCCGCTTTTGAATTGTTTTTAGAAGAGCAACCCCTAGAAGATTTAGAGGCGTTTTTAGAGCTTTTTAATCATAATTTACCGCAAGATATTCGCGCTTTAGACATCCAGGTTGTGGATGAAAAATTCAACATTATCAACCATTCTAAGACTAAAGAATATATCTATTTGTTCACAGAAGGACAAAAGAATCATCCGTTTTGTGCACATATGATTTCTACTATATTAGATCCTTTAGATATTGAACTGATGAAACAAGGCGCAACATTATTTCAAGGTTTACATAATTTTAAAACGTATTGTTACAAACCCTCTGAAAATGGTGTGTTTGAACGTGAAATTGAATTATGTGAATTAGTAGAAAATGAATTATTTACGGCGAATTTTTTTCCTGAAACCTCTTATATGTTAAGAGTAAGAGGTAAGGGGTTTGGTAGAAATCAAATTCGTTTAATGATGGGCGCTTTAATAAAACTTGGTCGTGGAGAAATCTCTTTAGAATATATACGACAAAGCTTACTGTCAGAAAGTACTGAAGTAATGGATTATATAGCTCCAGCTTCAGGATTAATGCTTAACAAAATTGAATTTGATTAACGTCAGCTTTTTGTGTAATTTGAACCTTTAAACAAACAACTTGTATTATGAGTATTGCTGTGCCAAAAAGCGCTTTAGACTTTTTTAAAAAACTTCAAAAGAATAACAATAGAGAATGGTTTACAGAGCATAAATCAGAATTTAAAGCTATTGAAGCTGAAGTAAAAACTGTATATAATGAGCTTTACAATCGCTTAAATGCTCATGATGAAGTCGATAAATTGAAGATCTTTAGAATTTATCGTGATGTGCGCTTTTCAAAGGATAAAACACCGTATAAAACACATTTTAGCGGAAGTTTTCATCGCAAAAAACCTCAGCTAAGAGGTGGTTATTATCTACATATTCAACCAAATCATGAAAGTTTTGTAGCAGCTGGATTTTGGCAACCTAATAAAGAAGATTTGCTACGAATTAGAAAAGAATTTGAAATAGATGCTTCTGAAATTCGTGATATTATGAATAATTCTAATTTTAAAGCCATTTGGGGTAAATTGGAAGGAACGGAAGTAAAAACTGCTCCTAAAGGTTTTAGTAAAACACACCAAAATATAGACCTTATTAAAAAGAAGATGTACATCTTTACCCGAAAGTTTAGTGATAATGAAGTTTTAGCTCCAGAATTTGTAGACACCGTAGTAGATTCATTTCAGGCAATTCGACCATTTTTTGATTATATGAGCGATGTACTGACGACTGACCTTAATGGAGTCTCTAGGTTTTAACCTAAACTACTGCCTCTAAGTGTTGATTTGAAATTAATTGAATATTATCAATTAAACGATTCTTGACAATATTCATCATACGTTTATTTAGTGCCGAAGAATTTTGAATATACATCTTGTATTCTTCTATTGTAAATAAACCGATAATCATACCCTTCAAACTGTTTCTAAACTTCATATCTTTTTGTATGGCATTTTCAATATAGATGATGCGCTTGTCTAAAACAAGATCGTAAAACACATTTTTATGTTTTGAAACATAGTTCTTAAAAGCTTCAATTAAAAGGTCATTTTGAAACTTAATCACTGGTCTTAAAACTAAATTCTGAAAACGTTCATCACAACTCATACCATCATTTATAGTCGTTATCATAAAATCTGGGCGAATACGCTTGAGGTCTATGTTTCTAGTATTATCCATGGTATTTTTGCTTTGTTTATAAAGTTATACTTTATATAAGTTGTATTTTAACACAGTATAACTTTGTTTTCCACGAAGATATTAACAAAAAAGCCAATCTTTCGATTGGCTTTTCCAGTTGCTATTCATTAATAAAGTCTTCAAAAGTTTTGAGTTGAAGATCCTTAACTTTAGCTTTCTTTTTTAGTTTGGCAAAGTCAGATTTTGCCTTATTAAAGCGTTCTTCTATAATTTTTAAGCTTTGCAATTCATTGTTAGAAGGTTTGTCATAACTTCCTGCAATTTTTGCGTATAAGTCCGCCATTTTTTCTCTCAATTGCGATTCTGCACTAGCGACATAGTTGTCTCCCGTAGTAATTACTAAGGTTTCTTTTAACTCATTTAATGCAGTTTTTACTTTAGCTTTTGGAGTAGCCTCTAATAAAGCATCTAACTCATACACCATGTATGCCAATTCCTGGGTCATATCATACATTTTCATTGTGGTATTATGTTTCAGTGCTCTATCATTCTCAGACAGCTTATTATCTTTGTCATAAGCCACTTCAAAGGTGTGTTCAAAGGTTTGCTTTCCTTTTTTAATGACTGCTTTGTATGTTCCTGCTTGAACTCTAGGTGATGTAAATCCGCCAAAACTAAATGTTTTTCCTTTAGCAACTTTTGGCTGCCTGATCTTGTAACTCCAATTTACAATATTAATACCTTTGGATTTCCCTGGACCTAATGTTGCCAGTTTATTACCATTCATATCTTGGATTTCCATCGTCATTTTACCAAAAGTATGACGCTTTGGTAATAAATATTTGATTTGAGCTTGGCTAGATGGGTTTTGACCTACAAATTGTGTTTCTGCCCCAAATCCATTACCAAAACTCTCAGAGTTATCATTCATTTCAGCAATTTCTGAATCAAAGAAATGCAACTTCTTAGACATCGCCTCTTGATTAATTTGACGCAACGGTGAGATGTCATCAATAATAATGACTCCACGACCATGTGTTCCCATGACTAAATCATTAGTACGCTTTTGCAAATCGATAAAGTGCACTGCGGTTGATGGCATGTTGTTCTTGAACTTAGCCCAAGATTTTCCACCATCAATTGTAATGTAAAGACCAAATTCAGTTCCTAAAAATAATAGATTTGGATTCTCATAATCTTCTTGAATATTTCTTGCAAAAATCTCTACATCATCAGTGATGATATTTGTCCAGGTTTTCCCGTAATCTGTAGTTTTATACGCATAAGCTTTCATGTCTCCAGTAGTATGACCATCAAATACAGCATAAGCCGTTCCTTTTCCATGCACACTAGCTTCGATATGGTAACACCAAGTGTTTGCAGGTAATCCAGAGATATTTGGTGTTGTATTAGTCCATGTTTTTCCACCATTGGTACTCACCTGAACATTTCCGTCGTCTGTGCCCACCCAAATGACATTTTGATCTATAGGAGATTCTGCAATTGTAAATATAGTGGTGTGATTTTCGGCACCAGAATTATCCATAGATAACCCTCCAGAATCTTCT
Organism: Flavobacteriaceae bacterium; assembly: GCA_013215095.1. GTDB lineage: Bacteria > Bacteroidota > Bacteroidia > Flavobacteriales > Flavobacteriaceae > DT-34. Next base: position 13,880 of record JABSPM010000118.1, on the reverse strand, counting down.
TGATTTTGCTTTGCCTTATCGTTCGTTGTTAAATCTGGTGAGATAATGGTCCAAGTATCTCCCATATCTTCAGATTTGTGAACATATTGACTTCCCATATAAAAACGATCTGGTTGGTGCGTACTTACGGCCATTGGAGCATTCCAGTTAAAACGCAACTCGTCATGACCTTTTTGAGGTAAAGGTTGAATTGTTTTTACCAGTTTATTGTCAGCATCAAAACGCCAAACGCTTTCGGCACCTTGCATTTCAGAATAGATGATGTTCTTTGTCGGGTGTTTTAACACTCTAAAGCCATCTCCAGGTCCAATAGAATTCCAGTCTCTAGCTGTGATTCCACCACCAGAAGAAGACGGACCGTACCAAGAGCCATTATCTTGTAATCCGCCGTAAACATTATACGGTTCTGCGTCATCCACACTAATATGATAAAATTGAGATAATGGTAAGTTTTCTACAATTTCCATAGTTGTTCCACCATTCCAAGAACGGTAAACCCCACCATCTGTTCCTACATATAAACGATCAGAATCGTTAATATCAAAAATAACATCATGGATATCACTATGCATGTTTCCCAAACCTTTAAATGTTTTCCCTCCATCTCTTGAGATAGAACCTGTAAGTCCACCTTTTACAACCACATCAGCATTCTTTGGGTCTACAACAATACGCGAGAAGTAAAAAGGACGCACTGTAATACCAAAGTCATTATTTAACTGTTTCCAGCTCGCTCCAGCATCATCACTACGATATAAACCTTTACGAGCATCATCTTCAGCTTCAATAACTGTGTATAAAATATTAGAGTCTGTTGGTGCCACTGCAATAGCTAAACGTCCCAATTTTCCTTCTGGGAAACCATTATGGATTTTATTCCAAGTTGCTCCACCATCAGTAGACTTGTAAAGTGCACTTTTATCACCTCCAGAGTTAAAAGACCATCCTGTTCTTCTAAACTCCCACATAGAAGCATACAAAATATTTGGATTATTTGGATCCATTGCTAAATCTGCACAACCTGTAGTTTGGTCTACATATAGCATCCTGTTCCAAGTTGCCCCACCATCAGTTGTTTTGTAAACACCACGTTCTTCGCTGTCAGACCAAAGTGCTCCTAATACCGCAACATAAACTTCATTTGAATTATTAGGATTTACAATAATATTGGCAATACGCTCCGATTTTTCAAATCCAAGTTTGTTCCATGTTGTTCCGCCATCATTAGATCTGTACAAACCGTCACCAATGGAAACGCTATTACGTGTCCATGTCTCTCCAGTTCCTACATAAATAACATTATCTGGATGATTTGGATCTACCTCAACAGCTCCAATAGATTGACAATACTCCTCAAAAATTGGATTAAAAGTCGTTCCGGCGTCATTTGATTTCCAAACACCACCTCCCGCAGTTCCTGCATAAATAATACGAGGATTGGTTGGATGTGCCTCCATGTCATTAATTCTACCACTCATAAGAGCTGGACCAATATGTCGTGCAGTAAGATCTCCAAAAAGATTTTTTAATTTAATTGGCTCGTCTTGAGCCTCAATATTTGTTGGTACCATACAGGCTCCAACTAACATTGAAAGGATTATTTTTTTCATTATGTTTTGATTAATGGTTTGGTAAAAAAAATCCTCAACACATAATATTGAGGATTTACTTAATACATATTTTAATTTTTATCAGTTCCAGATTCACTCTCTTCTGGGAATTTGAATTCTGAAGCATCAATTTTTGGATTAAGAGCTATTTTATCTATGCTTATAGGGCTTCCTGGCTGGCCTTTTACACCTTGTGTCATTGAAAACGGAAAGTATAAGCCCTCCACTTCTTGGTAGTCACTCATTGTTACTTCGCTAACCATTCCTTTACCTGGTCCTGATTTAATTTCTGTTTGTACAGCAATTGGCACGAAATTTTCCGTGTCAAAATAATAAAAGGAAGTATTTTCTTCTTCTTTGCCGTCAACAACAATAGGTTTTTGAGTTAGTTTAATTTTAAAACACTCTGTCCCTGAAAATTCTTCTTTGCCAATCAATTCCACCTTATAGCCTTTTTCTTTATAATTAAATAAAGGCCCAGGAAAATCTGTTGATTGAATTTTAAAATTATCTGTTGCTTCTTTATCACTCTTTTCAGCTTTTTGAGTCAAAAAATTAATACTCCATAACACTTCACCGTCAAAAACACCTTGTTTTATTTCTTTTCCTTGGAAATTGACAACTGTCATTTGCTTTCCGTCTTTCATTTGAGTAATCTCTATTGGAATTTCCATGCCACCTTGGTTTACTTTAGCATTCATAGTCATTCCTGTAACTTTAGCCCAATTGTCTTTTCCTCCTGTATTTTCGTAGTAAGTCTCTATAATTTCATCAGCAGTTTGTGCATTGGTTTGTAAAGTTAGGCTTGCTACAAATAGTGCAAGTATAATTTTAATAGTCTTCATAGTTTTATTGTATTGTGTTTTATTTTATATAAATAGACTATAAAATCAAATATTTGTTACAAAAAATATTGAAAATTTTAAAAATAAATCATTTAGCGTCATTTTTAACCCGTATAATATCTGTGTGGCATATAGTGAGTAACCCTATACAGGTCACGTAATACCTTTTTCTATTTGAAATTACTCGAATAAAACGTCCTTTCCTTCTTTCTATTTCAGCATAAAAAGAAACTTTAGCTATGACTATCCTTTCATTTTCTAAGTTGTATAAAGAGTAAAATCATCTTTTTCTTTTGCGGAGCTTTCAAATGGAAAAAGTTATAAAACTAAGGTAAACGCGTTATCTCACAATTATATTTTACACTCCATATTGGTATATCGTGTTATTGCCATTTATACGTTTTTAGTCAATTAAATTGTATTATTATTAAAGGTAATAATTTACTTTATTCGAGATTATGTTCCCAATTATAGCTTATAAAACAACCCAATTCTACATTTTACACGCTTATATCTAAGGTTAGAAATAACAACAAATCATAGCTAATACCATTAAAAAAGTTTAGCCTGCTCTGAGGTAATTGATTATTTTTACATCAAACACAATATATCATGAAATTTGGAAGCGTATCAAATCCAGAAACGATTAATTTTAGCTTACCTCAAGATCATCCAGATACCAAAAATAGACTTAAACACTATTTCGACGACAATTTTCCAGAAGTTTATGTAGGCTGTGCCAAATGGAATCGCGCTGACTTAAAAGGGTTTTATCCTCGAGGAACAAAAGATGAATTGACGTATTATTCATCACAGTTTAACGCTATAGAATTAAATGCAACATTCTATCGTATCTTTTCATCCGAGCAATTTTCTAAATGGTACGACAAAACACCTAAAGGTTTTAAATTCTTCCCAAAACTAAATCAAGAGATTAGTCATTGGAAACGTTTAAATGAAGTCACGGACCTGGTAGAGCATTATTTATTTAATGCATCCAACTTAAAGGAAAAACTAGGCACAATATTTCTTCAAATGCATCATAACTTTACACCTAAGGATTTTAATCGTGTTGTAAATTTTGTAGCATCATGGCCAAAAGAAATACCCTTAGCAGTAGAATTTCGCCATACCGATTGGTATAATGATACTGTTGTTGCAAATGAACTCTATAGTGTATTAGAAACACATCAAATCTCTAATGTTATTGTAGATACTGCAGGACGACGTGATCTCATGCATATGAGAATGACCAATGCAACTGCATTTGTACGTTATGTAGGTGCTAATCATCAAAGCGATTATAAAAGATTAGAAGATTGGGTAGAGCGCTTATGTATATGGAAAGCTCAAGGTGTTAAAGAAATTAATTTTTTCATCCATCAGAATATTGAAAAAGAATCGCCCTTACTATCAGCGTATTTTATAAAGCACTTGAACGAGAAGCTGGGAACGACATTAAAAATCCCTAATGAAACTGTGCAAGGCATATTATTGTAGTTTTTCTGCAATTAAATGCCTTATTAAACTGAACGATTACTATATTTGAAATCATTATTACTAACTAAGATTTTGAAGATAGAACTATGCAAAAACAACTCATAGAGTGCGTGCCAAATATTAGTGAAGGACGCGATTTAGATACGATTAATGAAATTGCCAATATTGTAGAGACTGTTGATGGTGTTAAGCTTTTAGATGTAGATCCTGGAGCAGCAACCAACAGAACAGTAATTACTTTTGTTGGCGAGCCTCAAAATGTTGTTGACGCCGCTTTTCTTTTGATAGAAAAGGCATCACAATTGATTGATATGAGCAAACATACAGGAGAGCACCCTCGTTTTGGAGCTACGGATGTCTGTCCTCTTGTTCCAATTTCTGGAATTACTTTAGAAGAAACTGCTATCTATGCTCATCAACTAGGAAAACGCGTAGGTGAAGAATTAGATATTCCTATCTATTTATATGAAAAAGCAGCACAAGAAGATAAGCGTGTAAATTTAGCTAATTGTCGTGCTGGTGAGTACGAAGGTTTAGGAAAAAAATTGACAAATCCGGAATGGAAGCCAGATTTTGGTCCTGCGCAATATACCGATAAAGTTGCAACCACAGGGGCAACTGCAATTTCTGCCCGTGATTTTTTAGTCGCTTATAACGTTAATTTAAACACGACTTCAACACGTAGAGCTAATGCTATTGCTTTTGATATTAGAGAAGCAGGACGAGTAAAGCGCGAGGGGAATCCTATAGTAGGAAAGAAAGTATTAGATGCTGATGGCGAACCCGTTAGAATTCCTGGAAAATTGAAATCTGTAAAGGGAATTGGCTGGTATATTGAAGAGTATGGTATTGCTCAAATTTCTTATAATTTAACCAATATCAGCATCACATCAATGCATGAAGCTTTTGATGAAACTTGCAAAGCAGCTGATGCTCGTGGACTGCGTGTTACTGGTTCGGAATTGATTGGATTAATTCCGCTTCAAGCGATGTTAGATGCTGCTAATTTCTATCTCAAAAAACAAAACCGTTCTTTAGGTATTGCAGAATCTGAAAAAATTAAAATTGCTGTAAAATCCCTTGGTTTAGATGATTTAAAACCCTTTAATCCAAGTGAAAAAATTATAGAATATGTTTTAAAAGGTGACGCTCAAAAACAATTAATCGATTTAACACTAACCGATTTTGCAGATGAAACTGCAGGAGAATCTATGGCCCCAGGAGGAGGGTCTATTTCTGCATACGTTGGAACTCTGGGTGTGGCTTTAGGTACTATGGTTGCCAATTTGTCTGCGCATAAAGCAGGTTGGGATGAACGTTGGGAAGAGTTTTCTCAATGGGCTGAAAAAGGGCAAGCCTATACTTCTAAATTATTGACCCTTGTAGACGAAGACACTAATGCATTTAATCGAATCATTGACGGATTTAGAATGCCTAAGGATTCTGATGCCCAAAAAACAGCTAGAACTGAAGCTATTGAATCTGCAACAATTTATGCTACAGAAGTACCACTATTGGTCATGGAAACAGCTTATAATTCTATGGAAGTGATGGATGCTATGGCTAAAATTGGATTGCAAAACTCATTGTCAGATGCTGGTGTAGGAGCCCTATGCGCTAGAACGGCTGTTTATGGCGCATATTTCAATGTACGTATCAATGCAAAAGATATTAAAAATAGAGAAACAGCAGAAGCATTATTAAGCAAAGCAAAAACTATTTTTGATGCTACCTTGACCTTAGAGAAAGCGATTATTGCTTATATAGACGAAAGAATATAAAACCTTACTGATACCATTTTCCATTTGAAAGTACCGTAAAAGAAAAAAGATTTTATTCTTTATATGACGTAATTTCAAATGGAAGATGGCATGAAACGCCTCAAAAAGAGGCACTCCACTTACGAAGCGCCTCTTTTTCAGTTAAACTATTCTTATAACCAATACGTCACAAATTAGACTATTTTATCGCTGTAATTTTAAACTAGAAAGTCCATCTTTAGTTCCTAAAATTTGAATCATTAGGAAATTCAAAAACCTCTAAATCAAAATAAGAAACTGCTGCAATGATATGGTCAAATATATCCGCCATAATGTATTCGTAATTTTGCCAACGCTTATCATTGCTAAATGCATAAATTTCTAAAGCGACACCTTTAGCTGTTGGTGACAGTTGGCGCACCATTATAGTCATATCTTTATTGATGGCAGAATGCTGTTCGATATAGGTTTCAATATACTTTCTAAAAACACCAATATTTGTCAAATTACGCCCATTAATCAAAACACTTTTATCAATTTTATTGTCGGAATTATATCTAGCGATATCTGCTTCTCTAGTTTCTAAATAACGGGTTATAAGTTGAATTTTCTTAAGGTTTTCTATTTGATTTTGAGACATATAAGTTACGCTGTTCAACTTAATATTTAAAGCCCTTTTAATCCGTCTTCCACCCGAGGTCATCATACCTCTCCAATTTTTAAACGAATCGGAAATCAATGCATAGGTAGGGATTGTGGTAATTGTTTTGTCAAAATTTTGAACCTTCACAGTCGCTAAATTGATTTCAATGACATCTCCATCTGCACCATATTTTTCATAAGTAATCCAGTCACCAATGCGCACCATGTCATTAATAGAAACTTGAATACTTGCTACAAAACCTAAAATAGTATCCTTAAATATTAAAATAATAATTGCTGAAACGGCACCTAGACTCGTAATAAATTTAGCAAATGACAACCCTGTAACGATTGCAAATGCAGCAAATATTCCAAGAATCCATGCAAAAATCATAAAAACTTGAATGTAACTGTCAATCGGCTTATCTTTAAATTGCGAAAGTGTCTTGAAATAATCTTTAATAGAATGTAGAATACTCCTTACTAACCATAACGTTAGCACAATACCAAAGACTAACAGTAGCGTTTCTGTTGCCTTTTCCCAATAAGGAAAATCATAAAACACCATTGGTGCAAACTCAATAGCAAACAACAAAGGTATAATGTGTGCAATATTTCTTGGCACCTTATTCTTTACCATTAAGTCGTCAAAATTTGATTTTGAACTTTTCGCAATTCTTGAGAATGTACTCAACAATATTCTACGAATGAAATAATCTAAAATAAAAATGAGAATTAACAATCCAATAAGTAGTATGACCATATTTAAGTAACTGGCTACATTTTCAGAAATACCGAATGCCACTAAATAATCATAAATAAGGTGTGATAACTGTTTCATAAACGCTTTATATAAAGTACAAAAATAAGATGTAGAAATGGAATAGACTTGTCTTAGGTTAAATTAATACATCATTAGCATCTATTTCTATGACATCACTAGCATTCATAGCATCTAATGTGACATACCCCACTCTAATTCTAACCAGACGCAGTGTAGGATGACCTACTGCTGAAGTCATTTTACGCACCTGCCTAAACTTACCTTCTTTTAAGATCATAGAAATCCAACTTACAGGACCATGTCTTGCATCTCTAATTTTTTTTGAACGCTCTGGAAGTCTTGGTGGCTGTTGTAAACGTTGTACTTTGCAAGGCTTTGTTATGTATTTTTTTCCTTCAAAACCAATCTCAACACCACAGCTTAATGCTGCTATAGCCTTGTCACTTATAATGCCATCAACCAAGGCATAATATTCCTTTTCAACCTTAGCGCTTGTTATTTGAGTACTTAATTTGCCATCTGTAGTAATGAGCAATAAACCTTCCGATTTTTCATCTAAACGTCCAATTGCCATACTGCCTTTTGGAAAATCATATAATTCACCCAAAAACCGCTTACGTCTTTGGTCCTTCGCGTTAGATATAAATTGACTCAACACACCATAAGGTTTGTAAATTTTGAAATGTCTATGCATGCCTATTAATAATATCGAAAACCAATGCTTTTGTCAAAGTTTCTCCTTTTGCTTCAGTTTTAATGTGCTCAAAACTTACTTTAAAATCACAACCATTTTTAAAATGACTACAACCATAAGCTAAGTTTCCTTTTAAGACAGTACCTACTTTGCATTTAGGACAGGAAATTTTTTCTGGAATAGATTTTACTTTGGGTTCTAAAATTAAATTAAATTGTTCATTAAATCGCAATACGCCTTCCGTTTTTCCGCTAGTTGTCTTAAAACCTTTTAGGTTTACTGTACGCCCTTTTCGAAGTAATCTTATAAATTGATTTTCTGATATTTTTTTGCCAGAAAATTCAAATGGTAACCTAAAATCACAACCCGTTTTAAATCCTGAACATCCAAAAGCGGCACTTCCCTTAATCACCTGACCTTCTGCACATTTTGGACATATCTCTGAAGTCAAACGAGATACTTTTTTTGTTGAAGTTTTAGTTTTAACAGGTATTGAAACATGATGTTCTGCCGAAATATTTGCTCTATATCTCTCACTTCGAACTTCATAAACCAATTGGTCTACCATGCGTTTCATATTTTTTATAAATAATCCAGGACTATACGTCCCTTTTTCAATATCTTTTAATTGTTTTTCCCAACGACCTGTGAGTTCTGCAGATTTTAATAATTTATTTTTAATGGTATCAATCAACTGAATTCCCGTGGATGTCGGTAAGAGTATTTTTTTTTTGCGCACTATATATTTTCGCTTAAAAAGGGTCTCAATGATATTAGCTCGTGTAGATGGTCTTCCAATGCCATTTTCTTTCATCAGTTCGCGCATTTCATCGTTATCTACCTGCTTGCCAGCGGTCTCCATAGCCCTTAAAAGTGTTGCCTCTGTGTAGTGTTTTGGAGGCGAAGTTTCTTTCTCTAAAAACGATGGTTCATGTGGTCCTTTTTCACCCTTTTCAAAAGGAGGAAGTAGTCCTGTTTCTTTCTTTTCAGTACTATTGGGAGATTCAAATACAGCGCGCCAACCTTTAGACACAATTACTTTGCCATTCGTTTTAAAGCTTATATCTGATGCTTTTCCAATAACCGCTGTATTTGCAACTTCACAATCGTCATAAAACACTGCGATAAAGCGCTTTGTAATAATATCATAAACACGTTGATGATTATGAGAAAGATTATTTTGTATTCCTGTAGGAATTATAGCGTGATGGTCTGTAACTTTTTTGTCGTTAAAAACGCGCTTAGATTTTTTGATGGTTGTACCCAAAAGTGGTTCAATCAATACATTATAATTTGTCAATTGTTTTAAAATCGAAGGTACTTTTGGATAAATATCGTTAGGTAAAAAGGTCGTATCTACTCTTGGGTAGGTAATTATCTTTTGTTCATAAAGTTGTTGGGCTATTTTTAACGTTTCATCAGCAGATAGCCCAAATTTAGTATTACAATACACCTGTAAACCAGTAAGGTCAAATAATTTTGGCGCATATTCTTTACCCTTTTTCTTCGTAATAGAAACAATTTCAAATTCAGCTTCTTTAACCTTTTCAGCAAAGGCTGCTCCTTCTTCTTTTTTTAGAAAACGCCCTTCTTCACAATTGAATATTGTATTTTTATACTTCGTTTGGAGTTCCCAAAAGGGTACTGGTTTAAAGTTTTCTATGTGTTTAAAACGCTCTACAACCATTGCTAATGTTGGAGTTTGTACACGACCTACAGAAAGAACTTGCTTGTAGCCACCGTGTTTAACCGTGTATAAACGTGTCGCATTAATACCTAAAAGCCAATCACCAATAGCACGAGAGTACCCAGCGTAATATAAATTGTCGTAAGTACTTGAGGGTTTTAAGTTGGCAAAGCCCTCCTTAATAGCTTCTGAAGTCAAAGACGAAATCCATAAGCGTTGCACTTCGCCTTTGTATTTGGTTTGGTTAATTACCCAACGCTGTATTAGCTCTCCTTCTTGTCCAGCATCACCACAATTTATAATGACATCTGCACTTTCAAACAAGCCTTTAATGATATTGAATTGCTTCTGAATTCCAGAGTTATCAACGACTTTTGTATTAAACTTATCTGGAAGCATAGGGAGGTTATTTAAATCCCAACTTTTCCAATAAGGCCTATAATCAATAGGTTCTAATAGAGTGCAAAGATGACCAAAAGTGTAAGTTACTGCATAACCATTACCTTCATAATAACCGTCGTGCTTTGTATTTGCACCTAAAATTAAGGCAATTTCACGTGCTACACTGGGTTTTTCGGCAATACAAACTTTCATGTACAGACTAAGTAGTTTCTTTTTTTAACTTTTTATCTAGTATGAATGTTCCAAATGGAACTATAGCCATTAGTAGGGCATATAAAAAATTAGATTTAAACCAAGAATGCTCCATTCTTAACATGATTACCAATACAAGATATAAAACGAACAAAATACCATGTGGCATTCCCAAAAGTTTTACATACTGAGGGTCATCTAATACATATTTAATCGGCGTCGCAATAAAGAGTAAAAGAAGATAGGAAACTCCCTCTAAGAAGGCTGTAATTTTAAAAATGGTTAACATAGTAGTGCTGTATTTTAATTACAAAAATAGGCATCTACACCTTATATTTCATGTTTTTATTACTTTTTTGTGTTATCTGTATTGTTTGATTATCCCTTTTTTTAAAAAAACTCCATTAAGCCTGTTATAGTTCGGTTTGATTTCTAAAAACTTCAGATGCTAAATTTCACTTTTCTAAAAACAACAATAGGTGTTTTATAAAACAGTAATCACTAATAGTATTATAAAGAATAAATGCAGATGTAATAGCGCAGTGATGTTTTTCAATTTAACCGTAATCTTAGCAACTGCTTCTATGTTTTATGCTTGAAACTTCTCAAAGAGCAAGTGATGTATTCTGAAAAAAATTGTCCTTTTGGTAGCTTTTAAAATGCCATAGCATGGTGATGTTTAAATCTATCTTTTTCGTTAGGTTTTATTACAATAATCATAGATGTTTTGTAAGAGCGATTCGCTTATCTAATACGAGCCTCTTTTGAGCATATGGTTTAGAACAATGACAATTGTTGCCTGTATAATTGAAATCAAACATGGTAAAATCAAAACGGATTCTTTATTTTTGAGCTTTATAAATACTGCATTTGGATTCATTAACTCAAATTGTTTTAGGAGCAGCTGTAGGCGAGGCTGTTTTAGGTAAAAAAACAGGTAACAAAGCCTTGTTATATGGTGCTATTGTTGGTACAATTCCAGATTTGGATGTTTTATTTGGTAAGTTTACAGACAGCATAACTGCCATTGAATGGCATCGTGGATTTAGTCATTCCTTACTATTCAGTATTTTGGCGGCTTGTGTTTTGGGATGGCTAATGCATCGCGTTGAACACAAACGTAATTTGGGCTGGAAATCTTGGGCAATTTTGTGCTTTTTATGTTTATTTACGCATGCCGTTTTAGATGCATTTACATCCTGGGGAACACAACTTTTATGGCCAATACGTACACGCTTTGCTTGGAGTTCAATTTTTGTTATAGCCCCTCTATATACAATACCATTTTTAATCTGTACTATTGCTGTTCTATGCTATAAACGGACTTCTAAAAAACGTAGACGTTGGAATAGAATAGGTCTGATAATATCTACTAGTTATTTGATAAGCACTTTAGGCATAAAAGCCTTCGTTACTAATGTATTTAAAAAAGCCTTATCAGAACAAGGTATTGCTTATACACAACTTAGCATAAGACCAGCACCATTGACCACATTTTTATGGAATGCAAATGTAGCCACTAATGAAGCGTATCTTATTGGAGATTATTCCTTTTTTGACAGTCAACCTATACTGTTCAAAACCTACCCTAAACAACGTCATTTGAGTAAATATTTGCTGAATTATCAAAATGTACAGCGTTTAATAGATATTAGTGAGGGTTGGTATATTATTGATACTAAAACAATACCATGGGTTTTTAATGATTTGCGATTTGGTCTTATTTATAGAAAAGACGGAACTTCCTTTTTTTCATTTTCTTATAATTTGGAAGCGCAGAACGGTACTATTAAGGTTACAGAAACTCCAAAAACAAAAGGTGATGCTCACTTTTTAATGAAGCGCCTTTGGAATCGTATTAAAGGAAATTAGAGCTCAGATTTTATAGCTGTCCTATAAAAATATAGAACACATACTATTACTTATCAAATCTAAACCTTCTAAACCAGTAGAAAATAACTCAATATTGTTTCATAATATAACGTATCACAGAAGATTTCTACATACTTAATACATTTCTTTACTATATTAGTAGTCGTTATACATTATAGTTTTCTGCGACACCTTCATGATGTGGAAGATAAAAACACCTTTCAACTAATGAAAATGACTCTGTTTTGGGTGAGAACCTTAGGAATATTTGGAATATTAGGTGGGTTAACGTTGTTTCTTGGAGATATGCTTTTGTATTTCCATCCCGAAAACATCAATTTAACTCAAAATATGGGAAATGCCTCTGACTTTAGGATTATTACCAGCGGTCTTACAGCTTTATTAGCTGCTTGGTTTTATATGTTAGGGCTTGCTCAAGTATCTTATGCATTAAAGCCCAGTCAACCGCTTATAAGAATTATAATATTAACAAATTTCGGCGCTATATTGATTGCTTACGGAGTTATTCATGGAGCCTATATTGCTATCGCTACATCAGCAAAATTAGCCATTCAAAATAACCTTGATATCCATGATGCTGTGTATTTAGCAAAGTCAACAAACAATTCGCTACGCTTATTGGTTTATCCTATTTTCGGTCTTTTATCAGTTTTGTTTTTTATTCAAGTTTGGAAAAGAAAAACATTATATCCAAGATGGATTCTTGTTTTTTTTCCGCTAATACCTTTTCTAGCCAAAGCGTTTATTTGTGAAAATTTGTCTGGTTCTACTTGGATCATTATATGCGGTGGCTATCTAAATCTAATACTCGTCGTATTTTTTTCAGCATCAACAATTGCATTATGGCATACCAAAAGTGATGGGCTATAAAATGGTTTTGGTTACATATAATACCAAATTAAGATTGAAGTTTATATGCTGATCAGAAGTCGGCTAAACGTTTTTAAATAAAATTCCTTTGGTTTATGAATGATATATTATTTTAGACACAAAATAGTACATTACATTTTGTAACATTTTAATTACGTTAGCGTCTTATAGTTAGTTCCTAAAATGTAATCGACAAAGAAAAGTATTTATAATAAAGCATTCGTCTTAATTGCAGTAGTTATAAAGTTAGTTTTAACGTAATTCGTAACGTTTTTATATCTGCTATATGTAATGCAATTAGAACAAAATGACAGTAAGACAGTCTGGCACCTATTATAAATTGATTAAAAAAGTAATACCATATAAATATCTCTTAGTTTTATTAGTTAGTTTAGTTTTTTAGAGAGATGAGAAAAGTACGCCATTAGGTATGCTTTTTTTAATTTCTTACACATCAAAAATCTTTGAGATAACTTAAAAGTCTATTTCAATCCTTAACGCCCTATAAAACAGGGACTTTTATATCCATAATTTATACCGAAAACATACTTGAGGTTTTAGCCCTGATTATATTTAGGGTTTGCACTTAGTGGAAAGGAAAGACGATTATTTGGCAGTGGTTATTTATTCTTGACTTGTAATCGGTGAACAAACTTCAATGATAAACCCATTTATATCTCTAACACAACCTACTGTTTGTCCCCAAGGTTTTAATACTGTTTCTGTTAATCGCTCAACGCTCTAATGGAGAGCCTTCAAAGACAATTAAAAATTTGGCTAAGGCATTTGTATATGACTTTATAGATGATGTTGCGTAACGTTGTAAAGTGAGCTTCTTTTTAAATTCAAGTAATATTTGTTTGACAGCATAACATTCGCTTTACAAAAATAATTATCACTCTAAATATAAAAAAACTAACTGAATTACAATTGTTTATATATTTACACTATATTTGGATAACCGCCATAATTAAAATAATAATAACCGCAATGCCTATATT
>JABSPM010000117.1 GCA_013215095.1 Flavobacteriaceae bacterium | reverse complement strand
ATATATAAATCTTTAGACGAATTAGAAGCAAAGCTAATACAGCTAATTAAAAACACAAATAAACATAAAGTTAAAAGCATTACTTCTTATCAGTATCTAGTAAATGCTTATTGCGGTATTTTTAATTAAGAAGTGGTATAATAGATGCGTTAGGAAATAACTTTGAAATCTCACGCGACCTAGAGTCAGCAGTTTCAGAAGCGGTTCCAATAGTTTTGCTATACTCATAACGCAAGCCTCCAGAAAACGACCATTTTTGTGTAGTAGCATTTAGTTTTGAATATACTGCTGTAATAGCTTCATCTACAATAAAGTGATTACTCTCATCATCCTGAAACTCGAATGTGTCTTCAAGCTTTAAAAATGATTGTAAATCGCTATCTGTTTCAATATTAGAGTGCTTGGCACCTAAGATCCAAGCCATATCCTCTGAAATGGTTCTAGAATGGTCAACCTTGTAAGTTTTGATTGATAGGTACCATCTTGAATATAACGACGATTAACAAAATCTTGATTTCCGCCAACTTTAAATAAATCATTGATATTATCATTTTTGTAATCTACGAAGTTAAAATCAGTAACTAATTTTTGCTTACCTGTCTTAAATTCATAAAACGGATTGACATTAAAAATGATACGTTCTCTATCAAAGCTATTTTTAGAGAATAAATTACTCATCATATCAACATCTTCAATAAGGGTTTCACTGTCAGAAGTTCTATCAGAATTTGATGTAATAATCCATATTACCATTAAATCGTAAGCTTATTGGATTATAAGGTTCTTCTGTGTTTTGTGTATAGGTTCCTGTAAGTACTTGTCGTTTTATATATAAATCTTCTCGCCAAGTTGGACTAGAATATCCTGTACCCAATTGCCAATTAAGCTTGTTCTTGTAGCTTGCAATAAAAGCATTTCCGCCATACTCAAAACCATTGTCTTCTCCCATCCAACCCGAAAAGTTACCATGAGTTCCAAGTTGAACATTCTTCTTTAGAATGATATTAATAATGGGTCCAGATCCTTCGGCATCAAATTCAGCTCCTATTTATTCTACGAGTTCTACACGAGCAATATTATCTGCGGGTAAGTCGCACAATATTGTATTAATATCCATATAGTCTTTTGTATTTCAGTTGATTGAAATGCGCACATCACTTCGTCCAGCAAAGTTGATACCATTGTTGGTTACAATAATTCCAGGTACACGAGAAATCACATCTTGTAGGTTTGAATTAACCATATTCGATTTTTCTATATTCACAACCAACTTTTCGGCCGTTTGTTTAATCACAGGACGTTTTGCTTTTATAACAACTTCATTAAGCATTTGTGTCTCATCTTCTAAAGTAAAGTTGAATGTTTGGTTAGTGTCTAGAATAAAACGTTCTGATTTATGGGTCTTAAAACCTAAACTAGATACTTCAATTCTATAATGGCCATTAGCAATATTGTCAAAGTAATATTTATCATTTTCATCGGAAATTGTACCTTTCGGAATGGTTTCACTATCCATATTATGAAATATGACATTAACATAGGGCAATGCGCTGTTTTGAGTGTCTAAGACGCTACCTGAAATTGTATTTTGCGCCATCATAAAGCTACTCATTAAAACGAATAAATAATATAATCTTGATTTAAAAAACATAATTTTTTGAGTTTTGATTGATAATGTAAAATTGTGGTAGTTCTCTAAATTTTAAAATCAATTTCTGATGAATTGGGGTAAAAAAGGTGCGAATCGGTTTTTGAAGCTTGCGTTTTGAGTTTTAGGAATATTTTAAAAAAATAGTATCTTACACGCAAAACTTAGAAAATCTAACATTGCATTTAAAATCCTTTAACACCATAGGAATTGGTATTGCCTTTTCTCCAAATCTAAAAGCAAATATCTGTGAGGCATCGCGATTAGCCCTCTTTTTTCAGAGCAAATTGGTATTAATTCATGTTGGAGAGGAGTCCGACGAAAAAATATCTACGCTCAAATCATTTCTACAACCCTTTTTAAAAGCGAAAATAGATTTTAAAATTGTGTTTAAAACGGGTGACCCTGTCGATGTGATTTTATCTACTTCTATAGACCAAAGAATAGATTTATTGATTCTTGGGGCTTTACAGCGTGAGAATATTTTGAATTATTACATGGGTTCAATTGCAAGAAAAATTACACGTAAAGCCAAGTGTTCTGTATTATTACTCATCAAGCCATCTGAACAGAGTTTTCCTTGCAATCATATTGTGGTCAATGGTTTAAAAGATCCAAAAACTAAAGAAACCATTTCTACAGCATTTTATGTAGGGCATCAATTAGGCACAAAGAAAATGACCATTGTTGAAGAGATTAGTCAAGAAGAAGTTTCTGTAAAGGTTGAAGATGACAAATCACTTCGCAAAGCAAATCTTGTAAAAGAACGCTTAAAACTTAGAGAAGAATCGCGTGTGAAAGAAATAATCACGCAAATTCCTGATGATTTTAAAAGAGATATCAGTATAAAAACACAACCTATTTTTGGAAAGCGCGGGTATTCTATAGGGCATTATGCACAATTAGCACGTGCAGATTTGTTAGTTATGAATTCGCCTAGCAAACTCAATTTTTGGGATCGCTTATTTCCACATGATATAGAATATATTTTAACCGAATTACCAACCGATGTTTTAATTGTAAGATGAGTTTAATAAAAAATAGTACACAAGGCTTTTTTAAAGCATTACCTAAGAACATTTTTTCAGGTTTTGTTGTTAGTCTTATTGCTTTGCCACTGGGTTTGGGATTGGCCATGGCTAGTGAAGCACCGCCGATTGCCGGTATTATTACTGCTGTTGTAGGTGGTATTGTTGTTGCTATACTTGGTGGAAGTCACGTTACAATTACAGGTCCTGGAAACGGGCTGGTTGGTGTTTTACTGATAGCCATCACAACTTTAGGAATTAACAACGCTTATGCGGCAATTATTTGTTCTGGTGGTTTGCTTATGCTCCTAGGGTTTCTTAGAATGGGAAAACTTGCCGATTACTTTCCCTCTTCAGCTATACAAGGAATGCTGGCAGCTATTGGTTTGATTATTTTGGGCAAACAATTTCATATCATGCTTGGTAATAAAATTGCTAGAGCTAGTAGTTTTGAGTATTTATTAGAAATACCTAATACTATTATTGGCGTATTTTCTTATGAGGATAAAGGTTTATCATATGCAGCTATTGCAGGTGTTTTGAGTTTGGCTATTATGGTCTTTTATCCAAAACTCCGTAACAAATATCTACAGCTGGTGCCAGCACCAATGTGGATTGTTATTTTATCTATCGCATTTAGCTATTACTATGAATTGATATTAAAACAACCCAATCCTATTCATCTTGATTACATGATTTCTGGTATACCTACTTTTAACCAAATCATCACAGATATTCCAACTCCAGATTTTGGTAAGATTGGAAGTATATCTTTTTGGTCTAGCGCAGTAGCTCTAACCCTTATAGCAAGTATAGAGTCCTTATTAAGTATAAAAGCCGTAGATAAATTAGACCCAGAAAAACGACGTTCTAATGTAAATAAGGATATTAAGGCTCTTGGACTAGCAACTATTGGTAGTGGGTTTTTAGGAGGAATGAATGTAGTAACCGTAATTGCACGTAGCTCAGTAAATGTTAACAACGGAGGAAGTAACCGCTCAGCAAATTTTTCTCATGCCCTTTTCTTGGTCATCTTTATTGTTTTATTTAGTAGTCAATTAACCCGAATTCCGTTACCGGCACTGATGGCTATTTTGGTGTTTACGGGCTATAAGTTGGCTTCCCCAACAATGGTGCGTCATATCTTTTCAATTGGTAAAGAACAGCTTATCATTTTCTTTGTTACGCTTTTTATAACCTTAAAGATAAGTCTTATAACAGGAATTGTTGCCGGAATTTTAACCACTCTTGTCATCCATTTAATCCTTAACAAAAGCATTGCTTTATTTGCAAAAAATATTTTAAAACCTAGTGTTTTAATGTATAAAGAAGAAGAAGGTAAAGGTAATTATTACATTAGCGTTAAGCACTTTTGTAGTTTCTTAAACTACAATAAACTTAAGGAAAAATTAGAGGCAGTTCCAGAAGATAAAGATGTGATTTTAGACTTTTCACTTTGTGAATTTGTAGATCATACTGTCATGGAAAACCTTAGCAGTTATCAAGAATTATTTCATAAAAAAGGAGGGCATTTAGAAATTCTTGGCCTTGATATGCATGTTACAGATTCTGAACATCCATTTGCCTTGCGTCGTGTATTACCAATTCCAAATATTTTGCCAAACAATTTGACCAAGCGCCAAAAAACCATTGAAGCTTTGACGGTAGATTATAACCTTAAATATGATCCTATTAAGCACAAAAACATGGATTATTTAAATAGTTTTTTATTCTTTAAAACTCGACAAATAGAATATACCTTTAATGAAATTAGCAACGCCGTTTCAGATTTTAAGATGTTTGATATTAGTTTTTCTGAAGGGGAATTTATTGCAAAAGAAGTGGTAAGAATGACCATGGTGTATGTTGATTTAGACATTAAAATTCCAGCATTTACTTTAGATAAAGAAGGGTTTTTGGAACGCATCTATGCTTTAGCAGGCTTTAAAGACATACAAGTTGATGGTCATGATGATTTTTCTAAACGTTTTTACTTGTTGGGAGAAGACGAATTTGCTATAAAAAATTTTTTTAAGACAGCGTTGATACGCTTTTTTGAAAGTAATCCCTATTATCATATAGAATCCAATGGTGAAGGACTATTAATTTTTAGCAAAGAACGTTTGGCGAGTGTAAAAGAAATCAAAGCATTACTTGATTTTAGCAAGCGTTTAAAATCGGTAATTCAGACAGCAGTATTTGTTTGTTAAAAAACACGTTAATAAATAGAATCAATATCACAGGTTTTGTTACTTTGCAAGACTTTGAATCTAGAAATACTTTTTTTAGGTCAACGCTATACAAAGTATAAATCGTTAATATGAGCAAATTGTCTTAAATGGCGTAATTACAAAAAAAAATACGATGAAATTATATCCCATAAACGCTGGAAATTTCAAATTAGATGGTGGTGCAATGTTTGGTGTTGTGCCAAAAAGTTTGTGGACACGCACCAACCCAGCAGATCATAACAATATGATTGATATTGCTGCACGATGTTTACTTATTGAAGAAGGCAATCGCTTAATACTTATAGACACTGGAATGGGCGACAAACAAAACAATAAATTTTTTGGGTATTACCACCTTTGGGGTAATGATAGTATAGATACATCTTTGGCTACATATGGTTTTCATCGTGATGATATTACAGATGTGTTTATGACACATTTACATTTTGATCACTGTGGCGGAAGCATTCAATGGAATAAAGATCGTACGCTTTTAGAACCTGCTTTTAAAAATGCAAAGTTTTGGAGTAATGAAAGTCATTGGGAATGGGCAACACAACCCAACCGACGAGAAAAAGCATCTTTCTTAGAAGAAAATATCCTGCCTATGGAAGCGTCAGGACATTTAAAATTTACAAAATTACCAGAGCAAGGCCGTATTATAGACACTTCAGATCTTGGTTTTGGCATCTTCTTTGCCAATGGGCACACGGAGAAACAAATGGTTCCAATGATTAACTATGATGGCAAAACAATTTGTTTTATGGCAGATTTATTGCCAACTGCAGGACACCTACCTTTACCTTTTGTTATGGGTTATGATACGCGTCCGTTATTGACTTTAGATGAAAAAGAAGAGTTTCTTAATCTTGCAGCAGACCATAACTATTACCTGTTTTTAGAGCATGATGCTCATAACGAAATAATAACAGTACAACACACCGAAAAAGGCGTTCGTCTTAAAGACGTGCATCGCTGCAACGACATATTCAATCTTTAATTATTTAACACAAGCATATAAAAATGAAATTTAATTTTAAACCGTTATCTGCCGCGGCATTACTTATTATAGCAAGTAGTTGCGGATCTGCAGATATTATTTCAACACCAATAGGAAATATTGACAGCACACCATTAAAAGAACAGGCTTTGACAGAAGCAGAAACTCATAAATGGGCACATATGGATTTGGTAACAGATACTATACCTGGAATGAGTGTTGAAAAAGCATATACAGAAATCCTTAATAACCGCAAAGGAAAGACAGTGGTCGTTGCGGTAATTGACACCGGAATTGATATTGACCATGAAGACTTAAAAGATGTTATTTGGACCAATAAAAAAGAAGTGCCAAATAATGGAAAAGATGATGACAAAAATGGATATATCGATGATGTTCATGGTTGGAACTTCTTGGGAGATGGTTATGATGAGCAATTAGAATATGTAAGATTAATTGCTTCTGGAGACACATCCAATCCCCGTTTTAATGAAGCAAAAGCGGAATTGGAAAAAGAAACTAATGAAACTTTAGCAAAAAAAACAAGATATGAGCAAATGCTACAGCGAATCACTAACGCTGATAAGGCTATTGTTGCTCATCTTAAAAAAGACACTTATACCAAAGAAACCCTTAATGCAATTAAAACAGAAGATGAAAATTTAAAGGAGTCTATTGCTGTGATAAATCAAATGTTAGCCTATGGTTTTGAAGATGTTGCTGCGATTAAAAAAGAAGTTTCTAATGGTGTTACTTATTTTACTGAGCGTTTAAATTATCACTTTAATGTAGATTTTAATGGGCGTAAAACAGGGGATGATCCAAATGATTTTTCGCAAACGACTTATGGTAACGGTAATGTAAAACACATTAGAAAAGACGAAAGTCATGGAACACATGTTGCCGGAATTATTGCAGCGACCAGAAATAATGGTATTGGAATGAATGGTGTAGCAAATCATGTTGAAATTATGACTGTAAGAACAGTTCCTAATGGAGATGAGTATGATAAAGACGTGGCTTTGGCTATTAGATACGCTGTAGATAATGGAGCAAAAGTAATTAATACAAGTTTTGGTAAATTCTACTCGTCTCATCCTGAAAAAGTAATAGACGCTATTATTTATGCTGGTGAAAACGATGTGTTAATTATAAATGCTGCGGGTAATGATCATGTAGACATTGATAAAACGAACGTTTATCCAAACGATGTAAGAAATGGAAGTGAAGTTTCTGAGGCCTTTTTAACCGTTGGGGCTTTAGCACCTAAATATGGCTCAGAGATTGTGGCAAGATATTCCAACTACGGGCAAGTAAATGTTGATATTTTTGCACCAGGTTCAAAAATATATTCTACATTCCCTGAGAATGAATATAAAGCTATTAACGGAACATCAATGGCAGCTCCAGCGGTAGCAGGAATTGCAGCTTTAATTCGTTCACAATTTCCAAAATTATCAGCTGCTGATGTAAAGAACGTAATTTTAGAATCTGGATTACCAATTCATACAAAAGTAATTGTTGGTGGTGATTCTAATGATGTTAGAGCTTTCGAAACCTTATCAACATCTGGTAAGATGGCTAATGCGTATAACGCTCTAATTTTAGCAAGTAAATACAATAAAAAATAAATATCATTTATAAAACATAATAAAAGGACTAGGTTTTACACTAGTCCTTTGTGTTTCTTTTAAATTCCCTAAAAACGATATCTTTACCATAGAATTATAATTTTATTCCATATGAAAAGGCATTCTCTATTAACAACTTTTTTTGTGCTGATAACTTGTATCTCATTGGCTCAAAACCATAGGTATTGGCAACAACATGTAGATTACAAAATGGATATTGACATGAATGTTGACACCTATCAATATACAGGAAAACAAGAATTGGTATATACTAATAATTCACCAGACGTTTTAACACGTGTGTATTATCATTTATATTTTAATGCCTTTCAGCCAGGTAGTGAAATGGATGTACGTTCCCGCACTATTGCAGACCCAGACAGACGTGTAAAAGATCGTATTAGCAAATTAGAACAACATGAGTTTGGTTTTATCAAAGTAAACGCTTTAAAACAGAATGGAAAGGCTTTAAAGTACACCACTGTTGGAACAGTTTTAGAAGTAGATTTAGCAACAGCTATTCAACCAGGAGAACAAGTGACTTTTGATATGGAATTTCTAGGTCAAGTCCCTGTTCAAATTCGTCGTTCTGGTCGAAATAACAAAGAAGGTATAGTCTTATCTATGACGCAATGGTACCCAAAAATGGCAGAGTATGACTTTGAAGGATGGCATGCTGACCCCTATATAGGACGTGAATTTCATGGTGTTTGGGGAAATTTTGATGTAAAATTGACTATAGATAAAAACTATATAATTGCTGGAACAGGTTATTTACAAAATCCTAATCAAATTGGTTATGGTTATGAAACAGGAAAAGTAAAACGTCCAAAAGGAGATAAACTTACGTGGCATTTTAAAGCACCAAATGTTCATGATTTTACTTGGGCAGCCGATCCAGATTATGTGCATGATAAGATACAAGTACCAAATGGACCTTTATTACGTTTCTTTTACAAAAACACTTTAGAGGACGTTTATAAAGAGCGCTGGAAAGCTTTACAACCAAAAACGGTTGATTTTATGCAGTTTTTTAGTGAGAATATTGGACCTTATCCCTATGATCAGTACGCTGTTATACAAGGAGGTGATGGTGGTATGGAGTATGCGATGTGTACCTTAATTACAGCAAAACGCGGCATGAATAGTTTAGTGGGTGTTACAGCACACGAATTGGCACATACGTGGTTTCAATTTTTATTAGCCACAAATGAAGCAAAGCACGAATGGATGGATGAAGGCTTTACGAGTTACGTGGAAGGCTTAGCTTTTGATAAGGTAATGGCTGTAAATGATGAGCACCCCAATGAAAAGGCATATAAATCCTATATTAATTTAGCTTTAAGCGGAAAAGAGCAGCCTTTATCTACTCATGCCGATCGTTATGAATTTAACCGCTCTTATGGCGTTGCTGCATACAGTAAAGGTTCTGTGTTTATAGAACAATTGGCATATATTATTGGAGAAGATAATCTTAAGAAAACGATTAAACTATACTTTAAAGAATGGGCCTTTAAACACCCAACACCAAATTCTATCATTAGAATTGCTGAAAAAGTATCTGGATTGGAATTGGATTGGTATCTTACAGATTTTACGCAAACTACAAATACCATAGATTATAGTGTAAAAACAGTCACAGAAAAGCATGGCAATACTACTATTGTAACTTTACAACGTATAGGTTTGATGCCAATGCCTTTGGATATTGAGGTGACTCTAAAAGATGGCACCAAACAACAGTATTATATTCCTTTACAAATGATGCGTGGTGAAAAACCTGTAGCAGAGAGTGTTACTATATTAAAAGATTGGGCTTGGGCTTACCCAACGTATAGATTTGAAATAGCAGTTGCTAAAAATGACGTTATAAGTGTAGAGATTGATCCAAATAATAAGATGGCAGATATCAATAAATACAATAATAAAAATTAAATGCTTTGTTTTTTGAACTAAATTGGGCCGCAAATAAAACCTTGTCAATTGTGTTTTGCTTGCGCCCTTTTCTCATTCCTCTTTTAGTATAAAAATAAACTGTAGCTACAGCTATGCGTATATGTTCTACTATATAAAGAAAAAATTCATCTTTTTTACGGTACTTTAAATTATGTAATACTAAAAAAGCCTCAACACCATAAAGTATTAAGGCTTTTGTGGAGCATATCGGAGTCGAACCGATGACCTTTTGGCTGCCAGCCAAACGCTCTAGCCAGCTGAGCTAATGCCCCAAAATTAGTGCAACCCTCGCAATACTAAAACAGGACGCGAACTATAAAAATCACGTTTCAAAATTACATTTTTTTCCCATAATTTGCTAAAAAATCCACGATGACGTCTTATCACACATAACAGATCTGGATCATTGGACTTAAAGTGCTCTAATACGCCTTGGAAAATTGTAGCATTTTCTGTTTTGGTCGTATTTGTAATCATCGTTGAAAGTGTTTCATTTACTTTAAAATCTCCTTCATTATAATATGAGGTCTTTACTAATAACAAATTTACAATAGCTCTGTAATTATTCTGAATAGCTTGCAAAGGTGTTAAAGCATTTTGGGTTTTTATTAGCGCAGACTTTACAGCCATCAACACTCTTGTAATAGGCTTGTAAACATAAGATTCTGGAATAATTAATGCAGGAATCTGAGTTTGTTTGATAATCTTTCCTGAAGTTTTACCTAAAAAAACCTCATCTTTAAAAGAGGTGGTTCTTGGTTGTACCAAAATCAAATCTATTTTTAAAGTTTCGCAGACATTTTCTAAAGCTGCTATTAATTTACCTTGTAAAATTCTTCGATGTATTTGAACCCCTCTTGTATTAACCTTAGAAAGCAGTTCGTCTAATTGTACTAAACCCTCTTTATCCAATATAGTATCCAATTTCATCATGGTCTCTGTATTCGAATATACATCAAAAACATGCACAACATGCACTGTTGCACCCATATCCTTTGCAAAATCAATAGCATATTGCAAATGACTTAAGGTGTTTTTAGAAGCACCAACAGGAACTAAAATGTTTTTCATGGAATGAGTTTTTAAAGTCATACTTTTGCAAAATTACATTTTTTAAACATGAATGCTTCAATAAGCTTTAAAAACATTAATAAATTAGCTATTCCTGCTTTGATTTCGGGTGTTACAGAGCCTATATTATCTATCACAGATACTGCAATAGTAGGGAATATTAATAGTAATGCAACCGAAAGTTTAGCTGCTGTTGGTATCGTTGGAGCCTTTATTTCTATGCTTATTTGGGTGTTTGGGCAAACCCGAAGTGCTATTTCTTCCATTGTATCCCAATATTTAGGCGCAAATAAAATAGACGAGGTTAAAAATCTGCCTGCACAAGCCATTTATATCATAACGTCTATGAGTTTTCTTATTATAGCTGTAACTCTACCTTTTGCTAAACAGATATTTCAACTTTATAATGCCTCAGATTTAATATTAGAATATAGCGTAGACTATTATCAAATTAGGGTTTTTGGGTTTCCATTTACCTTATTTGTTATCGCTGTATTTGGCGTTTTTAGAGGCTTACAAAATACTTTTTATCCTATGATTATTGCCATTATTGGTGCAAGTTTGAATATTGTTTTAGATGTTATTTTGGTCTATGGTATAGAGGGAGTGATTGTGCCAATGCAAATCAAAGGTGCTGCTTATGCTAGTGTGGCTGCACAAGTGGTAATGGCAATTTGTGCTATGGTTTTGCTGCTTAAAAAAACAGACATTCCACTTAAGGTTGGACTTCCTTTTAACAAAGAAATTAAACGATTTCTAGAAATGATTGCCAATCTATTTGTACGTACCATTTCCTTAAACTTAGCACTCTATTTTGCGAGTTCATTTGCAACAAGTTATGGAAAACAATACATTGCTGCTTATACTATTGCAATTAATATTTGGTTTCTTGGAGCCTTTATTATTGACGGTTATGCTAGCGCAGGAAATATTCTTTCAGGTAAGCTTTTGGGTGCTAAACACTATGGATTACTTATAAAGTTAAGTAACAAACTCATTGTTTATGGTATGGTGCTTGGGTGTATTATGACGCTTATAGGCGGCGTTTTATATCGACCAATTGCTACGGTGTTTACGAAAGACCCTTTGGTTTTAGAGGTGTTTTATGATGTTTTTTGGCTAGTGCTAGCCATGCAACCCTTATGTGCTATTGCTTTTATTTTTGACGGGATATTTAAAGGACTTGGACAAATGCATTACCTAAGAAATGTATTATTATTTTCCACCCTTTTGGTGTTTATTCCTGTAATTTTTGGATTGGATGAAATGGGATATAAACTTTATGCTATTTTTATAGCATTTACACTTTGGATAATTGCCCGCGGCATTCCTTTGATTATAAAATTTAGAAAAATATTTATGCCACTCGCTCAAAAGACGTAAATTTGATGCCATAAAACAACATTACTATGTGACTCTAGTTATGAAATACATAGTAATAGCATAGAATGGATTACAACTATTCAACATACGTTTTATCGATTGCGGTATTAATGCTTTGTGAAGTTGATGTTCTTCTTTGTTATTGTGGTCTGTTTTTTTATCCAATGTTAAATACACACATAAAAAACGATCACTAATGGGTCTTATTAATTTTAAGCATACGGTTATTCCTGAATGTTTTGGAACCCTCCGTATGCTAGATATTTTTTTAATAGTAAACTTAGATAATGAGCAATATTCGTATTACAAAACAATTTTCATTTGAAACTGGACATGCTTTATATGGCTATGATGGTAAATGTAAAAATGTACATGGCCATAGTTATAGACTTAATGTTACTGTAATTGGGCAGCCTATTACAGATAAAACTCATGTAAAATATGGAATGGTCATTGACTTTGGCGACCTTAAGAAAATTGTGAAAGAAGAGATTGTTGATGTTTTTGATCATGCTACGGTGTTTAATAAAAATACACCACATTTAGAATTGGGTAAGGAATTAGCCAATCGTGGTCATAATGTTTTACTGGTAGATTATCAACCAACCAGTGAAATGATGGTTATTGATTTTGCCGAAAAAATACAAAAACGCTTACCAAAAAATATCAAATTGCATGCGTTAAAATTACAAGAAACGGCATCTAGTTTTGCGCAATGGTATGCGAGTGACAATGAATAAGCCGACACACATAGAAGTGCCTCAGGGAAAAAAAGTCTATTTTTCTTCGGATAATCACTTGGGAGCGCCAACTCATAAGGCTTCATTACCTCGTGAAAAGAAATTTGTAGCCTGGTTAGATCATGTCAAAAAAGATGCTGCTGCAATTTTTATTTTGGGTGATTTATTTGACTTTTGGATGGAATATAAGACCGTAGTTCCAAAAGGGTTTACCCGAACATTAGGAAAATTGGCAGAAATTAGTGATGCTGGAATTCCAATTTATTTCTTTGTTGGTAATCATGATTTATGGATGAATGGCTATTTTGAAAGCGAACTAAATATCCCAGTATATCATAGACCGCAGGAGTTTATCATTAATAATAAACTGTTTTTTATTGGTCATGGTGATGGTCTTGGCCCTCAAGATAAAGGCTATAAACGCATGAAAAAAGTGTTTACAAACCCCTTTTGTAAATGGCTGTTTAGATGGCTACATCCCGATATAGGTGTAAGATTAGGCCAATACTTATCGGTCAAAAATAAATTAATCTCGGGCGATGAGGATATCAATTTCTTAGGAGAAGACAATGAATGGCTCGTGCAATACTGTAAAAGAAAAGAAAGCCAAAGACATAGAGATTACTACATTTTTGGACATAGGCATTTACCATTAGATATAAGGATTACCACTACCGCAAAGTACATCAACCTAGGAGACTGGATTTCCTATTATACTTATGGTGTATTTGACGGAAAACAAATGACCTTAGAAAAATCTAGTTAGAACAAATATTATTCAAAAAACTATCTAATTCTATCTGAAATAGCGTGCCTTTTATAAGCTCTTCTATTAATTCAAGTTCTGATTCATTTACAGCCAAATCCACTTTTCTCGAAGGCGTTTTTAATAAAATATTTCTAGCACTCATACATTCATTATCATAACATGTGCAGCTCCCTCTACCTTTAGCCTCAGAAATACAATCTGAAAATATTTTTATCTCTTTTGTATCCAAATAAAACCCAGTGTCTCTAAATATGACCTGAATTTTATCAAACTTATTGTCTTTAATGTCGCGCTTCCATTGAAACGACATGCCATATGCATTCTTAAAAATAGGATATATTTCTTCCATAACTCATTTTTAAAGTGACCCAAATATAGTTATTTATAATTAATCTAAATAAGAATGAATATGATATTTTTTTCACTTTAACATCCGCACATAAATTTATGTTGTGCATTGTAATATTGTGGTATAGATAGGAGACACACTAATAATAATATATTCTTACTTTAGGTGTAATACTATATTGTTTTTAAGTAAAATAGGGTAGGGGATGAGGTTATCAATAGGTTGCACTAAAGACTAGACGGTTTAACGCCCATCAGAGCTTAAATCTAGTTCTCGAAGCGATTTGTTTTTAAAGTTAATTACAGTAACGGTAATAAGGGTTATTGTTCCTCCAAGAATGACAGCCAACGGTGCTCCAAAAATTCGTGCTGCGATGCCACTTTCTAAAGCTCCTAATTCGTTAGATGAACCTACAAACATCGAATTAACAGCACCAACACGACCACGCATTTCATCTGGTGTCTTTAATTGAAGAATTGTTTGTCTTATAACCATTGAAATACCATCAAAAACCCCAGAGAAAAATAAAGCAGTTACACTAAGCCACATTAATTTAGATGCCCCAAATACGACCATACAAATTCCAAAACCGAATACAGATATCAGTAATTTTTTTCCTGAATTTTTGGTAATAGGGATATATGTTGTGGCTAACATTGTAATAATGCTTCCAGAAGACAATGCAGCATTGAGGATTCCAAAACCTTCTGACCCAACATTTAAAATATCTTTAGCAAATACGGCAAATATAGCAACGGCACCTCCAAATAGTACGGCAATCATATCTAAAGTCAATGCGCCTAAAATAACATTATCCTTAAATACAAATGTGATACCTTCTCTTAAACTCTCCATAACAGATGCCGTAGATTTTGCATTTAAAATGGGCTTTTTACTAATCCTAAATACCAAAACAAATGCCACCATAACCAACAAGAATATAATACCAAGTGTTTGATTTACACCAATGGCACCAATTAAAAAACCGGCACATAAAGCGCCTAACACATTGGCGCCTTTCCATGTGCTACTGCTCCAGGTTGCCGCATTTGAATATACCCGTTTAGGGACGAGTAATGCGATAAGAGAAAATATGGTTGGTCCAAAAAAAGCACGCAAAATACCACCAAAAAACACCAATACATAGATGCTGAATAAAATAATGTTTTGATCCCAACGTACTTTTAAATATGTTGAGGTTAACCAAAATAATCCAAAACTAAACAATGAAAACAATCCAATACACAGGGCAAATAAATTGCGTTTTTCCTTCTTATCTACAATATGGCCAGCAATAGGTGCTAATACAAAGGCGGGCAAAAATTCGCATAAACCAACAATTCCCAGAGATAAGGGGTCTTCGGTTAAACTATATACTTCCCATTCTATAACTACAAATTGCATGGACCATCCCAATACCAGAGCAAAACGCAACAACAAAAAGATATTGAATTCTTTAATTCTTAATGCTGCATAAGGATCATGTGTCTGCATATATTTTTATGGTCTTATCAATTGAAATTCTAAATGTTATTTTTAGTGGTAATATTACAATGTATCTCCACAGCTCAAAAGTATATCAAAAAACCGAATTATTTGGGTTTATCACCCTATATTATGAATGGCACACAGCAGCATCTAATACCATTTTGCATTTGAAGGTACTTAAAGGAAAAAGAAGAAAAGGACATTTTATTAAGTAATTTCAAGTGGAAAATGAGATAAAAACAACTAAAATACGTTATCTCAAAATAAAGCAAATTGAACTGAGGCAACTTTTAAATTGTTCTTTTAACCATATATTTAATTGAGTAAGATATATACCATTAAATCATGCCTATATTAGACCTAATCACAGGGCATTTATCTAATATCTTTCAACTTCAATTGCAAATTTACTTGACCATTCCAATGATTTTCATCAATCGAATAGACCGCATCAAAGCGCTGTTTATGTTTTATGAGTTGTACTTTAGATCCTAAGCCAAAACCAATACCCGAAAAAGATGCACTACCTTGTTGACAAACAGTAAGCTTTAGGTGTTTGTCTGCTTCGCCTACACATTTACCATAGCCAGAATCTACAAGACCTTTGCTCATAAAAACAGGAGTCATGTTACCTGGGCCAAAAGGTGCAAACTGGCGCATGATTCGCCATAAGCGTTGGTCTATATCTTCCAAATTAATTTGTGCATCAATCTTGACTTCTGGCGTTAATAAGTGTTTATCGATAGTAGCCTTCACAACCGATTCAAATGCCCTCTTGAAAGCGTCATAGTTTTCCTCTTTAAGCGTTAATCCAGCGGCATATTTATGACCTCCAAATTGCTCTATATGTTCACTACAAGCCTCTAAAGCATTATATACATCAAAACCAGAAACGGAACGTGCAGAAGCTGCAAGTTTATCACCACTTCTTGTAAATACCAAGGTAGGTCTATAATAGGTTTCTATTAAGCGAGATGCCACAATACCAATAACACCTTTATGCCAAGATGCATCATATACAACAGTGGTATAACGCTCTTGTTCTTTATGATCCAAGATTTGCTGCAAGGCTTCTATTGTAATACGTGTATCTGTTTCCCTACGTTCCAAATTAAACACTTCTATTTCGCTAGCATAACTAGCAGCTAAATCAAAATCGGTTTCGGTAAGCAAAGTCACGGCATGATTTCCATGTTTCATTCGACCTGCAGCATTTATTCTTGGCGCTATGGTAAACACGACATCTGTAATAGTTAAGCTGTCTTTTTTTAGCTGTTGCAGCATCGTTTGGATTCCTACTCTAGGTGTTTTATTAATGACTTGTAATCCAAAATAAGCAAGTACTCTATTTTCTCCAGTAATCGGAACAATATCAGCAGCAATTGCAGTGGCAACTAGATCTAAATATTTGGTTAATTCTATAACACCTTTACCCTCTCTTTCGGACAAGGCTTGAATAAGTTTGAAACCAACACCACAGCCACAAAGTTCTTTATAAGGATAATCACAATCACTGCGTTTAGGATCTAAAACAGCTACAGCTTTTGGAATCGTATCTGCTGGTCTATGATGATCGCAAATAATAAAATCAATGTCTTTATCTTGAGCGTATGCGACCTTATCTATAGCCTTTATTCCACAATCCAAGGCAATTATTAAAGAGAATTCATTGTCCTTTGCAAAGTCAATGCCTTTATAGGACACGCCATAACCTTCTTCATAACGATCTGGAATATAAGTTGCAATGTGATGCGATCGCGTTTTTAAGTATGATGACATTAATGCCACCGAAGTGGTACCGTCAACATCATAATCGCCATACACTAAGATATTTTCATTATGAACTAAAGCCTTTTCTATACGTTGCACTGCCTTATCCATATCTTTCATTAAAAAAGGATCATGCAGATGGGTTAAAGATGGTCTAAAAAAATCTTTAGCCGCTTCAAACGTTTCAATGCCACGTTGTGCCAAAAGTGACGCTATGGTAGCCTCAATAGTAAGTACCTCCTTAAGATGATTAACCGTTTTTATGTTTGGTTTTGGTTTTAGTGTCCAACGCATATTTATGAATTATGAAAATGAATATTAGTATTGATTTGAGCAAATCGACGAAACATTTCCATAACACCGCAGTATTTTTCAATAGATAAATCTACGGCCTTTTTAATTTTCACTTGATTTAAATCATTTCCTGTAAAATGATAATCTAAAGTTACAGTATGATAATACTTAGGATGTTCTTTGGTAAGCTCTCCTTCTACTTCCATTTTAAAATCATAGTTATTCACCTTCATTTTATCTAAAATAGAAACAACATCTAAACCTGAGCAACCCGCTAAAGATGATAACATCATGGCTTTTGGGCTTAAGCCATCACGCGTATCGCGCTCTGGTATACTTGTATCCATAAGCACTGTTTGCCCGCTAGGATTATCCGATTCAAATGTCATTCCGCCTCTCCATACTGTGATTATTTTGTTGGACATATTTATATTTTTTGTTTCTTGTGTTAGAATTTATTTACATTATTCGACTTAGAGTACAAGTCTTATGCTTGTTTTCAAAAATACTATTAATAAATTAAAAATATATTTATATGGCTTTAGTAACACCATTATCTGCAAATCATGATTTAGAAACCAAAGAATTAGCTGCGTTTTTTAACGAAACCTTAGGGTTTTGCCCAAATTCTGTATTGACCATGCAACACCGCCCAGCTATAAGTAAAGCCTTTATTAACTTAAACAAAGCCGTTATGGCAAACCAAGGCCGTGTAACGTCTGCATTAAAACGCATGATTGCTTGGGTAAGTAGTAACGCCACAGGTTGTCGTTATTGTCAAGCGCATGCCATAAGAGCTGCGGAACGTTATGGTGCTGAGCAAGAACAATTAGATAATATATGGGAATATCGCACGCACCCTGCTTTTTCTGAAGCTGAACGTGCTGCTTTAGATTTTAGTTTGGCAGCTTCATTGGTTCCAAATGCTGTAGATGACACTATAAAAAAACGTTTGTACTCACATTGGGATGAAGGTGAAATTGTTGAAATGCTCGGTGTGATTTCATTATTTGGATACCTCAACCGTTGGAATGATTCTATGGGTACCAATATTGAAGACGGTGCTGTAGAAAGTGGTAAACACTACCTTGGAAAACATGGATGGAATGAAGGTAAACATGATGGTTCTCAGTACTAGAAACAGAATTTATTGGGAATATGTAAGATACTTATTACATGTCTACACAAACAAACAAATGAAAGTATTTAGAATACATAGAGAATCTAAGTCAGTTATACTTCAGTGGAGCTATCGAGGAATTTTAGCAAATTTTGAAACACGATTAGGACATTATGTATCCATATTTGAACGATTTTAGCATAAAATAAGTAGAAAACAAATAAAGATATGAAGCGTCCACGTAAAACAGGATGCTTTTTTTATACATGTTCATTGACATACTGAAAACTAAAAAATTGACGTATAGCTTAGATGGTAGAGCAGGGTACTTTTAACGCCAAGGTCGTGAGTTCAATTCTCAGCACTTCAACAACAATTGATTATAACCTAGATTTAGGTTTTGAAGCAATAGTCAAAATTTAAAAAGGCTTTTGAGTTGCATTATAAAGCAGTTTATAATATTTGGGTATACCGCTTTGTTTTACCAAAATAATGATATAATTCGATGGGTTTTGGTTGATAATAATCACTTAATGAAATCGTAATAGCCATTTTACACAGTACAGAACCTAAAGCAAGTCTTCGTGGCTTCATAAAAGAGAGGGTAAGCCCAGCATAGAGCAATATAAATTTATCAAGCTAACCCGTTTGTCTTGTAGGTACATAAACGGATGTGCTATTTGCTTTTACCTGCTACAATAATTACGATTTCACCTTTTGCTGGTTTTTTGGTATAATGTTCTAGTACTGATGTTGCCGTGCCGCGACGTGTTTCCTCGTAGAGTTTGGTTAGTTCTCGAGAGACAGAAACCTGTCTATCCCCGCCAAAATAGTCGCAAAAATTAGTCAATGTTTTGATTAGCTTATGAGGTGATTCATAAAATATCATGGTTCTAGATTCTTCAGCTAGAAGTTTCAATCGGGTTTGTCTGCCTTTTTTTACGGGAAGAAAACCCTCAAAAACAAACTTGTCATTTGGAAGTCCACTATTCACTAAAGCTGGCACAAATGCAGTAGCTCCAGGTAAACATTCTACGGCAATATTACCAGCAATACAAGCTCTTGTTAACAAAAACCCTGGGTCTGAAATAGCAGGCGTTCCTGCATCACTTACCAAGGCAATAGTCATACCGCCTTGCAGTTTTTGCACAATAGCTTCTACAGTTTTATGCTCATTATGCATATGATGTGATTGTGTTGGTGTTGAAATTTCAAAATGCTTCAATAATTTTCCTGTAGTACGTGTATCTTCAGCGAGTATTAAATCTGCTGACTTTAGAACTTCAAGTGCTCTAAGTGTTATATCCTTAAGATTACCTATTGGAGTTGGTACAATGTATAGTCTCATCAAATGCCTTTAATCATGTTCAAAATTACAACCTTTTATTTGAAATTATAAGCAGGGTTTTGGTATATTTCGTAGCTTTTGATAATTGTTATGTCTTTACCAAACAGGGATTAAAATTTAATTCGTAAATTTTACGGTAATTATATGGCGTTTTTAAACCACAGCTATTAATTTTTTGACACATGACAAAAACATATTTAACACTCTTGTGTATTACTTGTAATATTTTAGTAACAGCGGGCTGTATGTCAAACGATGATCAAACAATTGGAAATGAACCTACAGAAGACACAACAAACCCTGAGACAGGAATTAGCACAACTATTCCCTCTAATTTAGGAAGTGTTTACAGCGCTGCTAATAATTTTAATAGGTACACAAAACTTAGCGCACCCAACGGAGTTAGCATTCATATTGTATCGCAAAATAACTTAACAGACGAACAAATTATACGATGCAGAAGTAAATAGCTTCAATTTTGCTAAAAACATCTAGATTTACAAATAAAAATCACAGAAGATGTATAAAGTTAATACCGTTATACAATTGTTATGCCCAATTTATAGAAATTCTTAAAATAAAATGAGAAATCTATATTTATCAAAGATGATAATTACCAAATGAGTTGCATAACTGTGACGTAGCATATGCGGGGTAACTATCTTTGTAATTTTAGCTTTAAATGCATACTTTTTAATGAAATTTTGAATGCTTTTTGCAGAATAAAATGGTTTATTCTGCCCTTCAAACAAAAAGTCTTTAGGTTTGTACTTCTTATAATAACTTCTTAAATCGTCAAGAACAGTTTTGGGAAGCTTTACAGTTCGATCTTTGTTCCCTTTAGCCATATTGATGTGCAAGAGCATTTGATCAGAATTAACGTCTTTTATTCTAAGTTCTAGCACCTCTCCAACTCGCAATCCACATCCATATAAAAGCTTTAT